>JBILEW010000036.1:0-30681 GCA_044351885.1 Bdellovibrionota bacterium
TGGAAACGCGACGTGCTTTTCAAGACCAATCGGCACATCACATCTTTTGGCGAGGATGCTGAGGGTGAGCTGTATGTAGTGACCTTCGAAGGTGAGATTGCGAAGATTACGGTCAAGGAATGACTTGTACCAAGAAGCTGTCTGCATATATGGGGGAGATAGGCGGAACGATTGCGTGAAGGGCGACAGTCCCATCGACGCTTGCGTTCTCCACTGGATGCTAACTATGCCTCGTTCGGTAAGGAACTAGGTTCTTCGGTGTCCGAATATTTTGGTTAAGTAACGCGGAGGCGCGGAAAACGCGGAGACCGCAGGAGGGGCATTGCTACGATACTCATGGGAGCTAGTGCACGAGAATGGCCGACTTGACGAGCCGATCGATACTTATAACATTCGGCTGCGCCCTCCGCGTTTTCCGCGTTAATTAACCAGAAAGCCTAGGTTGCCGATCGACGTTGGCTGAAGTGGAGAACGATTGCCTGACGGGCGCCGGGACCGTCGCCCGTCTTGTTATGTCCCTTCTAGCACACTAGCCGTAGTAAGTCCTCGTCCTATTCCTAATCCTCATCCTTCTCATCATTCTGCACCCGCACCGGCTTCCTCATTCTCTTTCGGCTGGTTACGCTCACGCCGCCCGGAGAGCTAACCAAGCACTCCAGTCGCCATCCTGGAGATCTACTCCGCACTTTACCAGAATATCGTCCGTCCCTCCCTACTGGGGTCTGAGTGCAGATGGCAAGCGGAGCGGAAGCTCCGCGGTCCAGGGGAAGAGCCGCTAACTGGACCGCAGACTTTCTAGTCCGCTTACTGAGACTACTGGTACGGGGAGACGGCCATTCAGTTAAGTAAGTTCGGCTTGTGTTGGATAAGAAGATATTTCGAGTGAACAAGAAATGGAGGTCGGAAGAAGAGAGCTTTTGTATCTCATTCCAACCTCACTTGGCGTTTCTCGAAGTACTTACGAAATCCAGAAAGACGATTGAATTAGATCCAACCGCGCTCTCGGAATTTCTGGAGAATACCTTCAGAGACTCGCCGGTAAAAAGGGTTATGGATGTCTGACGAAAGTCCCCATCCAAAACGTTCACACAGTCGTCGCCATTGCTCCGTGGAGCTGACGTATTGACCCGTTGCCCGCACATAGAAGGCCATAACAGCCTCCAACTGCGCGTCACCTTGCATGGTCGCTATAAAAGCGAGCACTTCCGTGACCGGCCCCTCCTTTACCTGCACTAGAAAATAGGTGGAACGGTTCAGTGAACGGGCGCCACTCCCCATGGATTTGCGCCGGCTTGCGCTTTGCCTTACGCTTTCTTACCTACCAGGAGAGTGTGCAGCAAGATCTCTTCATTTGGATTCAGATCCAACAACCTCATGAGAGGTTTGTCATAAAATCCCCCGTACGAACAGCAATTCAACCCCTCTCCAGCAGATAGCAAGTGAATATTTTGTGCTGCGTGTCCGGCTTCCAAGAGGCAGTACTGATAGGCTTTCTCTAGATACTTGAGGTAACCGCGGGCATGACACCCAGTCAGGACGACTACCGCTCCGGCATCGCGGCACCAGTGGTCTCGTGAAAAGCACGCCCCGAAGTCACTATCTCCAAAGGGCCACATCTCCTCCAGTGAGTGGGTTCGCACATGGTAGTGATACGCATGATGTTTGAGGCCCTCCACCCTCAATGGAAGTATATAAGCCTCAATCGGATAGCACTTCCCTGCAGAGGGATACGCTCTTCGCGAGTGATAATCCGTATGGCCTTCATCTGAGGTTATCTGTAGTCCGACCAAGATTCGCGATAAGTCAACCAGCTGCATCATGCTGTGTCGAGAGAATGAGCGCTCACTCTTTCTCCCGAGAATACATGCATGAAGCGAGGGGGTGTGTGGAGGGGTAGGATCAGGAAGAGCAATCCGTGGGAAGCGAGAGTACGTCTTGAAGTAGATCTTTCCCGGATCATCAGAGACTACGACACTCCCTGGTGTAGGAGAGCTTTCGGAGACGAGTGTGCGTTGGTGATAACGCAGGTATAACGGTCCATTATGAGTCATGACTAGATTTGCGCGCTGCTGAGTAAGATTTAGGGACCGTAAGGCCCACCTGCCATAGACGGCTACCGATGTAAATACTAGCTCAGAGCCCTGCGAGATAAGAGAGGTTCCCTGTTTCACGCGTCGAGAGGAGGAACACTATCTCACCATCTTGTTAGGCGTCTCTGAGCTAGCGATGACATTGGCGTGCTACGCGCACAAACGAAGAGGTTTCGCCTGAGCATTCATAGGACCATCGTCACCCCCACAGCAACACGTGTTACATGTATTCGCGGCATGCTGCATTGAGCTATTCGGGATAGGTTGTATACCCTCCTGCCACCGAATCGCATCAAATCGAGCCTCTCGGGTCGGCATGGTGCTCCTTTCGAATCGGGACCGATCAATCGTTGCTTCAGCAACTATCGATTCGGTATTTACTGTCTGTAGTACTTTCATGTCTTAGCTCCTTCTACTTGTTCCTTTTCTGAACAAGCCTCATTTATTAATCGCAGCTCAACGCTGCTTGGGAGCTTTATACTGATGCCGGCAGCGACGTCTCAAGCAAAATAACGCATTCCGAATCCTGCCCTGAAGCCTTGCTCACGTAACCGATCTTGCCGCTTGGGTTCGAAAGATGATCGGCACGACTAAGTTGAATTATATGAGTCAGAGATAGCACCGGCTATTGTCTTGAGATCTGGCGCTTGCAGACTAACTCAACCCTCGCGAGCACGTGGGATGCCTAAGCATGGCAACAGTACCGAAGCTACCCTTGACTTATACTTTTACTGACTTTCCAAAGAACAGCGTGTGCACTACGATCTCTTCACTCGGATCAACGTCTAGCAGGCGCATCACCGTGTCATCGTGAAACCCACCGAAGTTGCAGCATGCCAGCCCTTCACTTGAACACAGCAACTGCATGTTCTGCGCTATCTGACCTGCTTCAATAAGGCAATAACGATAAGCTCGCTCTCCATACTTCATCGCGGTTCTAGAATGGCAGGCTGTTAGGACGACGGCGACCGCACTTTCACTGCACCAGCCTTCATCAGGAAAACAAGCATTGATATCAGCTTGTGAAAATGGCCAAAGCTTTTCCAAGCTGTGACTGCGTACGTTGTAATGGTATAGGGATGATTGAAGCTCGGTTACTTTGAGAGGCAGTATGTAGGCTTCTATCGGATACCGCGCCCCTGCCGACGAATAGGCTCGCTTGGAGTCATAAGTTACATCTTCGAGACCCGATGTTATCCGTAGCGTGGATAGCACCCTCGACAGCTCCTCTAGGGTTAGAGCCTCATTTTTGGCAAACATACGCTCAGACCTGCGGCTGAGAATCAGCTCATGTCCGGGCAAAGTCCCTACAAAATTCGGCGGAGGTAATGCCGTTCGCCCGAACCTCGGATAACCCTTAAAATTGATCCTGAACCAGTCGTCCGGCCATTCTTCGCACGGCGAATTCGACCCTTTGCTGGTTAACCGCGACTTCCCATGATAATCCAGAAAAACAAGCGAATCTTTGTTCATGTAAACCCCTCATAAAAAAAAGTGCGGAACGGGATTGGGTTCGTGCGCTGGCTCTTCGCATAGTCCAAGCTCGTAGGGCACGTTTTGCCATCGCGAAGCATTCAGCGGCAGGTAGGGCTCCATTAGATAAAACTGCTGTAAGGTCGGCATCACTACCCTAGATACCACGAGACCGTGCTCGCGTACCTCTGGGGCTGTGATATCTACGCGGTAAACCGAGTGCTTCTTTAGCTCGCAAAATTCGAGCAAAAGCTGAAGCCCATCTGATGCAGACTGCGCGCCTTGTGAAGGAATTGAGTCGAACGGAACGATACGTCTCGATTGTGTGAAAAAGGCGAGATCACGCATGCGCTCTCTCCGATTCCAATAAAGAGCGCGATCAACAATCACGTCTTCAAGCATCTCTTTCGTTTGCATCCCGCCATTCAGATGAAATCCTAATAGAATCGAGCGTAACCAGAGACGAGTTTGACAGGCCTCCTCGATCGCACCGAGTATCGCCCGCTCTGGGTTTAGGTTGCATTTGAGACCCGAAGCCATCCATGGAGACGGGCTATCATCCTGATAGTCCTCAGTGATCAGCGCGAGCACTGGGCAAACAGGAAAGTCGGTCTGAAGCAAGTATACCTGCAACTGTAGTCTGAATCGACCAAGATAATCCTCGATCTCCGCTAAGAGCGGGTTGCTTCTCAAGTCGATGCGCAGCCCTTGAGTTCGACTCAGGTAATGTACCATGAACGCGTCCCGCTCTAAGCATTCGAGCATAGCAGACAGAGTACTTTCCTGAGGAGTCCAACCAGTTGCTGCTCCAGTACTGGTCACCGGAAATAGAAGACGTTCGGGGCGCTTGTTCTTGTGACTATTGTACATGTAGGCAAGCTGAGCAGGTAACCCCACTTCCTCCCCTGTAATCAGGTTAGTCCCTTCTGTCCAAGCAAACAGGTCATCATCAGTCCATTTGAAGCACTGAAACTCTTCAGTTGAAACCTGCTGCTGTGAATAGAAACGGAACTCTTCTGGACACAATTTTGGGCTAAGGTCACTAAACCGCCCGTACGAAAAAGTGGCCGGATCCGCGCGTGTTAGTGAGAATCTCTCAGCCGCCTCACCCGCCGATTTCATTAATGCTACCGATGCATCGAATGACATTCCTCCGGCCTCCTCAGTGCGAGGCTGCTCAGGATAGTTCTTCCTCGTTGTGACACCGTAGGAGTAGAGAAACGGCTCATCGTAGTGTCGAGGTAGCAACTGAAACTCCTTCACAATTCGATAGTCCTTCAATAGTTGCTCTGCCCACTCAGGCTTCTGGGTAACCTTCGGATAATTGACCAATTGAGAAAATGTCCACATGTCTGGTGCTGCCTACGTCTAATAGTTACTTACCTGCTGATATATCTCCGCGCTTTTTCTTTAATCAACGATAATCAGTGCGGATGAATCCTGATCTGAAGCCTCGGTTTTTCGTTTTTTCATTGCACGGGGCTACTATTTCCCCCTAAACCCTCAGCGGATCTGAGGCTACGGCCCCTCTGGCTTACGATGGAGCAACGCCCTAGTGCGATTGTGTTAGCTCTGGCACAGGCGGAAAGATCGAGGGATTGTGAGGGGAGAAGGCTGAATGATCTCAGCTTTAGAAAACCAATTTATAAAAGGCAACCCATGAGCCAGATCCCGAGTACGTGTGAAGGGTGCGGCGCATGTTGTGCCGATTCGAAGTGCTGACGGCAAGCGGAGCGGAAGCTCCGCGGTCCAGGGGAGAGGCGACAACTGGACCGCGGACTTTCTAGTCCGCTAACTGAGACTGGTAGTACGACGAAACGGCCATTGAGTTAAGTGAGTTCGGCTTGTGTTTGATAAGAAGATATTTGGAGTGGGCAAGAAATGGAGGTCGGGAAGAGAGAGCTTTACTATCTCTTTCCAACCTCACTGGGCGTTTCTGAAAGTATCAAACTTCAAGACGATTGAATCAGATCCAACCGCGCCCTTGAAACCTGTTGAGAATTATTTCACAGATCTCTCTGTAAAACGGATTGTCTACTTTTTCGGGCATATTCCTCCCAAAACGTCGACACAGTTCCTGCCATTGCAAAGAACTGCTGACATACTCACCGAGGGCTCTCACATAGAAGGCCATAGCAGCTTCTTGCTTTGCCTCCAGGTTTTGCATGTCCCGTAGAGAAGCCAAAACTTCCCTAAACGAGCCTTCCTTCAATATTTTGAAGGAGAAGATCGTCTTCTCTTGATGCTGGCACTGCTGTCGTTTGAGAGCGACAAGTCGCCCTCCGACAGCGAGATCCATAGTACCGTCTTCAAGATCATACACATGGTTGGGAGGATTGCTCGAAAGCAGCGCTGGCTCGTCCGATTCGACTGCCTCGTCCATCCACTTCATAAAAGCGGAGAACTTGTCGGCTTTTACGAATTCCTGCGCCTTTGCCTTAAGCTCCACCACATCTTCATCGGAAAACTTAACTTCCATGACCACCTCCTGAGAAAACAAAACGTACGCATCCCGTATGCGCTCCCCAGCTCACCCCAAAAGGCAAACGAGGGAGCGCACACAAGAACGTCACATGCTCTGACACAGGAGATTCCAAAACCTTACAAGCTCTCTTCTTCCCTGATCCTCTTTTCTGCCGACGGTGCGCCGACACGAAAGAGGAACGAGGTAGAATTTTACCTGCCCAGTATTGAACCGAATCGCAGACAAAACAGCGATGCAGCGATGTCAAAGATCAGGCGGAAGATCCGCTGAGAATGAGGCCCTGAAAAGTGAAGCCAGGAAGTATAGACAATCGTAATGTAAGGGTAAGTAGCGACAATCGTGTAGAGACTCTCTCGAGTATCCTACAAGCTCGCAGAAGAAGTGCGAGACGCGCTGAAGCATGGGTGTTAGGTCACCCTAAAGTTACCAGCACTGTAGCGCAGGTATCCGCCCTACTCAAGAACGGGGACGGTGCCTTCCTAGGGAAGCGAGGCAAAACCTGCCCGTAGCGAGAAAGAGGAGATTGGGTTGATATTCAATTTTCATGGTGGGGAAAAACCGCAGATGTATCCACTGCGATACATTGAGGATTTTTCCCCACCATGAAAATTGAAGAGCGACCCAAGATCCTCTTTCGCAGCAGGGAGGGGTTTTGCCTCGCTTCCCTAGGCTACACACCCAACAAAGGCCCCGTCGCCTCTTTTCAGGCCTTTGGCGGCAGATCGTACGCAGCGACCTCTGAACAGAAGCCACACTGCCCGTGAGATCCATCGCAAAATGGCTGCTTCTGTGACTGCCCACACCGACAGATCGAAACAGCTGCGCGACCGCCGAGATCGAAGGTCTTTCCAGTAGCATCGCAGATCTCGAATGCCCCACCCTCTACGCGCAGAGGACCGTTGTTCTTAATAGTGATCTTCACCTTTTCTGACGTCATAGCAGCTCCCTAATTGTTTATTGTAAAGACTTACGGAACTCATCGAGCCTAGCAATCGATTCCCGAAGCTCGCTAGCCTTGCCCCGGGTCTCCTCTACCAACGCCGCTGGGGCGTTGGCAACGAATTCGGAGTTAGCGAGGTTTCTCTCTACGCCCGCCAACTGCTTTTCGAGCTTCTCGATCCTCACCGATAGCTTGGATGTGATCTCTTTGACATCAACGTCAGAGGGTACCTGAACGTATCCGATTCCTCCGTTGAACTTCAGAGGCACGTGGCCGGCAGGGGTCCCCTCTCCGGTATGGTCCGAAAACGCCTCCACGGCGCCGATCGATTGCGCAACCGAACGCACCGGCTCGAAGTTTCCGCGGGCGCTGTCATTGAGGAACAACATGCGCACCTTGAGTGGAGCCTTAGCAGAGATATTCAAGTTCTGCCGGATGTCGCGGATACCTCTCACGAGCGAGGACATCAGATCGATCTGCGCCTCTGCCGCACTGTCCTTGGCGAGAAGCTCTGCCTCTGGCCACGAAGCAACACAGATCGAGCGCTGGTCGCCCTCGTCTCCCTTATCGACAACTCCGCGGGTCTTGAGAACCTGCCAGAGCTCCTCGGTCACAAACGGCATGTACGGATGCAGAAGCTTGAGCAGCGTGCGCTCGCAAAGAGCTGCTACAGCCAATGCCGTACGCTTGGACTCCCCCTCACCCCACAAACGTGGCTTTACTATCTCGAGATACCAGTCGCAGTAGTCATCCCAGAAGAAGGTGTTGACGGCGCCGCACGCATGAACGACATCGTTCTTTTCCAGGTACGAGTCGTGCGCGCGTACCGCCTCTCCGAGCCGGGAGACGATCCAGCGATCCTCAAGCGCGGTGAGATTCATGGCTCGCGAATCGAACGACAGCCCCTCTTCCCCGAGATTTCCGAGGAAGAGCTTGGTAGCGTTCCACAACTTGATCACCAATCCCTGCCCGTTCTTGAAGATCTCTTCGCTCAGACGGGTATCCTGTCGTCCCATAGGATAATTGAGCGCAATCGCTACACGCACCGCATCTGTACCGTACCTGTCGAAGAGATCGAGCGGGTCAGGCGAGTTGCCGAGCGACTTGGAGAGCTTTCTCCCCTGTGCATCACGGACCAGCCCGTGCAGCACCAGGGTTCTAAACGGTACATCTCCGACAAGCTCGAGCGCCGACATGATCATGCGCGCATCCCAGAAAAAGAGGATATCCCGCCCCGACATGAGCCATGAGTTGGGGAACCAAAAATCCAAGTCATCTGTTTTTTCCGGCCAGCCAAGAGTGGAGAACGGCCACAGCTGCGAGGAGAACCACGTATCGAGAACATCCTCGTCCTGCTTGAACGAAGAACCTCCGCACTTCTCACAGCTCGTTGGCGTTTCGACCGCTGCCATGACATGAGGACAGCTCTGACAGTAGTACACAGGGATACGGTGTCCCCACCACAGCTGTCGCGAGATACACCAGTCCTGAATGGAGTCCATCCAGTGGAAGTAATCGTGCTTCTCGGATTCAGGCACAATCGTGAGGCGGCCGTCGTTTACGACCTGCTTCGCTTTCTCGGCAAGAGGGCGCATCTTGACGAACCACTGATCGGAGACCTTCGGTTCTAAGACACTCTTGCACCGGTAGCACTCACCGACAGCGTGCGAGTGCTTATCTATCTTCTCCATCAGCTCGAGAGCCTCGAGATCTGCCACGACCCTCTTGCGAGCCTCGTAGCGATCGAGTCCCTCGTAGGCCGCGCCCGCAGCCGCTGTCATCTTGCCGTTGTCTCCGATGACAACCTCGAGCGGCAGTCCATGCTTGAGGCTAGCAGCATAATCGTTCGGATCGTGCGCTGGCGTGAGCTTTACGACACCTGTTCCGAACGCCGGATCGACGAAGGGATCTGCAATAACGGGTATCGGACGATTCTGGATGGGCAGCATAACTTGCCGACCAACCACATGCTTGTAGCGCTCGTCATCAGGATGAACCGCAACACCGGTATCGCCGAGCATCGTTTCCGGTCTGGTCGTCGCTACGATCAAGAACTCGTTCGTCGGCTTTCCTGTTTTATCGAGGAGTGGATACCGCATGTGCCACAGGTGGCTGGCATGGGTACTGTGTTCGACCTCGTCATCAGAAAGGGCTGTTCCGCACACGGTGCACCAGTTCACCATGCGCTTTCCGCGATAGATAAGCCCCTTGTCGTAGAGCTGTACGAAGGCTGTCAGAACCGCTTTCGCCAACCCCTCGTCCATTGTGAAACGCTCACGCTTCCAGTCGCACGAACATCCAAGCCGCTTCAGCTGTTCGATAATGATGTCGCCGTGCTTCTCTTTGAATTGCCAGACCCGCTTGAGGAACTCCTCTCTCCCCAGGTCGAGCATCTTGACCCCTTCCTTCTCAAGCTGGCGTTTGACCACGTTCTGGGTCGCGATCCCGGCATGGTCAGTTCCTGGAATCCACACCGCGGCGAAGCCCCTCATGCGGTGCCAACGAGTCATGACATCTTGCGGGATATTGTCGAGTACGTGACCCATGTGGAGGATGCCAGTCACATTCGGAGGCGGTATCACCACGCAGAAGGGCTTCTTGGACCGATCGACCTTACCGTGGAAGAGATCCAACTCCTCCCAGAATCGATATATACGTTTTTCAGCCTCTAGGTGATCGAACTGCTTCGACATGCTATCAGTAGACATGCGTCCCCCCGAAAACTAAACTCTTTTTCCCGAAAACCGGTCCTGGAATCCAGGCCTGGAACGTACCATTCTCCGGGGTTTGTGTCACCGTTTGGAGCAGCAAGACCGCAGGCCCCTCCCGACCCTCTGCAACCACAAGATATGGTGCTCATCACTCAACTGTGCGCTATGAATGGTATAACTATAGAATGACGAAAAGCTCGTAAACTTCTTCCGAGACTTGCTATGAAAAAAAGCCCCCTCATGCTCATTATCGCTGCACTAGGATCTTCCCTCCTCCTGACTGAGCCCATTCGGGCACAGGAGGTCAAGGAGGGCATGCACACCCTTCTTACCCCACTGCGAGAGCTCCAGCCCTTCATTGCTGATCAGGACCAATTTTCAGACCCCGCCAACAAAGAGAAGGTGGCTGCGCTCCTCCAGGACATGCGTAAGAACTTTCACTCTCTCGAAAGCATTCCCAGCAGCTATCAAAAGGTACCGGGATTCAAGGAGAACCTCACCCTCATGAGCGACCTTCTCGACGATGCTACACGTCGGTTTTCGGAGGGTAAGGTTTCGTATGCATGGTGGCGAGCGCGAGGAATCCCCTCGAGCTGCTTCGCCTGTCACTCAACCTACAAGGTCTCCTCCACCTATGCCAACGAGGGCGCTATCGATCCATCCCTGAACAACCTCGATCGCGCGCGATTCCTGCTGGCGACCCGACAGTTCCCACAAGCCCAGGAAGCGCTTTTGCAAGTGTTGAAGGACCCGAATTTCAGATTCTCCTACGACGAGGCTCTGCGTAGCCTTTTGATCGTCGTCACGCGAGTAAACAAGAGCCCTAACGGTGGGATCGCTCTCTTCAAGGACGTGCTCGCCACATCGAGACTCCCCGAAGAGGACACTCATGAAGTTCGTGGGTGGATAGAGAGCCTGGAGAAATGGCGCGATAGCAAAACACCTACCGAGAAGGATCCGCTCGCCGCGGGAGAGAAGCTCATTGTGAAGGGGGCTGCCCGCGGCCTCGAGTACTACCAAGACGATGTCTCTCTCCTGCGCGGAACTGCGATGATACACGATGTGCTTGAAAAGGAGGGAGTCACTCCCGAGCAGCGCCGCCGTGGTTTGTATCTGCTCGGGTTCGCCTACAGCTCACTGCCGGGCTATTTTGCGGAGAGCTGGGCTGGAATGTACTTGGAGCAGTGCATCACCGAGTTTCCAGCTACCAAGGATGCACAACGCGCCTACCGCGTCTATCGCGACATGACTGCAGAGGAGTTTACCGGCAGTGGCGGTACGCACCTGCCGGATGAAGTAAAGCTCCATTTGGAGAGTTTGAGGCAGAAGGCTTTCGGTGAGCCCTCGTTTGCGGGTCGGGTATAGCACCGCCTACCTAATGAATGACAGGGTCACGCATTCTCGCCGAGGATGTCAGCCTCCTCGTCCGTGAGCCCCTCGGGCATCCCGGAGTCGATCAGACCGATATCATGTGAAATCTCTGCGGCTCCTTGCAACATGGGCGTCACGCCCTCTTCTGGTACGATGGGCGTCTCTGCTGGAACATCTGCGATACCACAAGACCCTTTGCTCTGTTCAATCTGCGGGGACGCTTCAGACAAATGCCCACAGAAAAGCTGCGGAGCCGTATCTGGCGTAAGATACGAATGCTGGGCAGAGAGCCAATTGGTGATGCGCGGTGCGTAGTTCATCAGAGCTTCGGCTGTTATCTGATCGATGCGCTCCTGATTCAGGTAGTACGAGGGTTGCATTGGCATAGAGGGAGTCTTACGTTCCTCGAGTAGGTAACGCGTCCACACCTCTACCACTCTATATGCAAGCTCCTTGGGATCCTGCGACGGAATGGGGGAATTGGTGGTCATGGCACGCATCAGAGGTACGAGCTTGTTCATGCCGAATCCTAATCGCTGTAGCAGGAGCAATCCGACTTGGAGCGAGGTACAGCACCACTGGTCGTATTCGAAGTTAGGATCCGTCGTTGCCAGATTCAGGCTCTTGAGGTGGCGTATATAATTTTTGAGCCCCTGCGGATCGCGTTTTGCGAAGGGAAGTAGGCCGATCCAACGCAAGCTTCCGACTAACATGCCAGCTTCCGTACCGATCGGCTTCAAGGCTTTTCCGATGTACCATCCAAGATTCGCCCCGCGTTGAAGCCACTCGTCTACAGTGGCCAACAGATCGCGATCTCCTCCGCGGCGCGCCATGCGGTGCAAGAAGACGAGTCCTGTCAATACAGCGTGCTCTGTACCGGAGAACGACTCTAGAAAATCTCTGATCGTGAAGAGCTCATCTTCGGGTTGCAGCCTCTCCTTCTTGAACATCGAGATGGCGTGGAAATAGGGAGATTGAAATGAGCGGCTGTTGAGGAATCTACCGAGAAAATACCGACCGGCTTCGCTGAGATCCCAAGGGTCCTTCTCTGCGTCAGCCAACAACCTCCTGATCAGAGCCTCCACCGATACAGGTGGGCGACCGAGCGCATCGGCGTAGTTCCGAGCTTGGAACCAGGAGGTCTCCGAGAACGTTGTAGCATCCTCGTATATCTTTTCAGCAGCGTTCATCAGCGCGTTACATCACTTCTCTCAGCTCTAGCGTCGGTTATAGTTGAAGCTCCCTGCACAGTAGGGATTGAAAAACATCGCCTTGATCGTGGTTTAAGGCCCTTATCTGCTGCAGTCCGCCTCTCCTGAGGGCTCGAATAGGGGAATCTCACAGGCTTTGGCTGGGCTCACACAGCTCTGGTTTCCAATTCGATTTGGGGCTATACCCTCCTCGGAGCGTTAAAAAACCTCGAAAGGAACAGCACAATGGAGAACTCTTTTCTCGTAGGCAAAAGCTCGAACTCATCGGTGCACCTCGTGCCTGGAATGGCGAACCGTCACGGGCTCATCGCCGGCGCGACAGGCACCGGGAAGACCGTCACTCTACGAGTCCTCGCCGAAGGCTTCAGCCGCATCGGAGTTCCCGTGTTCATGGCAGATGTCAAAGGAGACCTCGCAGGCCTCAGCCAGCCGGGGGCCATGAACGACAAGCTCTCTCAAAGGCTCGCATCCCTCGGCATCGAGGATTGGGCGCCATCTGCTTTCCCAGTTGTCTTTTGGGATGTTTTCGGTGAACAGGGTCACCCGGTTCGAACGACCATCTCCGAAGTTGGACCGTTCCTGCTCGGTCGCTTGCTCAACCTCAACGAGACCCAAGCCGGTGTACTCAACCTCGTGTTCAAGGCAGCAGACGACGCAGGCATGTTGTTGCTCGACCTCAAGGACCTCCAAGCGATGTTGGTTCACGTGGGAGAGAATGCCAAGAACTTCACCCTCCAATATGGCAATGTCTCGTCCGCTAGCATCGGAGCGATTCAGCGCGCCTTGCTTTCACTGCAAGAAGCTGGTGGTGACAAGTTCTTCGGCGAGCCATCCCTCAACATCGACGACCTGATCCAAACTGATCAGAAAGGTCGTGGAGTGATCAATATCCTGAGCGCAGACAAGCTCATGATGTCGCCTGCCATCTATTCGACCTTCTTGCTGTGGCTCCTCTCAGAGCTCTTCGAGCATCTACCAGAGGTTGGTGATGTGGCAAAACCGAAGATGGTCTTCTTCTTCGACGAAGCGCACCTACTCTTCGACGAGGCTCCCAAAGCGCTTCTCGACAAGATCGAACAGGTCGTTCGACTGATTCGCTCAAAAGGTGTTGGCGTGTACTTCGTCTCCCAGAGCCCTCTCGACATCGCCGATTCGGTGCTTGCTCAACTCGGTAACCGAGTACAACACGCCCTCAGAGCTTTCACTGCCAAGGATCAGAAGGCGCTCAAAGCAACTGCCGAAACCTTCCGCGCAGACGGCTCGATTAATCTTCAAGAAGCGATCGGAGAGCTCGCCATAGGCGAGGCTATCGTGTCACTGTTGGACGAGCACGGAATACCAACCATCGCGCAGCGAGCGCTCATAGCACCTCCGTCGAGCAAACTGGGACCAATTACGCCTGAGGAGCGGGCCGAGAGAATCAAGCAGTCGGTCGTCCACGGCGTATACGAAAAGAGTATCGATCGCGAATCAGCCTACGAAATTCTCAACAAGAGAGTCGAGGCTGCAGAGCAGGCTCCCTCGAAGGAGAAGGACAAGAGCGAACAGACTTCGTCGGGCTCGATATTCTCCACTATATTCACTGGAGGGAGCGGGAAGCGAACGCGTCAGAGCCCGTTGGAGGCGATGGTAGTGAGCACAGCACGATCAGTCGGGAATCAGTTGGGCAAGTCGATCCTTCGTGGGATCTTCGGCTCATTGACTGGTGGTGGAAAGCGTCGTTAAGCAACGTCCGGACAAAAAGCGTCCTTCACGGAAATGAGTGGGCGGTGACAGGCTCTAACCCTCTGTTTTCAAGCGTGAATAGCCCGTTCCCACGTGAACGTGCTCGTGCACGTAAACGTGAACGTACCCGCAGGAAGTAATTTTTTCATTGTTACGCGCGATAGGGGCACATACCTGGACTGCAGAGAACCAGACCTAGCTTCAGGTCGGCCTCGCGCAGGAGTCTCGGCTTTCGTTTGGATCCATGTGTTCTAGACTATGCTTCGACCGATACTGACTGCTTTTCGGGTACGTTCACGTGCACGAGCACGTTCACGGAAGAAAGTTACCCACTCGAATCCGTGAAGACCCACAGAAAGAGAGATATTCACCCCGCTGTACATTATGAATGAAGCGCAGCCTGCGTTTTATCGGCGGGTTCTAGCGTAAATTTACAAAGAGTGCGGCGAGAGCAGCGAGAGATCTAGGAGAGGTTTTTCTTGATTCCCTACTTCTCACCGCCCTCGTCGCCCTCTTTGTGAGTTCCTTCCTTGGGACTATATGAACCCAATTGGACCAGGAGCTACACCGCCGGAACTGCGGTATTCCCGTCGGGCTTCCAGATTCCGTGATAAGGATCTCTTAACCAACGACTACCACTAATGCAGATTAAGCCGGCATTAGGGCGATCCCATTCACGGCTCTCTCCTCTTCTCCAATCGTTTCTTTTTCTCCTTTTGGCACTCCGAATCTCTGTACCACCGAACCCGTATCATACGGGCGAAGCATTCCCCTCTGTTACGGTCCAAAGCTATTGAGCAACCGTCGTATACGGAGGTGATATGGCAAATAATAAGAGATCAGGGCGCGGGTTTGCGTCCATGGATGCAGAGAAGCAGCGCCAGATAGCCAGCAAAGGCGGCAAGATAGCCCATCAGCGCGGGCATGCCCATGAATTCACGCCAGAAGAGGCCCGCGAAGCGGGCAGAAAGGGTGGCGAAGCAGTCAGTCGAGATCGCGCACACATGGCCGCGATCGGACGATTGGGTGGGGAAGCACGTAGTCAGAAGGCATCTCGCAACCAACCTGGTGGAGAATCGGCAGGTCGATAGCAAACAATAGAGGACTACACTCTGATTGAAGAGGCTCCTTAAGAGGCGGCTGAAGGATCGTTGACTATCGTTCTGCAGCCGCCTTCAGCTACGATCTCTCGACCGTCAGGACAACACCGATCCGCGAAAGCTCGGTTCGAGCCCGTGGACTCAAATCCCCGATGATGTAAACCTCTGCCCGCTTACACCGCTCGGGCACTACTACCCTTTTGGTAAAGTCGGTAAAAACCCTACTAACATCCTTGGTCCACACCAAGTAATCGACCTGCAACGGCAGAAAGAGCGTTCCATCCCGAAGCACACCTGCCGGCAGGTAGAGTGAAGCCACGATACGATCGAGAGGGCGCTTTGCATGAGTATCTGCTAGCTGCTCTGCTACGGTCACGAAATACAGCGCTGTAGCTTCGTCACTAGCCTCCAGAGCGGCACGTACGAAGTTTGCATGCCCCTTTACCGACGAACCGATCGTCACCAGAGAAGAGCTGATGAGCCTCTGCGACCACGGAGTGTACGATTTGTGCGCCAGAAATTTCTTGATGAGCTCCTCTGATACCCCCAGGGACGAAAGATCACCGCGAGCCTTGCCTCTGATGCTGTCGGGATCCTCGTACAAAGCCAATTTCTCGGCCCTGCCGTACCAGGTGTTAAAGGTATTGAGTTCGCTCAGGAAGCCGATCGAAGGAACGAACTTGAAGGCAACGCCCACCGCTGTTTCGATCGCCGCAACTCGCACTACCTCATCTTTCAGTACCTGATTCGACGTATATGGACTGACCTGTAGCTTACGAAACCACTCACGCTCACGCTTGTTGTAGCCTATGAATCCGAGGCCAAACTGCTTGCCTTGCCTAAGCGCCTCCGTAGTACTAAAACTTTTCTCATCTTCCGAGCCCTTTCCATTCTTCTCTTTGTTCTTCTCTTTGTCCGAGGAAACGAGATCACTGGCCGCCTCGTATGCACCCTCAACCTGGCGCGCTGCCCACGAAAAGAGCCGCTGCGCCCCTTGAGGAACCCCCTTCACCGTGTCGATCATCTTGTCGGGGTCCGACACAGTGTCCACCACCTTTTCGACTGCCCGAACTGGCGCGAGCAGCACGCTTTTACCGGTGCTTTTTGCGGCGTCGATGAAAACCTTCGAGCTCTCGAGTTTATCGAGCTCAGCTATCGCCTGAATCTCCTTGATCCGTATCTCGAGTAAAGGCCGCCCGCTCGGTTTGAATATCCCGAAGGGTGTCCTGATGGTGTACGTGTTGAAATACCCATCGTTCTGGACACGCTCGTCGATCGAATAGTGAGCACCTTTCACTAGTTTCGGCGGGAGAACCTTCGACGCTACGAGAATCGGTGCAGTTTCGAACTCACCGTCTTTTTTATTCTGTGAATCAGCCGTAGCGAGCGGTAGACAGGTGCAGAGTACAATCAATGAAAGCGCTTCGAGGAAGGTCGAGGGCCTTACACTAAACATGAAGGAATACCTACTGATTGGTCGCTCGGGTTTCCCTTCGCCGAATACCGAAGGGATCGTCTCACCAAAAGATCGCCATCGTTGAGTGATGACGATCTTTTGGCCCCCTATTAGGCGCGCTTCTGCAAAAGGTCGCGAATCTCTATCAGGAGCTGCTGGTCCTTCGTCAACGCTGGCGGCGCTGCCGTTTCGACCTCCTTACTTCGCATAACCCATCCGAGGAACTTCACGATAAAGAGGAACAGTGCCAGAGCAACGATTACGAAATTGACGACCTCTCCCACGAAGAGGCCGTACGGTATCTCCTTTCCGTTGAACACGAGCTTCCACCCCACGTAGCTTTGATCGCCGGGGAGCAGTACCGAGACGGTCGGCATGATGATGTTCTTCACCAGGGAATCCACAATCTTTCCGAAAGCGGCTCCGATAATCACACCGACCGCGAGATCAACCACGTTGCCCTTGAAAGCGAACGCCTTGAACTCGTCGAAAAGCCCGAATGCCTTCTTGCCGACCACCTCGATAGCCATACTCTTTTGCCCCTTTTAGTCCTTATTACAAGGTAACCTTGAGTGCTGTAATCGTGATCACGTCATTCGGAACTCGATCCTCGGCCGGTTGATTTATGTAGTAGTCCTTGACGGATACAACGAGGCTCATGAAGGAGTTCAATGCCGTCTCCAAGCCTACCTCGGCGTTAATTAGGTACTGGTCGGCATCGTCGAAGCTCACTAGGTACTCAGCGTACTCGAACAATTTGGATGTCTCACTGAATTTCCATTCCAATCGATTGGCGATGCGCGCAGCAGCGAAGTTATCGTCCTCGTCCCCCAGCTTCTCCCAAACGTATGAAGGACCCGCTTCGAGGCTGAACTTAACATCATCGTCACGCAAGATGTATGCACCCAACGATGGATTAAGAACTACTCGATACTTCAGATCTGCGATCTCATCGTGCGCAAATGCAGCGCCTGCCCCCGCGAACCAACGATTGTCGAGCACACGTCGATAGTCAGCAAGGCCGCGAATATTGTTCTTGTTCTCCTCTTTGGGGTCGTTTGCACTGTTTGCAGCGCTACCGTAGTTGTAATCCGCCTGGAATCGCCATGCGTTGTTCTCGTAATCACGAGTCGCGACTCCGCCCAGGTTGATGTTCGTGGTCTTGGTATTACCCTCGGTGTAATTCAAACCAAACAAGAGGCTCTTGTCCCAAATGGACGGATCCTTGGGCTCAGGCTCGCACGAAACAGCGGCCGGCGTTGGAGTCGGCTTGACCGACAGATCTCTCAAATTCGTCGTCAAATCCTGAGCTTCTGCTGAAAACAGAGAAACGCACAGTGCAAGCGCTCCGAACACGTGCAGTGAAATTTTTCGTACCATGGACTTTTCTCCCAAAGACAACCCAAGTCCGCTTTTTTTAGCGGACTCGGCAATAACGCAAGGCGCTTTATTGCCTGTTTTTTGTCTGGGTTGCAATCGTTTGGGCCGAGTACGCTCAGAGCTATGCCGAGAACGATTCGAAAACTTCGACAGCGAAATACGGAGATAGCGCTAGATTAGCTGGGGTCGCTCTCGAACTTAGGAGCATCAACCTCCCTACCCAAACGCCGTTTGCGCGCAGCCTGTTATAACCAGACCTACCCTTCTACCGTTCTCGCTACCGAAAGCCTGTCCTCTACCACGGACCGTCGGCCCTCGAATGGATTCAGTGAGAAGCTCCGTCGATAAGAAGCGGCCTATTTCTCACATCTGCTGCTCTAACAAGGTCAGCGGCACGTGCGGCGGGAACGCCCTGAGTTTTTTCGATACGTACTCGAAATCAAAGTTCGGCGTCTTCTTAAAGATTAAAACCTTGGGGTGATCATAGTTGAGGAGGAGCTCCTCGAAAGTATCGTCTTTCAGCTCGAAAGGACCGAACGAGGGATACGACGAAAAAATCTGTTCGAGCGCAAAGCCCAACTCTCCCGAAAACAGCATTCGGTAGTACTCGCTCGTGAACGGAAATCGACGTGGCATACGAGGAACAGAGCCGGACAAGCGATTACTGGAGAGTATGATGTAATCAGTCCGTTCGAGCTTACTCAAAGTCGACTCCAACTTCTTCGGATCGTCCCAGTGATAGTGCTCCATTTCGAGTCCTTTGTAGCAACCTCCGAATCCATCCTTTCCGTCCACACGCAGCGGCAATCCATCGTCCCAATGTTCATTTGCCAAGGTGGCACCGCACGGAATGTTCGCATAGATCCATCGCGATGCCGCAATTCGAGTGTGAGGACGCCGATATATGTTAGTCACAGCTATTGCCCATATCAGCGCACTCATAACCACGACACCAGCCGGCACGAGCGACACGACACGCGCATGCAAGCGCCCCAATCCATCAACGAACAACGAGTGATTGATAGCTCGCGTAACCACTACGAGCAGATACCCGCCAGCAAGAGCAAAGAACGGATAAATGAGAGAGAGATACCGACCTGCCTTGGCGAAGCTTATTGCATTGAACGAAAACCAGAAAACCGTCCAGGCAATCCAGGGCAAGCTCACGACATCAGCTGTCTTCAAAAGCCTCCAGCCCACAAATAGCAATCCACCCCATGCCGCTACGAACCATCCGATCCCCATCTGCCACCACAGCATATTCCGCCAATGGAACAGGAATGCCGGTTGGTCAACCCAATACACCGATGGAGGAAAGTCGGCGCCTTTCATCAACCCTTTTACTTCGGCCATGTTGGAGAGGAACTTGGAAGCGAGCTTCAACGAGAAGATTGACGTACCTTCAAAAGCGTACGGTTGAAATACGCGAAATCCGAGGGCGGCGATGAACACGGCCATGATTCCACCCAGCACCAGGTACGAGGGCCGGGGAAGAGATCCGAATTCGTCTCTGACGGCACCGAGCGAGGCCACCTTTCTGAGACAGCTCCGCGAGAATTCAACAACGAAGGGAAGAAATACGAAGGGAATGGCGTAGACAGTGCTGATCTTACAAGCCAATGCGCATCCCAGCGTGAGGCCTAGCAGAACAGAGCGCACAAGTATTCCACAACTGGAATGAAATACCAGACACCCCCCAACAGCCGCAACGAGCCCGACCACCTGAAACGCCACGAACCACGGTAGGCCCCTCATGAGCAAGGCTGCAAACCCCACGGCAATAATACACCCGGTCGCTATCTTGAACCTCTTCCCTAGACGGGGCTTCGCCTCACGAGGCAGTAGTATCTCTGTCGACATCAAGAACGACAGCAACACGAAGAATGCTGCGGCACTCTCTACCCCATAAAAGTGCGAGAGTTGGATGTTCTGCGGAACGAGCGCAAACAGGAGCGCTGCAGTCAATCCCGTCGCTCGATTGAACACCCTACTTCCAAAAAGGAACAAGGTGTACAAACTCAAGAGTTCGAACACCGAATTCATCACTCTGCCAACGATGTGAACATGTCCGTAGTCCGACAGTCCCAACCCGGATGCCACGTACTTCGTGAGGAAGATGGGTAAAGTTCCGTACACGAAAAAGCCAAAGTCGTTGTTGTATGGACTGAGCGGCGAGGCCTCGGAGTTAAAGTACTGTGCTGCCGACGACGGGAGTTTGATACGCTCCGTTACCATCGTGAGAAAACGTTCGTCCGGATGCAGGTGATCTCCTTCGTCCCAGAACAACCCGACCATGCTGCGGAAATAAAGAGCAAGCACAAGTAAACTGGCAAGAGCGCAGCACGTCATTATCCGTCTAGTCATACCCATTCCTCGATTCCTGAATCCAGCGATCTGCCTGCTTTTATCGGAAGGTGGTCGCTCGAACAACCCTGCTCACATCCGCAACCAAGCAAGGTATACACCACTTCCCTCGGCGGAGGCAGAGACTTCCTTCCATGACTCTGACAGTAACGTGAATTCAGAAGGAATAAAAAAGCCCCCTGTGCACCTTGACGATGCACAGAGGGCGACGGACACCGCTGACGTCTCAGCGGACCCGCTGGTAATGACCATATCAAAAAGAACGCGATGTGGGAGCACCCATTTGCACCTCGAACAGCGACAGCGCCTGATCAAGTCGCTCCTGAGTGATCAATCCTTCCGCAATCTTTACGCTACGCCGGGTCCGTGCACCGATCGGCCATGCCTCTACTCGATCACATATCCGCAACGAACGTGCCCTGACCCCTTGTATCACTCGCTTGTCTTCCGGATTGCGATCCCACGGACGGGCTCCTGCGCTTCGGAGAACCGATTCGAGAGTAGCCGATCCCGGCGATGCATTCGCTCCCGGGAAGATGCGCCGGCTGACTCTATAGCGGGTATCTATATTCGTCAGACGCGGGGCGATGTTGTCCTTCAGGAAGATCTTCGATCCCTTCGGGGTCTTCGCCGAATAGAATGCGTATGCCGTGCCCAACCCCTGAGGTCCAGCAAGGAATACGTTTCCTATGGCATCCAGCATAGTCGCCTTGCCCGTGCTGTCTAGACCCGAGATGTTGGTCGTATTCCACGAGCTGGTGCCCCCCCATCCGTAGATGACGTTGTTAATCATCTCTCCGCGAGTATCGAACTTCCAGCGAATATTGCGGTCGTGGTTGGCAGCCAAGAGGTTCCCGACAAACCGCACTCCCCGCGCCTTGTCGTTTACCAACACTCCCATACTATGCGCGCCCTTTGGATGGATAGAACGGTGCAGCGCCTCCGAGATCAGACATTTCTCGAACACCACATTCTTGACTGGCCCCGCCATCTGAACGTTTTCGTCTACTGCCCAGGATATCGAGACATGCTTGAATCTGACGTTGTAGGCCGAAGACCCCTGCACACTGACGCTACGTCGAGACTCCGGCGCCGGGCCTTTGGACGCATCTCCACTGCGCACACTCAGGTGCTCGACTCGCACGTCATG
The DNA here is from genome assembly GCA_044351885.1 of Bdellovibrionota bacterium. Taxonomy (GTDB): domain Bacteria; phylum Bdellovibrionota_C; class UBA2361; order UBA2361; family OMII01; genus OMII01. Next base: position 21,457 of record JBILEW010000036.1, read on the forward strand.
GCTCCTGACTACGAGCCCCGCGTTCGTCAAGACGATCCCGGGTGAGGGCGCTGTCTGTCCAGCGATCACGAGATTGGGTCGATCGACGACGATATTGCTGGCCAACTTGATGCGACCGCCAACCTCGAAGACGCACACCCGAGGGAACGGCTTCTCCACGCAGTCTCGAAGCGTTCCCAATCCTGAATCCGCCAGCGATGTCACCTTCAAAACCGTGTAAGCCCGAGCTGCAGACGATGTGTCGGGGGTTGAGGCTGGACCCGGGTTCTTCGTCGGAAGCGCCGACGGAACCGGCGTGGCTACCCGCGTAGGAGCAGTCGTGGGTCGTAGTGTAGCAGTCGGGACCACCGTTGGTGTCGGTACTCCCCCTACCACCGTTCCCGAGGCTTTCTCGTACGACGCCATGAGTGCATTCACTCTGTCGAGACTTATCGCCCCGTCCGCTATCGCAACCGCCCTTCGATTAACAACGTACGAGGGCCATGTGCCTACCGAATTGCGGAGCTTCAGCGTCCGAGCTTTTACTCCCGCAATCACGCGACTGTCATCGGCGTTACGATCCCATGGTCGACTACCTGCGTGTGCCAAAACGTAGTCGTAGGCATTCGCTACTGGCATCGTGTTTGCGAGATTAAAGCTCGGCGTCTTCACCAAGAAAGAGGACGCCACGTTGGTGAGTTTCGGTGCGATGTTATCCGCCAGGTAAATCCTGGAATTGCTCGGGACTCGAGAGGAGTATACAGCATACGCTGCCTGCAACCCCTGAGGCCCCGGAATATACCTGTTACCAATCACATCCAACACATTAGGTTTGTTCGCTCCATCTGTGTCAGAGAGATTAGTCGTATTCCAGGAAGATGTTCCACCCCATCCGTATATGACATTGTTGATCATGGCGCCGGTCGTATCGAACTTCCATCGGATATTACGGTCGTTATTGGCGGCCAAGAGATTGTTCCTGAAGACGATGTTTCTCGCAGTCTCTCCAACCAAAGCACCCATACTGTGATACCCCTTCGGATGTAGCGAGTACATCAACCCCTCGGAGATGATCGAGTTCTCGATGGTGACGTTCTTCACTCCCTGGTAGGTGGAAAAGTTTTCATCCACTCCCCACGATATCGAGAGATTCTTGAGCTTCACTTCGTATGCAGAAGCGCTCTGAATACTCATCGTGTCGCGACTTCGCGGATCAGGCCCGGATTTATCGTCACCTGCGCGAACTGCGATATGCTCTATGCGAACATGGTGACTCTTCACTGTAATTCCCGCATTACTGACGAGAATCCCAGGCGACGGTGCTGTCTGCCCAGCAATTATCAGATTGGGCTGAGTAATCACGAGATCACTCGACAACTTGATGCGGCCGGATACCTCGAATACACATACTCGGGGGATTCCTTTCGAGACGCACTCTCGAAGAGTTCCCGCTCCCGAGTCGGCGAGCGATGTCACTCGTATCACCGTAAAGGACGTGGCCTGTGCGGCCGCAATACTCGTGAACCGAAGAAGGCAGATCGTGGCAAGACAAAGTGCCACTACCGTTTTCAAGTACAACCTCATACACACTCTCGAATCGCTCCCCCTGTTGAAAGGAAAACGTTCGAATGCGAAAGGAAGTCGCGGGGAGCCAGCCAAAACCTGCACCCTCACGAGGAGGGTGCATTCACTGTACGAAAACCTACCTCTCACAACCGAACCGGGCCCTCGTGCCGCGCTGATGGTTCAAACTGCGCACATCATGGCAATTCGACAGCTACCGACCTCAGGAGCCACAGCTCAACCGTAGGGAGGGGCTCGGTGGCGGGCTAGACATTTTTTGGAAAAAAGAGCGATCTCCTGATCGAAGGAGATGTGTTACACGGGATATAATTCGGCGACGTTGCGCATTATCGATAGGTTACTTCTGGTAGAGCTCGGCCGAATTTACACGTTGTGTCGTATGACTCTGCAAAATAGGATTTCGCTTCTTCTGTAGAGCTCGTCGGAATGGTACACCAGCAAGTATGTCTGCTCTCGTAAAGTTCCTAGCGAAGTGGTGCGCCATAGCGGCACTGTGTGTTCTCTTTTCCGAACTCTCGATGAGAGTGTGGGGCGTTTGGCCGACCTATCAACTCGTGGGCAAAGGAGTCGGTGGGGATAAGGGTATCACCTTCTTCACTCTAGATACGGAAACGCTTTTCCGGATGGTCGCCAACGAGACACACCACATCAACTCAGATGGCTTTCGTGACACCAAACCGAGCGTGGTTGGGGAATCTCTCATCACGGTCTCGGGCGACTCCTTTCCGATGGGGTTGGTCGTTCGACCTGGAGATACATTTCCGCAACAGATGGAGAAGCTCCTTCCAGGTCGAGAGGTGTACAACATGGGGGTACAAGGCTACGGACCAGATCAATCACTGCTTGCCTTCAAACGCTATGCGCTGCCTCTTGCGCCTTCCCGAGCACTTTTATCGCTGTATCCCTCGAACGATTTCAATGATCTGCTCAAGAATCATCTCTTTGAAATCAACGCTAACGGCGAGAGCTTGAAGCCGCAGCACCCAAATCCCATCGAACAGATTATCCCCACCTTTAGGCTGCCGATGGCCTTACGACTTATTACAAGTGGGCGATTCCTACCACGAGAAACAGAGGAGCATATCTCCGAAATCCTGTTCAACGACAAAACCACGGACGACATTCCAAACGAAGCGGAGCACCGAAAAGCGCAAACATTGATGAAGCTGGTCGTGAGGGAATTCAAGACAATCGCTCTGGAGCACTCGATTCACCCCATCGCGATCGTCATCCCTTCTCACAACGATATGCAGGCAGCCACGCGCTCTCATCTGGACACGGCTGCTATTGCAATCTGTAACGAGGAGGGCCTTGAGACCGTCGACCTGTATCCCGAATTCCGGGCGTGGCGCGGCGAGCCCCTCTATTCAGAAGCGGATAGACACCTCAGTACTGCTGGGCACGCCGAGGCTGCCCGAATTATCGCGAGCGCTCTTAACCGCCCAGAGCACTCTGGTTCAGGGCATCCCTGACCCGAATCAGTGCTGACCTTTCTCTCACGGTATAAGACCGGCATTCACATGCACGTATGTGCGAGAAACCACCTAGTTTGAGGAGAGATGGTTATGAATGTTCGAGAGATTATGTCGAGAGATCCCGTTTGCTGTACGCGTGACACTAACGTCGTAGAAGCCGCCAAACTGATGGTGGAGAACGACTGTGGGCAGATCCCCGTCGTTGAGGACCAGCAGAGTCGACGATTGGTGGGAGTAGTTACTGACCGCGACATCTGCTGTCGGGTCGTTGCCCGAAATCTCTCACCTGCCTCGGTGATGGTCCGTGACTGCATGTCCTCTCCTGTTGCGAGCGTTACCCCGGAGATGTCGATACAGGAGTGTCTGCGAGTCATGGATGAGAACGTCGTACGCCGAGTCCCTGTCGTGGACAATCGAGGAATATGTTGTGGGATCGTGTCTCAAGCCGACCTCGTCGAAAAGGCTCCCCGTGATTACGCACAACAGGTAACACGAAACGCGGGACAACAGAGGGGCTGGTCGTCATCGTCAGCGCTGACTCATTAGCAGAACCATTGAGAAGGGGTTCTCTCTCTAATTCCGATCAGCTCTAAGAGCAGTAGGATTCCCTTATAGTGTTTCTAACTCGGCGTGCTCGCAGGGAGCCTTAGCCACGAGGAGTCGCAAATCACAAGGTACGCACTGCGTTCTAGTGGTGAGATGGCTCCAACGTGTGACGGTTTCAGGGTGCACCAAAAAGAGTTATCCACCCGCATGCCGCGAGGCATGCGGGCTCCAGCACCTAGAAGGGAGAAGTTGGCATTCGCGGGTAATTTGGGCGAGGGCCGATGAGTTTAAAAAGTGTCACGGAGGCACCTTATGGCTGCAGATATTTACAAAGAAACTCCATCGGGAGGCAATCTCTCTCGAGGCGAAGGATTTCACAGGGTCGAACGATACGACGTAGGCTTTGCTCAAGGAGCGTCCCCTGACTTGGTACGGTGGGGACCAGTATTAGCCGGGGTCTTTACTGTTCTGTCTTCGACGGCAGTGCTAAGTGTGCTTGGCCTTGCGATCGGTTTTTCGAGTGTGGATCCGAATGACACCCTTCGCTCGTTTGGCATAGGAGCTGGTGTATGGGGAGCTGCTGTAGCTCTCATATCCTTCTTTCTGGGCGGATGGGTCTCGGGACGAACCACTCCTATAGCCGATAACTTCACACGTATCCTCCAGGGTGCAATGGTGTGGGTGGTAACGATCCCCTTACTGCTGTACGTAATCGCTGGCGGTGTTGGGTCTTTGTTCAGAACATTGGGTGGGGTTGTGCAGACAGGGGTCGAGGCAGCCGCGCCTCTTGCGGGACAGGCAGCCCGACCGGAGGCAAGACAGCCCGGACAGGGCGAGGGCGCTCCGATGGATCAGCAAGCGCGAGATGCCGCACGCGAAGCTCAAGACAGAGCTCGCCAAGCTGTGGAGAACCTGCGCCAACAGGTGACCCCGGAGAGAGTGCAGCAAACCGCAGAAGTCGCTGGCAAAGCGGCATGGGGAGCCCTCTTTTCCATGATTCTCGGGTTGGTCGCCGCTGGATTAGGTGGATACGTTGCATGGAGACGGCAGGTTGTTCAAGAGATGCCGGTCTCGACTACGGGTCCTTCACAACAGCCGTATCACTGAGCACCTAGCTACAACCCTCTCTAGGAGGGACAAGAGCTTCAGTGCGTATCTTACCAGCGAGCACCTTTGAGGGGGTGCTCGCTTTTTATACACGTGGAAACTACGCTCGGGGAAGCGAGGCAAAACCCCTCCTTGCTACGAAAGCGGATCTCAGGTTGATGCGTAGCAAACGCCTCTGTTTACTACTCGTCGCCTCGCTCAGCAACTTTCTCTCTTGTGGAATATGACTCTCCACGATCCACGCACATGACCGCACCACAGCCCGATGTACTGCCGACCCTCTTCATCGTGTTCGTTGCAGCACAGATCGGCTCGCTGTTCGCTCGCAGCTTGCACATTCCTGCAGTGGTCGGGGAGATCGCCGCAGGTTGTGCCGTAGGACCGTTCGCCCTCAGCCTCATCCAGGTCAACGAGCCGGTAGCGGTTCTTTCCGAGCTCGGAGCCATACTCTTGCTCTTTTCGGTCGGACTTGAGACCCGGCTGATGGATCTCAAAAAGGTGGGGAAGATTGCTGCGTATGTTGGAATGGCTGGCGTTTTCGTACCCTTTGTCGTGGGAAGCTTTTGGGCATCGCGAGTAGGACACGAAACCCCCAATGCCCTCTTCATCGGAGCAGCCTTCGTAGCTACATCTGCGGGGATCACTGCGCAGGTTCTGCGAGAGCTCGGGGCCCTGAACACCGTCGAGAGCCACGCGATTCTCAGCGCAGCGGTGATAGACGACATACTGGCAATGCTGATCCTCGGTGCAGTCGTCTCCCTGCACGCACAAGGAACCGTCGATATCCCTGGACTACTCTTCATAATCCTACAAGCTCTGGGGTTCGTCGTGCTCATAGGATTCGTCGGAACTCGCCTGATGCAGAGTTTCTCGGGGCTCCTCGACCTTCCTACTCGATACTTCTCACCAGTTGCCCTGTCGTTGAGCGCCTGTCTAGCTCTCGCTATGGCCGCTCATTATATCGGATTAGCAGCGATTATAGGCGCTTTTCTGGCGGGGATGGTGTCTGCAGAGTCCAAGCACCGCCCCAGTTTAGAGGAGAATATACGACCTATCGCTCTCTTCCTAGCGCCCTACTTCTTTGTTTTGACGGGAGCGCACGTCGATCTCTCTCTACTGCGAGACCCCAGCACGGTCGTCACGATCCTCGTCGTATCTCTCCTCGCTATTCTCTCGAAGGTAATCCCTTGTAGTTTGGCCGCCATGTCCCTAGGACGAAGATCGAGCCTGATCATCGGGGTCGGCATGGTGCCGCGCGGCGAGGTGGGCATCATCGTAGCGAGTCTCGGACTGCAAGCAGGCGTTTTCTCTCAAACTGTCTATGGCGTGATTATACTGATGTCTCTCATTACCTCAATTGCTGCGCCTCCCGCACTCAAGGAGCTCTTGGCCAGAGGTCCCCTTCCACAAAATTAAGGCTCCCCTATCCGAGAACCATCCCTCCGCTGTGCAGTTCGAGGATCTTCTATCTCCCGTGTTCGTACCCTTTGGGATCGATGAGATCATCGGCACATCACAAAGCCTCTCGATATCCTAACTTTTCGTTTAAGGAACGCTGGAATAACGACAACCACGCAACTACAAGATGAGGGGCACTGCGAAAGCTCAAGTGCTCCCAGACACTAACTAACTCCCCACTATACCGCGTCAATCGTCTCTCTTCGTGCGTTGGCTGACGAAGGCGTTTTCTGGACCTCAGGCTCCGCTCAATTACGGGATTACTTGGCAGAAAGCGTGCCGGTGTGCGGAAACAGAACGAAAGCCAGGAGCAGAAGGCGATATAGTACCCACGTAACACTGAGAACCTTCGGAAGCGCACTTCTGATGATCAGCCGATGATGAATCGCGAAAATGATTCCTACTACAACAAAGAAATACCCAATCGCGATCACGCCAGAAACTCCCATCAGACTGTGGATCAACAGCAAGGGCAAGAGCATCACCGATCCGATCATCGACACCGTCAATGCCACATACATGTATCGCACACGCTCCTTCCAGCTCCTGCGCATCATAAAGAGCCACTGAAAGCCAACCTGCGCGATTACCATGATACCTTCCGTCTGGTAGCTGTAGTTAATCGATACATAGGATTGAATGATCTGAACGAAGGCACCGAGTGAGTAAGCGGAGACGCCAACACAGCCCAGCAAATAAATGCCGCGCAGCGAAAAACTTCGGGCATTTTCGACCTCTACGAGGCGCTCTTCCAACGTGAACATAAATCCTCGGATGCTTCCGACCAGTTTGGGTAGCGAAATGTGAACCCGTTTTCGAGCAGCCGAGTTGGGACCACTCTTCTGCTTTTCAGCACAAGCTCGCTCTCAGTCCGCAGAAATACCGCCCCTACTTCGAGCATCCACTCGTATATAGGCATCCCAAAGCGTCTACCCCACGCCCTTCTCAAGTTTGCCATGAACTCTCTATTCGGGAGAGGATTGGGAGAAGAGATATTCACCACTCCCGAAATATCCTCGCGATCGATTAGGAACTGGATGGCGTTGATGAAATCCTGGTAGTGAATCCACGAAACGTATTGATCGCCCGATCCCGCTGTGCCACCTAGTCCGACACGAACGAGCCACAGAAGGTAATCGAATACACCGTCTCGATCGGGACTCATAGTCATTGCCGATCTGAGAATGACCTTTCTAGTCTTGGGAGTTTCTACGAGGGCGAACTCTCCCTCCCACGCTCGAGCTACGTCGATGCTGAACCGCCACTTCTCGGGAGAGATATCCTCCGTGCCGCCCAAGATACCTGAGTATTCATCGTTAGCGGCATCGAAACGGTGGGCATAGATCGTAGCCGTTCCAGCTTGAAGCCACACGCGTGGCGGAGAGGTCAGCATTGTCAGAGCCTTTCCCAAGATCCGTACCGAGCGCGAACGGGAGGACCAGATCTCACACCGGTTCTTGTAGTTGTACCTACAGTTGACGATACGACCTGCAAGATTGATGAGGACATCGGCTCCCTCGAGCTCCTTCGTCCACGCACCTAACGTTTGTCCATCCCACGTTACGACCTTCCAAGGAGCCACCTTCGCGCCCCTGCTCAAGACCACGACCTCGTGGCCCTGAGCGTGAAAGTGTCTCGCCAGAATCGTCCCTACCTGTCCAGTTCCACCGGGAATTACGATCTTCATACATCATCACCTTTTGAAGAACGCCATAAGTGGCTTGAAAAATGTCGATTGATCTAGCTTCAACACAAGGTCCAAGAGCGAGCCGCATTTTTTGCCAAGGGTGTGGATGTCTGCCAGAAGTTTGTTGAAAGCCTGCGCCTCTTTGGCTTGCGACGATGAGGTGATTGTCTCCTTCTGAAGCTGCTCGAGCATCTTCATCATCGGATCGAGCTCGCGCTTCTTCCTTTCAGCAACGATTCGCTGAGCCACCTCCCAGATATCCTTCTCCGCGTAGAAATACTCCTTCCGCTCGCCCGGACGATTCTCACGAAACACCAGACCCCAATTGATGAGCTCCCGCAGATTCATATTTGCATTACCGCGCGAGATGCTGAGAGATTCCATGACCTCTTCAGCAGTAAGAGCCTCGTCACTCACAAGGAGAAGGCCATGAACCTGAGCCATGGTCCGGTTGATCCCCCATTCGACACCGACAGTTCCCCAGATCTGAACGAATTTGTTTTTTGCCTCTTCGAGCTTCATATGCTTTTCGTACTTTCAGTAACTATTGAAAGTATAATACTGGGGAGACTGCTTTGTCAAACTCTCCGGTTGTTTTCCGACTATGTGTTAAACGGCTAGTACCGTCGCCCAGCGAACCTAGCCCCCTTCCGCTGGTGCAGCGTACCTCTGAAAAGAACTACTTCGGACAGCGCAGGCAGAATGCCCGTCGGGTACATGTGTCAGCTGTCTCGACCTGTCGCTTTCAAAAGTGCTGTGTACTAGGGCAGTAGGCCTCCGAAACAGTGGTCAGTCCGTTTTTAAAACATGAAGCACCGTCCGAGCTGCTGCGCGGTCTCCTCTATGGAGGATCTTTACAATCTGTTCCTCTGAGTACCTCTTCTTCATCGCTTTCTCCTACTTGACCGTTCCCCCGAAAACTGGACACTTTTAATGTAGAAAATTCTAGTATGGCACCTCCTTTAGAAAGGAGAGTGAGATGCCAAGAAAGAAGTACACAGAGGGACAGATAGCGCTCGTAGTGAAGGAGCTGGAGAACGGGGCGAAGGTAGAGGATCTCTGCCGGAAGCTTGGGGTCTCGGAAGCTACGGTTTACAACTGGCGAAAGAAGTACGCCGGGATGAGCACCCCCGAGGTGCGTCGGCTTAAGCAGCTTGAGGAGGAGAACGCCCGGCTCAAGCGAGTCGTAGCAGACCTGACGCTCGATAAAGTCATTCTACAGGATGTAATCGCAAAAAAGCTCTAAAGCCCGCGCGCAAGCGCACGCTCGCCAAGGAGATTCTCCAGGAGTTTCCAGTGAGCGTGCGCCAGGCGTGCGGGCTTCTGCGTATCTGCCGCAGTCTGTTCTACTACCGTCCTCACCGAGACCGGCAGGAAGGGTTGAGGCTG
>JBILEW010000037.1:0-30635 GCA_044351885.1 Bdellovibrionota bacterium
CCTATGAAATATATCCCGGGTTTGGGATCTGCTCCGACGGCTGGAGGTGGAGGAAGAGGGGCACCACGAGGAGCCCATGCGCCGAACTGCTTCTCTATCTCCCGTTTCACGACCTCTTTGTCCACTCGTCCCGTGACTACTAGGATAGCCTCGTCAGGCCGCACGAACTCCTTGTGCAACCCCGCGAGCTGTTGCCGATTCATGGCGACCACATCTTCCTCATTCACCACCCGACCATATGGGGAGTCCTTGTACATGAGGCTCATGAACGCGATGGATGCCACCGTGCGAGGATCGTCCTTGCGTCGAAGGATCCCCTCCAGTGCCTGCCCTTTCCAGAGAGAGAGCTTATCGTTCTCGAAACGTGGTCTGAGCGTAACATCTGCGAAGATTTCGAAAACACGCTCGAAGTCCGTAACCAAACAGGAGAAGCTCGTACCACCGAATTCTGCTCCAAACGAGCTACCGATACCTGCTGCCAGCTTTTCGAGCTCACGATCGAGGGCATCCGCCGAGAGCGCTCCGGCGCCGCCGAGACGCATGAGGTCTCCCATAGCACCCACCACTCCGACCGGCTTAGCTGGCCCCCAGAGCCCGCCGCCTCGTATGAACAGCTGGCCCCGCACGAGCGGCAGCTCTTCGTCTTTGACAAAGTAGACCTTGAGTCCATTCGAAAGCACCCACCGCTCCGGTTGAATTGGCTTAAACGCGGAAACTTCGTCCGCTCTCGAGACGGGTGGCGGAGCTATCACCGCCTTCGGCCCCGCGCACCCAAGCCCTACGAGAAGCGCTAGAAACACCAGCGGCACGCGGCACACTACACCTCTCGTCACCAGCCTGGACCCTTCCGAAATAGTAGCCTTTAGCCTACTGATCAAAGGCACGCCTCCGAACCTACCGATATTCATCTGGAGATTATTACTCATATCGCCTTTTTCACCTCCGGCCCGAATTGTCACGAAGCCCGCTCGACAGTTCCGATTGTGCGGCTCTCAGACACCAAGTACTTGTCAGCAGCGCGTCTCACATCGTCCAGCGTGACCTTCATGACCTCGTCGTACCACTTGACCGAGGCCTTCCATGAGCCATAAACCAACTCGGACGATGCGAAGTCGAGCGCGAGAGATTGGTTCGATTGGAGATGGCGAAGGTAGTCCATACCGATAGAGCGTTTCGCTATCTCCAGTTGTTCCGACGTCGGACCTGTGCGCCGAAAGCGCGCTATGACCGCATCGAAGGCTTCGAGCACCTCCTGAGTAGTGTGGGGCGATTTCACTGTAGCATCGAACATCAAAAGATTGGGGTACGCTACTCCTGGACCTTCTTCGTGACTGACGTCGGCGGTTAATTGCCTACGCTTCACAAGCTCAGTGTAGAGCGGCGAAATCCTCCCTCCACTCAATATCTCCGCCATGACAGATATCGGAGCGTCATCGGGATCGGGATAATTCGGCTTCTTGTAGGCTATGACGATCTGCGGTGACGCCGGCATCTTTACAGACACCTTCCGCTCTCCCTCCTGAGGCGATTCCTTGAGGACATTTCGACTAATGTCGGGGGCCGCCGGCAACGCGCCGAAGTACTGGCGAATTACCTTCATGTCTGCCTCTGGATCGACTCGACCGACGATACTGACAACCATGTTACGGGGAACGTAGTATATCTTACGGAAGGCCTCGAGCTGCGTAGCAGTCAAGCTTTTCAAATCCTGCTCGTACCCAATCACCGGCGCTCTGTACGGATGGCGTTGGTACGCCACTCCGAGAAGAAGCTCGTACAACCTTCCGCCCGGATCGTCATCGAATCTCATGCGGCGCTCTTCGAGAACGACATCACGCTCCTGGTAGAATTGCCGCATCACGGGATTGAGCAGACGATCAGCCTCCATCTTGCACCAGAACTCGAACGCAGACCTGGGCAGGTTCACAAAGTATTTGGTGAACTCCTTGTCGGTCGTAGCATTCTGCCCAACGGCACCAACCTGTTCGTATCGGCGTGTGAAATCGTCGGAGATCCATATCGAGCGGAGCTCCTCATGCGTTTGCTCCCACGCCTTTTTCTGATCCTCAGAAAGCTCTTGAGCAGCGTTCGAGGTAGCTGCGATCGCCTCGAGACGTTCGAGAAGCTCTTTTTCGCGCGCGTAATTCTTAGTGCCGACGGTTCGTGTCCCCTTGAAGGCCATATGCTCGAAAATATGAGAGATACCGGTCTGACCAGTAACCTCATCACTTCCACCAACACGAACCACAACGGCACCGGCGAACACAGGCGCCGTCCCTCGGTTGTACAGAATAACCCTGAGCCCGTTGTCCAAAGTGTAAAAATGAACCTTCTCGACCATGTCCGCGAGCGCACTGGACGATTCATCGGCCCGAGCGCTTCGGGCGATCAAGAGTAAGGCAACGGTCAGCACGAGCAACACTCGCCCCCATCTTCCGCTCTCACCAGGAAACTTTTTCATAGATCCTCTATTTTCACTCGACATCGGCGTGCCTTCATTCGATAGCGAAACTCTACTGTCGGAAAGCTCCAGAGACAAGATTTGGAAAGCACTTCAAGCAGGTGAGGAACAAAACGTGACGTATAGACTACTCGGAGAGGGCGGGTAAAACGAGGGTTACAATCGTCCCCCCGCCCTTTCTGGACTCGAACTCGAGACGCCCCTGGTTGATAGCAGCATACTGAGAGGCTATGGCGAGACCCAGACCTCCGCCTTGCTGTTCGAGCTTGTCCCTGTTTATCTGTCCGAACACATCGAGCGCTTCTTTGATTTTACCCAAGTCTAAGCCGATGCCCCTATCTTTGACCGCTAGGCGAAGTGACTCTTGCGAGCACTCGAGCTCGAGCTCGACACAAGGATTCTGAGACGAAAACTTGATCGCATTGCTGACAAGGCGGTCCAAGCAATCCACGATCTGAGTCTCCACGATCCGCACCCGTGCCCCGTGGGAATGATCGACAAACAGCAGGACGCTCCCCTGTGCCTTGTAAGTCTCCTGCTTCGAACGCACCAAACTTTCGACCACTTCCCCCATGGAATGCTCGGTGGCGCGAGCTTCGAAGAGCTTGGTAGCCAACCCAGCCTCAATCTGCTGAAGGATCATGAAATCGCCAACCAACTTCTCCAGCCGTGCTCCTCCCCTCTTTACAGCGTCGAGGAGATGTCGAGCTTTGTCCGTACCCAAGGCATCCTGATGTTCGAGCAACAACTCTACGCCTGAATTGACAGCTACGAGCGGAGTCCGAAACTCATGCGAGAGCGTGTGAATGATTTTGCGCCGATATTCGTCAAAGCGGCGATCTCCCAGCTCTCGCAAGGCCTTCGAGCGCTGCAACTTCCCCTTGACGACCGCAAGGAGCTCCTCGGGTTCGAAAGGTTTACAGAGGTAGTCATCCGCGCCGACCTCCTTACCTCGATCGATCTCCTTCGGATCGTCGAGCGCCGTGAGAAACACGAAGGGAATGTGCATGTACTGCGGGTTTGCTCTCATCGTCTCGTACAGTTCGTACCCGCCCATTTTGGGCATCATGACGTCGCAAATCACTACATCTACGCATTTACTTTGAATCAACTCCCAGGCCTCGCGCCCATTTGTCGAAGAAAAAACACAGTAGTTCTGTGAGCGCAGAAGTCCCATCACGACATCCACAATGAGCGGATTGTCGTCGACTACCAATACCGACGGGCACTGCGGCTCGTTATTGGTCACATTTTCACTGTCGAGGGCATCTCTTGACATCATATCTCCACCCTTGAATTATCGGCGTCGCCCCGAGTTGTCTTGAACATACACATGGGCGCATACCAAATAGGATTTATATGACTGATATCTTTACGCTTTTTCCTGGACAGGGCTCTCAGAAAGTAGGTATGGGGCGAGATCTCTTCGACCGCTACCCCTTAGCACGCGAGATCTTCGAGCGCGCAGACGAGGCCCTGGGCTTCTCGCTCTCCCAGATCTGCTTCGACGGGCCGACAGACAAACTCACCCTAACCGAAATAGCACAACCTGCGATCCTCACTGTAAGCACAATCTGCTTTCGACTCGCACAGGAGCGCGCTTCTTCCAATCACATCGTGGCCGCTGCCGGACACTCTCTCGGTGAATACTCCGCACTCGTTGCCGCTGGAGCGATTGAATTCGAAGATGCCGTCGCGCTCGTCAACAAGCGCGGACGATACATGCAGGAAGCAGTACCAGTCGGGACCGGCAAGATGGTCGCCGTACTCGGCAAAGAGGTCGCCGATGTGGAGACAGTTCTCGCTCAGGTGAGCGGTGAGGTAGCTGAGATCGCAAACGTCAACGCCCCTGGCCAGATCGTCGTTGCGGGTTCCGCCGCGGGAATTACGCAATTTGTCGAGAAGCTCGGCAGCGCAAAGGTAATTGAACTCCAGGTGAGCGCTCCGTTCCATTGTACACTGATGAAGTCGGCAGAGGAGCGCCTCCGCGTCGATCTTGCTTCTACCAAGATTCGAAAGCCTGCGTTCCCCGTGTATCAAAACTTCACGGCCGACTGTTCCGACGATCCGGAGACGATCAGAGAGAACCTTGCACTCCAAGTGTGCGGCAGAGTCCGCTGGGTGGAGTGCGTTCAGAATGCAGTGAAAGGACGCATCCCTCAAGCCGCCTGGGAATACGGAGCGGGGAATGTGTTGACTGGCTTGCTGAAGCGAATCGACACATCACTCGCGCGCGTGAACATAGATTCGGCAGACTCTCTCGAGAAGGAATTGCCGACGGGCGCCGCGACAACCGCCGCATAGCGGACGGATTGCTCAACGCGTCAGATCGCTCGCAGCCGCGCTTGAAATCGCTCAAAATTGAGCTCGACACACAAACCAACGATTCGTCCGGGAATGAACTCGTACCTCGCGTGCATCGGTGTCAGCTCGTATGGTGTGTGGAACGGGATATTTTTGAAGATAAAGACGCCCCGTTCGTTCGTCACGGCCTGTCCCAGCACCCCGCCGTTGACGAGGATCCCTGCGAGCGGCTCGCCAGTTCCCGCATGCACGATGCTGCCACACACATCTGCAACCGTAGAGGCCGCAACGCGATCGACCTCACGGGAGAATTCAACGAGGGATTCAGTGAGCTCCTGCGTCGCGTCGTGAAGCACCTGCCGAGCTTCTTCCTCTATATTTTCGTCGGCCGCGCGTTTGCGCATCTCCCCAACGAGCTGACGTAAGGTGCGATACGTAAAGCGTGTTGCCCGATCTCCAGCTAGCGCTCCGATCGCCACCACTCCGAACAGTGTATAGCAGAGCGTATCGACCCCTTCCTGAATACGCTTGGCTAATTGAATATCGGAGCAGCTTCGAACCAGCCGGGAGACGATGTCCAGAGAGTGCTTTGCTCGTTCCGCTGCCGGCGGTGGTATGGGTCTATCGATCTCACGGACGGTAGTATTGCTCGGTTGTGTCCGCAGCCATGCAGGCTCTGAAGAACGCGCCTGGTTCGCCGAAGAAGACACCCGGGATAATTGGGATGGATCGGAGCGATCAGTGCGCGCCACGACACTCTCGGGTTTGGCATCGTGCCGTAATTCAGCATTTCCGCGGAAATCACCCCTTCCTTGAATACTAGAGTGCGCCTCTGGCCGAGCCGCACCTGCAGCGCTCAGAACATACAGCTGCTCCTGCACACGTGCGATCCGATCCAGCACCTGTTCCCGAACCTCCGGAAGACTCGTCCCGATCTTACCGATCTCCGATGGTGCTACGGCAACGGATGAGGACGGATTGTGCGAGAGCATCTCTCCAACCGCGCTGACCGCACCTAGGGCCTCGGCCGCCGCACGCCCCTGAGTACCGCGCACGATATCGAGACGCACCTGCTCGACATTTTGGGAGAGCTCCTGCCGAGAACGCTCCGCGAGAGTTTCGCGCTGGGTGGTCTGCGCCGGAGACTCGACCTCTCGCCGCTGCTCGAGGCCTGAATTTGGTTTCGCACCTCGATCTACTTCGAGATTAATCAGCGGCGCGCCTTCGTGGCTAATCCGAGCGGACTCGGGATTATTATCCGACGCCAGTCTCTTGATGAGATCCGACTGAGCAACAGTCGTAACACTAACACCGGCTCCCTCGTCCGGCTTAGGTGTCGCCTCCGGTATCGATACATGCACCTCTGCTACAGAGCGCGCAGCTACCATCGGACTCTGTGCATCCTGAGGCATTACGGGTCGAGGCTGGACGGAGATCCCCAGACCCACAGGCCCATCGATTCGACCGACCACCGCCGCGGCGATCTGTGCCTGCACATCGCTTCCAGGCAGAACTCGCTCGGGGCGATGCAACCCGTCTAGACCAGGCTCTAGGCCCTTGGCCTGCGCCTCCGGAGGTAGGCGTATATCGGGGCTGTGTTCTGGCATAACGCACAATAGAGACGTGAGACTGACCCTCTAGGGAAGCGAGGCAAAACCTACCACTCTTCTACGTGAACGTGCTCGTGCACCTGAACGTAAACGTACCCGAAACAAAAACATCAAGATGTTCGGGCACGTGCACGTTTACGAGCACGTGCACGTTCACGTGATAAGTTAAGGGTGAGACCACAGGTCAGTTTTTCCTCGCCTCTCTAGGGGTTATGGCAGTCAGGCGCTGCTAAGTAACTTAGGCACAAATCGTTGGCAGGGGACCACCCCAACCAATCCGAAAGAGCCTCGGGAGGGCGCCCGTGTCGGTCGCCGTTCAGTGGAATCGTCGACGTCCGTCATTGTCCTGACGTATCAACGCATCTTTGACGAGATCCGAGAACCAGGTCGAATCGGGATTTCCCACCGGAAGCTGTAGTTTCTTTGTTCTAGTCTGCGGCTGATTCTTCGGCGCTACCACCTTCTTTCTGCCTTCGGCCTCCGCAACCAACTCATCGACTCGATCCCCCATCGCTTCGAGATACGACGACACCGTTGTCTCAATTGAAGGATCTGCTTCCAAGTATTCGAGCAACCGATCCGCCAACCTCCCCAGTAATTCAACGTCTCCGATCTTGTACAGAGCTTGTGATAGCCCCAACAAAATCGCCTGGCCCTGGGTCGCTTGGTCGATACCATCTCGGTTTATCCACCGGAAGGCCGCATGCACAGCGTCGGTGCAAATACCTCTGGCCAGATCACGGACCTGCAGCGAAGCCCAGAGTAACTGGGCCACCCCCACACACCTAGCTTCATCGTGCGAGATATCTGCCAACTCGAGTGCAAGGAGCATATTCGATAGGGTTCGACCTTCGATGTGGTAGCGCAGAGCTATCCGCGCTTCTTGGACGTTACTGGGCGGCTCGGTAAAACATCGAAGCGCCAACTGACCGCTTTCCAACAAGAGCCATTCGGAGAGCTTTCTATACTCGAGCAGCTTATTAGTCTCAAATTCCGGAGCAACCCAATCGAAGTTCAGGCTCAGCTGTTTTCGCGCACTCTCGAAATCAGAGGGGGTTATTCGTCCCTCTGCCCTAGCACACTCGAGAGCTAAAGCAGCGCCAACCGAGACGAGTCCTCGAATGGAGCAGTCCATCCGCCCGTATGTCGTTTCGCCGATAAATGGCACACCTGCGCGCACCGCGGCGTCAGCCGCCTGTACCCCGAACACTGCCCGACACGCCACATCAACGATCGTCTTTTCCCGAGGATAATAGGGTCCTATTCGCTGGTGAGCAGGCCTTGGGTCTGTCGTACACGCGAGATAGACATTCATCCGTTGGACGACGCTGACGTCACTAGGGTCAATTGCGCCTCTGTTCAAAATGCTCACTGCAAAATCAGTAACGAGTCTGAGATCTTCGTACGAGCGAGCCGCTCCCTGCGCTTCCGTCCAGGTGAACACGTTGGTGCTCGAGCGCGGTGCCCATCCAAAATCCAGGCCTTCGAGGATCATCGCAGCAGCCCCCAATGGATTCAGCCTCTGCATCTTCACTACCAAGCGCTCGGCTGAGAATCCCAAGCGCTGTTCGTGTGGGAACGCGCCAAGAAGGGGGACCACCAGATCCCAGATGTTCCAAAGTGCACCCGGGTCATTGCCGCTCGTGGCATCATTCACATGCCGCAGCAGAGCCGCGCAGATCTGACCGATGGCGCGGGTGCTTCGCACGACTTCGACTACCTCGGATCTGCTCAGAAGGTTTTTGAGGTGTTCGGGTGCTGGCGTGTCGACATGTGCAACGACCTGCCTCGCCAGCTCTTGCAGTCGATAGCCGTTGCCCTTGGAATTATGGAGCTGATCGTTCGTCTGACGTTTCTTCGAGGGTTCGTTGTTCAATCCCATACACTCAGACCTGACAGGAGGAGATCGAGACGACCGCCCCCTAGTGATTACAGGACAGCACCCCTTGACTCGCGCTCCTTACGAAGACGGATATGATGAGCGCAGTTCTTCGAACACGAATTCAGATCCTCTCGTTCGATACAGCGGTGACACACGATCGCAGACGTCCCACACAGTTTACAATTGACCGCCTGCTGAGCAGGATTGCCGCAATGAGGGCACAGCTTGTATTTCTTGGACGGTTGTAAATGGTTGTCGACCGCTACGCGATGGTCGAACACGAAGCACTCTCCTTTGAAGTGTCCCTCGGGATACTCTTCGAGATACCGCAATATCCCTCCCTCGAGCTGATACACCTTGTCGTATCCCAACTGTTTGACTTCAGGGACGGCCTTTTCACATCGGATACCACCGGTGCAGTACAGAAGCAGCTTCTTGTCTCGAGGTAATCCCTCGCGCTCAACATACTCCTTAAACTCGCTGAACTTCTTTATCTTGGGGTCTATCGCACCCTCGAAGATACCAACCTCGATCTCGTAATCGTTGCGCGTGTCGACGACCACGACGTCGGGATCCGTCGCAAGCATCTCATGCCACTCTCGAGGCGATAGGTGCGTACCCTGAGAATCCTCCACAGAGATCTCTAAGTTCTTGGTGGTGATGATCTCGGAGCGAACATCGACTTTGAAGCGAGCAAAGGGCATCTTATCAGCCCGTGAATCCTTAAAGATCATGTCAGGTGCCGACAACTGCCCCCGCACGAACTCTTTCATGGCGGCGATCGCTTCAGGAGTTCCTGCAACAGTTGCGTTTATCCCCTCAGTACCGAGCACGACCAAACCTCGAATGCCCTGTTCGTCGGCGAATTTTTCCAGAACCTCGCGTACCTCTGCAACCTGCTCGGAAGATATCGAGAGGAACTTGTAAAAGGCTGCTATGGCTACCGTACTGCTCGTCATACCACCTCGCTCCCTCTCCCCTAGTATGCCTTGGCAAAGATTGCATCTTTAGTCGCCGGCTTACCGGTCACCACGCACCGTCCTTCGGTGCCGCTCTGCTCGAGCGGCAGACATCGCACCGTCACCTTCAACTCCGAGAGAATATCCAAGGCCTCAGGCGCTCCCGACCATTTAGCCAAAACAAAGCCCCCGTGAATCTCTGGCTTCTGCTCGTCCTTCGGCGTGAAGAAACGACGAAACTCTTCGAAGTCCTTGATGTCGCGATTGATGTGGCTATCTCGGAACGCCTTAGCCTGCTCGAAGTACGAACGCTGAACATCCTCGAGCGTGTTCGGCATCGACTCCACAGCCTCATTCATGCTCACGAACGCCTTGTCTCGCGGACCTTTGTCACGCCGGTAGAGCACGACCTGTTTGGAGTCTATATCGCGAGGCCCGACCTCGAGTCGCACCGGTATACCCTTTTTGATCCACTCCCAACTCTTGTCACCACCGCGGATATCGCGACGATCAACAACCACCTCTATCGGGTAGCCGTTGAAGGTACGAGAACGGAGATCACGGGCGATCGAATCAGCGTACTCCAGAACTGCGGCTTCGGTCTCCGGTTTCGGTATAACCGGAATTATGACCACGTGTTTGGGCGCAACTTTCGGAGGCAGCCTCAAGCCATCGTCATCTGCATGCGTCATGATCATGCCGCCGATGAGCCGAGTCGAAACACCCCACGAAGTGGTGTAGGCGTATTCTGTAACTCCAGCCTGATTGAGGAATTTGATCTCCGAGGCCTTAGCGAAATTCTGCCCCAAGAAATGCGATGTACCTGCCTGAAGAGCCTTCCTATCCTGCATCATAGCTTCGATACAGTAGGTATCCACCGCACCCGGAAAACGCTCCTCGGGGATCTTCTCACCCTGAATGACCGGCATGGCGAGCACGTCCTCTGCCAATGAGCGATAAACCTCCAGCATCTTGTAGGTCTCCTCCACCGCCTCTTGCTGAGTCGCGTGTGCGGTGTGTCCCTCTTGCCAGAGGAATTCCGAAGTCCGAAGAAAGAGACGCGTTCGCATCTCCCACCGTACGACGTTCGCCCACTGATTTATCAAGAGAGGAAGATCTCGATAGGACTGAACCCAGCGCGCAAAGGACTCTCCGATAATCGTCTCCGAAGTCGGACGTACCACGAGCGGCTCCTCCAACTCTCCCGCTGGTATCAGCTTACCGTCTCGCGCCTCGAGCCGATGGTGCGTGACGACGGCGCACTCCTTTGCGAATCCCTCCACGTGTGCGGCCTCTTTTTCAAGGAAGCTCAATGGAATGAAGAGCGGAAAGTAGGCGTTACTGTGACCGGTGTCCTTGATCATGCGGTCGAGGCTGCGCTGGATATTCTCCCATATCCCGTACCCCCAAGGCTTGATGACCATGCAGCCGCGAACTACCGAATTCTCCGCCAGCTCCCCTGCTCTGACGACCTGCTGATACCACTCCGGGTAATCCTCTTCTCGGCGTGGTGAGATGGCGCTGGCTTCTTTCGATTTCATGACACTCCAGGATTTAACTACCTCGGACGCACCGAGGCTCGCTTCGTTACGTAGTCCTAGCACAGGGAAAAACGACACGCTTAGACGCTGGGCGAAGATAATTGTGTCACCGCTCCCGGGCCCCCGAAGAGTATCATCCACCCTAACCTCAAGTAAACGTTGAGGCTTCGAGTACGGAAGCGTTACCATCCTCGGGAAACTCGAAGCTCCCGAGCGCTACACAAAAAACGTCCAATAGTCTCAAGGTGCTACTCGCCACTTTGGCGACAAAAGGTTGAGATTCAGACCGTCAAGATTTCACGGAAAATGGCGTTAATACTAGTAAGCAAGCGAGGGGCTCTACCCCGAAGATGTGTACTCTGGATTAGAGAATATATGAGTGACCACGAGAACAGCGAGCAGAAACCATCACGTCGGAGGGGCCTCACTTCCGTGACCCTTCAATGGATCGCGGAGAAGCTTCGCCGTGCGGAGCGGATAAAGTGCGCCCTCCAAAAAGGTACGTATCAGGTTGATTCGAGCAAGGTCGCCAAGGCGATCCTCGATGGCGAACCGAACGCCAAATAACCGACACCGAGTATTGCGGAGAACAGCTCACCTACGGACAGCGCGCCTCGACCGACCTGGACACCCTACAACCAGCCCCATCCGCCTCTGGACGTGGCCTATATTGCCTCTCAAACACCATTACCCTGTTTTTTGAACTTCCTCTATTTCTCTCGGTCATCTAAGAGGTAATCTTACCAGTTCCCCGGGGAAGCGAGGCAAAACCTGCCCGCAGCGAGAAAGCGGGGGTGGGATCGCTTCCCTAGATGTTGCAGATGAGCAGGGAATACACGGAACGTAGCCGACCATGTCCGAAAGGAGTCATCCAAACAAAGTAACCGCCGGCGGTCTCCTCGTAGCGCTCGGCATCATCTATGGCGACATAGGCACCTCGCCCCTCTACGTGCTCAAAGCCGTTGCTGGAAACGAGCCGATAGCCGAGGACGTGGTCCTAGGTGCCCTCTCCTGCATATTTTGGACCCTCACACTTCTCACCACCCTCAAGTACGTGGTGCTTACCCTGCGGGCCGACAACAGGGGTGAGGGCGGCATATTTGCTCTCTATGCATTGGTGCGAAAAAACGCCCGCTGGCTCCTCATCCCCGCGATCATCGGAGGCAGCGCACTCTTGGCCGACGGCATCATCACCCCGCCGATATCGGTCTCGTCAGCTATCGAAGGATTGAGGAAGATTCACCCTGAGATTCAAACCGTACCTATCGTCTTGGCGATCCTGACCTTTCTCTTCTCCATTCAACATTTCGGTACCCGCTTCGTGGGGCGGTCGTTCGGGCCGGTCATGCTCGGATGGTTCAGCATGCTCTGTATTCTCGGTGCGATATCAATGCAGACAGCCCCGTGGATAGTGACCGCTCTCAACCCAGCCTATGCATTCCAACTCCTTTTCATGCACGAAAACGGCTTCTGGGTGCTCGGTGCCATCTTCCTGTGTACTACCGGTGCGGAAGCTCTCTATTCCGATCTCGGGCATTGTGGTCGAGGAAACATCCAGGTGTCGTGGATCTTCGTCAAAGCAGCGCTCCTTATCAATTACCTCGGTCAAGGAGCCTGGCTGCTTGCCCACCAAGGGGAAACCCTCGGGGACCGCAATCCATTTTTCGAAATTATGCCGGATTGGTTTCTCATTCCTGGCATCGCCATGTCCACCGCTGCCACCATCATCGCGAGCCAGGCTCTGATTAGCGGATCGTTCACCCTAGCGACGGAGGCCATGCGGCTCTCGGTCCTTCCAAAAGCAAAGATCGTCTACCCTACCGAGCTCAAAGGACAGATATACGTTCCTATCGTCAACCTACTACTCTTTCTCGGATGCACCGTCGTTGTGCTGTATTTCCGGGAATCATCGAACATGGAAGCAGCGTACGGCCTAGCGATCACCCTCACCATGCTCATGACAACCATACTCTTCGCAAACTACCTGCTTCGCATGCGCGTACCGTGGCAACTGATCGCAGTATACCTCACCGTATATCTCTCTATAGAAAGCGGATTCCTATTCGCGAACCTCCTCAAACTTCACCACGGAGGATGGTTCACAGTTCTCATCGGCTCAGCCGTCGCGCTCGTCATGTACGTATGGAACTCTGGTGCGCGGCTCAAAACCACCTACACCGAATACGAGTCCCTGCCTCAACACCTTCCCGCTCTCGAGAGCCTCAGCAAAGACCTGGAGGTTCCCAAGTACTCGACCCATCTGGTCTACATGAGCGGCGCACCGTTCCCCAAACTCATAGAATCAAAGGTCGTCTATTCTCTGTTCCACATTCATCCCAAGCGCGCAGACGTCTACTGGTTCATCCATGTGAACGTGCTCGATGTTCCCTACACGACCGAATACGAAGTAACGACGATGATCCCGAAGAAGGTATTCCGCATAGACTTCAATTTAGGGTTTCGTGTGGAACCTCGAATAAACCTCTTCTTCCGCAAAGTGCTCGAAGAGATGTCGGCACGTGGGGAAGTCGATCTCCTCAGCCGCTACACCTCTCTGCGATCTAACGAGATCCCGGGCGACCTCCGTTTTGTGGTGCTACGCAAAGAACTTTCCTACGAGAGTAGCCTCCCGTGGTTCGACCAATTCATCATGGAGGGATACTTCATGCTACGCCGGTTCAGCCTCAGCGAAGAGCGCGGTTTTGGACTCGATACCAGTTCGGTAACAACTGAGGTCGTTCCTCTCGTACTCTCTCCAGCCAAGGGCTTTGAACTCAAGCGGGTGGACGAGCTTGCAACCTCCCAGGAGCTCACGACACCCAGCAGATGGTGACCATGGTCAACGTCCGAGAAGTCCTCTCTTGAGCATACTGAATAACGGCGCTAGAAGTATCGGACGCGATGAACATGCTAGCTTGAAGGAGAGAACCATGAGTGGCGTTTTGATCTTCGGAGGAAGTGGTGCAATCGGGCGTGCAATCGCATCGGAGCTCCGCGCAAAAAATATCCCGACCTTCCTGGCAGCTCGAGATGCCAACCGCCTCGAGGAGGCTCAAAACGCGGTCGATGCGGCCGGAACAGCAGTATGTGATGTCACGCAGCTGCCGCAGGTGGAAGCGACCTTCGAACGAGCCACTTCGGTGCTCGGCGAGATCCGAGCGGTAGCGCACTGTGTCGGCTCGATCCTACTCAAACCGGCACATCTGACGAGCGAAGCTGAGTTCAACCAGACCTTGCAGATAAATCTGGTAAGCGCGTTCCTCGTTTTGCGTTCTGCTACGCGAGCGATGTCGTCCGGCGGCTCGCTCCTGTTCTTCTCATCGGCAGCTGGACGCATCGGACTGGCAAATCATGAAGCCATAGCGGCAGCCAAAGCGGGCATCATTGGCCTCGTACTCTCGAGCGCCGCGACGTACGCTCGCCAAGGCTTCAGAATCAACTGTATAGCTCCAGGGTTGGTACGCACCCCACTCAGCGAAAAGATAACGTCCAACGCATCTGCCGAAGCTTTTTCAAAGGCACTCCACCCTGTAGGTCGTTTGGGAGAACCAGCTGACATCGCTCCTCTCGCAGCGCTGCTGCTCTCCGATCACGGCTCTTGGATCACGGGACAGGTGTTCGGTGTGGATGGAGGGCTCTCCTCGATCAAGAATCGCGTGGAGTAGCGTTAGGGACGTTATCCACTCGATGCTTCGGTAAACAACAATATTCGTCTCCGCACTCTCCTCTTCAGAACCCAGCTGCTTTCCAAACTCTCCCCTAAAGCTCGTATAACGTCCACGCCTCCGTCAAGCGATGGACGGTAGACGCCGACGCCTACCGTTTGTCGTCCGACGTCTACGTAATTCGTCAGCGTCAGCCATCAAATCACTGACATAGCTCGCGCCTCAGCGCTAGAGTGCAGTGCTATTATCAACTGCTGCATCACCTCGAAACTCACTGATAAGGCTCTCCTGCCTCATATCCGCATTCTCCTCTTTAGAATCGTCCAGCTGCTTTCCAAACTCTCCCCTAAAGCTCGTATAACGTCCACGCCTCCGTCAAGCGATGGACGGTAGACCCCGACGTCTACCGTTTGTCGTCCGACGTCTACGTAATTCGTCAGCGTCAGCCATCAAATCACTACTATGGAGGAACCTTCCCTCCTGTTCCCGTTTTATCGCTCAATATAACTCGCGCGTTATCGCTGCGAATAACTCGGCGGAATCGCCACCGCAAAAAGCGACTCTGATAGCGGCGGATCAATCGAGAGCTTCTTGACGAGCATCTCTGCCTGCGCCTCTAGAGGTCTGTATATGGAGAGGCGAACATTCACGAGCCCTGCGGACCCTTGGAGCGCTTCACGCTCTGCCGAGATCTGAACTCTGCGTCCACTTCGATCAAGAATATGAACACCCTTCACGAGAACGGTTTGAGTACTAAGGTGCCACACAACCTGTGAAGATCCGTCGA
The DNA here is from genome assembly GCA_044351885.1 of Bdellovibrionota bacterium. Lineage (GTDB taxonomy): Bacteria > Bdellovibrionota_C > UBA2361 > UBA2361 > OMII01 > OMII01. The sequence continues at coordinate 15,210 of JBILEW010000037.1, forward strand.
CTATCGAAACAGAGCCGTCACTCTCTCGATAGACCCGCGCCGATGAGCAATCGATGGGGGGCAACACACCCGTGACGAGCCCGACTATTACGCTACGGGTCACGCCCTCCAGTCCGAGAAACGCCTCTAAAAGCTGCGCTTCATCCGAAGCGGTCGAGTACGTCTTTTCCTGAGCATCGAGCAGCACCGTTCGACCATCCTTTACCACTAAGATCCCGAGAGTAAACGCACCCTCCAGGGGAAGCATGTCGATGCGAAACTGATCAGACCCCCGGCTCAGTATCACGTATCGAAACGAGGCCGATTCACTCGATCGCGAAACAGTAGCATCGACCAAGGCTCGCATCGACGTCACCGGCGCGCGCTGCGCGAGGAGATCTCTGCACACAACCACGGCTTCCGAGCTCGCGACAGTGTCGCCCGAGGGCCTGAATCGGGGAGCAAAGCACCCGCTCACGAGAAACGCGAGCGCGAGGAGTGCATAAGGCGATATTCTGCGCGACGCGGGACGCATCCCGAAGAAGGGAATAAGGAAACGTCGCATCACCTCGGCCTAGTCATACTTTCATCCAGTAGCTTGTCGTCCCCGATACGAGGTGGAGTCCCCCTCGTTACCAAGCGTTCGCCCCCAGCACCGAGCCGACTCTTCTGCACTGAATCGAGTTCGGGATAACGGCGAATCAATTCCCGCAAACGGCGCTCGATACGCTCCTTTGCAGCAACCTTGTCTTTGTCATCAGCATCCTTGGCACTGAGTTTCCGGTCCATGACCGCTTTCATGATACCGACCGCCTTGGCTGTCTCGTCCCTGGCCAAGAGGACATCCAAATAGTGCTCTATAACGACTATGTCTTCACCGGAGAGATTCACAGCTTTGGCAAGCGTTTGCTCGGCGTCTGCCAGTTTTCCCATTCGGAACTGCACCCAACCGAGGGTGTCGAGATAAAATCCGTCCGAAGGCCGAAGCTCCAACGCCTGCTTCGCCAACTGTTCGGCTCTCGACAGATCTGTATTTGTATCCCCAAGGGTGTAAGCGACGTAATTGAGCGCATCGCCGTTCTTCGGGTTGATCGTCACGATCTGTTCCATGACGGCAAGGGCTTCACCCTCGCGCTCCCTGTCGTGCAGCACCAGCCCCAGATTGAAGAGCAGCCGCTCGTCGTTCGGATACTTGACGAGGGCCTCCTTGAGCACTCCCTCTGCCTCACGAAACTCTTGCATGTCGCGGAGAACCACCACCAGGTACAGGAGCAGATTCTTGTTGTCAGGATCGACCTCCAAAGCTTCTCGCAAGACGCGTCGAGCTCTATCGAGATCGTCATCCTGGCGCAAAATGAATGCGGCGAAGGTCCGTCCTTTGACGAACATCTCGTTGCCCTTCTCGATCAAGAGCAGCTCCTCGACGGCCTCTTTACGACGACCCGAGCCAGCATAGATCGAAGCCAAGTAGTAACGGGCTTCGGAGTGATTCGGGGTCTTCGCTAAGACGAGATTAAGCTCCCGAACGGCTTCCTTGTAGTTCTGTTTCTCGATCTGAATGAGAGCTATCTTGAACCGCGTATCCGAAGCATCGCTCTCGACCCCTTCGAGTACCTGGAGATGCTTTAGAGCTTCGTCCAAGTTGCTTTCTCCAAGCATGACGTGACCGAGAACTTTCCTGGCCAGCACGTTATTGGGGTCCTTATCGAGGATCCGTCCACACATCTCCTTGACCCTATCGATCTTCTTGGCGCGCAACAGCACCCGCAAGAGGTCGTGAGAACCACTCACGAGGGTCGGATCGCGCTCCATTACCCGGAGGTACTCCTGTTCGGCCAGATCCCAGCGTTCCATCTGTTCGTACATCCGACCGAGGTAGAAGTGCCCCAAAGCATCGGCAGGATCACGCACAATCAGGGCATTCAGGAGCTGAACCCCTTCGTCGAATCGACGCTGCTTGGCATAAAGATTGGACAGTAAAATGTACGCATCGAATTTTGATGGGTACTCCTTGATCAAATTCTTGTACACCGGCTCTGCTTCGCCATCGCGATTGAGGCTCTCGAGCACCCCTGCGTAGAGCAATTGCGGGTACGGGTCAGAGGGATCCTCCGCGATCGCCTTTTGACTAGCGGCGAGAGCTTTGTCGAGCTCTCCGAAGCGCACGTACAGATCGGCCAACTTAGTGTGCACGAGGGGTGCGGGCTCATCGGTTAACTCGTCGGTCTTCACGAAATTATCGAGAGCTTCTTTGAAGTCCTCTTGCCCCAGCGAGAGCTGGCCTACCATGAAGTGATGGAGCGCCGCCGACTGTTTACGAATATCAGGAGTGATTGCGCCTTGGGAGGCATTGGCAACGTCAACAACCACCGACGTTTGACCCTCGGATACGGGACCGATGTGCGACTTCACACAGCCCAGGAGGGAGAGACAAAAACAGGCGAGGGGTAGCCTCATAAAAACCTTTGCGGCGGGGCGGGAGTCCCACCAAATGGTTCGCCCGCAAGGACTCGAACCTCGATTTTCAGGGTCAGAACCTGACGTGCTGCCATTGCACCACGGGCGAATACGTATAACTTTCCCGACTTTGAGGGCTAGGACCTTAACACGAGCACTGTGTGGCATCAATCATTCGCCCCCTTTCGGTTCTTTTAACTACTTTAAACGCGGGGAAACACGGTGGATACCCAAAAAAGAGAGAAATGTATCGATCGGGATTGAGGCGTCCAGCGGACCGGCTTCATTTCGGCCTACATAACGGCTCGAAAGTTATAGAGATCAGAGAACAAAAGGGATTTTGGGGTCTACGGCGGACGGGGCCCGCGACCGTAATCAGAGACCCTGAACGAGGAAGGGCGGGGATCTAGGGAAAAGGTCCTTCAAGACCTTGTCACAAAGCTTTTCTGACCCCGACGTTGAAACAGCTCTCTAGGCGTGCTAGCCTCTCCCGGTTGTTACTGTGGCCCCATCGTCTAGTGGTCTAGGACGCTGGCCTCTCACGCCGGAAACATGGGTTCGAGTCCCATTGGGGTCACCAGATACTGTTCTCCCACTTCTCATACTTTTTTTGCAGCACATGGATAGTACTAACGGTTCCAACAAAGACCATAAGAGTTCCGCCGTTCCAACCTTCGAGATCAAGGTGGGCTTGGCTCGTATGCTGTGCAACGGCGTCATCATGGACGTCGTCGACGTAGAACAGGCTCGCATCGCGGAAGATGCCGGAGCCGTGGCCGTCATGGCGCTTGAGCGAGTGCCCGCTGACATCCGCCGCGAAGGCGGGGTCGCGCGCATGAGCGACCCGCAGATGATTGAGGATATCAAGAAAGCGGTGAGCATCCCCGTAATGGCCAAGGTACGCATCGGACACCTGGCTGAAGCTCAGATTCTGGAGGCGCTCGGCATCGACTTCATCGACGAATCCGAGGTCCTTACCCCTGCCGACCCCCACCTTCACGTCCACAAACACCCCTTCAAGACCCCCTTTGTGTGTGGCGCTACCAATGTCGGCGAGGCACTCCGCCGGGTAAACGAGGGCGCTGCCATGATCAGAACCAAAGGTGAGGCCGGAACTGGCAACATCATCGAAGCAGTGCGCCATCTCCGCGAAGTTCAAAGAGGGATCGACGAGCTGCGCGATCTTTCCGAAGAGGGCCTGGCTCTCAAAGCTGAGGAATATCGGGTCCCGCTCAAGCTGATCCGAGAAGTACGAGAGCTCGGAAGGCTCCCCGTACCCAATTTCGCAGCAGGCGGAGTCGCAACTCCCGCAGATGCATCTCTGTGCCGCCAACTCGGCGCTGAATCGGTCTTCGTGGGGTCGGGCATCTTCAAATCAGAGCACCCTTTGAAATTCGCTAAGGCGGTTGTAGAAGCCACCTGCTTCTACAACGATGCGAAGAAGCTCCTCGAAGTCTCTCGAAGCCTCGGAAAGGCGATGAAGGGATTAGAGATAAGCCAAATCCCCCAAGAGTCCTTGCTCGCACCCAGAGGATGGTAACGCCCGCTACCACGGTAGGCATCCTAGGATACCAAGGGTGCATCGAACCGCACGAGAAGCTACTCGCCTCACTCGGTGTACCCACGCTTAGGGTCAAGACACCGCAGGATCTCGCGCTCATCGACCGCCTGATCATTCCAGGGGGGGAGAGCACAACCATGCTACGGTTCATCGAGAAATACGGCATAGAGGCCCCCCTGCAGGAATTCGCGAAGACAAAGCCCGTGTGGGGCATTTGCGCTGGAGCGATCCTCGTCGCTCGAGAGGTCGAAAACCCCAAGCAACGAGCGCTCAATCTGATGGACATCAAGGCCCATCGAAACTTCTACGGACCTCAAACCGAATCGTTCACCACCTCCTTGCACCCCTCGAACCTGACTAAACCAGTGGAGGCTCACTTCATTAGAGCCCCCCTATTGCAGAAACTGCCTGCAACGGCGGGACGCCCAGAGGTAGAATCGCTCGCAACGAATAACGGGGAGGAGGTCTTTTTCGCACAAGGGCGGTGCTGGGCGTGTTCCTTCCATGTAGAGCTCGGAAACGATTCCTCACTTCACCAGAAGTTTCTGGGCGTTTGACCGACCCAGCCAAAAGGTAAAGGAAGGGCGAAGACCGTTGTCTTTAGGGCAAATCGCCTGAGCAGGCTCGTGCCGGCACCCGTGAGCTCGAACGAATCCCAAGTAACATATCTGTTGAAACACCCATTGGCCGGTATACCGCGCTCGCGCGCCGAGGATCACTCTTTGAGAATGGAAAAGGAGATCTGAGTACCCCCATTCGGCCCTGGAGAAACCGAGATATCCCCCTCGTAGAACTGCACGATCTGTTTCACGATGAACAAACTGACATCTCCTACTCGGAGATCTCCGGTTTCCGATATTTCATAAGCACACTCGAGTGCTGCACTACGCGCCTGGGGCGACACACAGTCGCCATCATCCCACACCGAGAAGTCCCAGCGTTCCAACGAATTCCGGCAATGAATCTCGACTTTATGCGCTGCCGCAAGCCAACAACTTCTCAAGAGGTTGTAAAAAAGGGCCTCTACACGCGCCTTATTTATGAAAAACCCGAGAATATCTCCCGAGATCGCAACGTCTATATTTTCAGACCCAGACAAATCTCGAGAAAAGTTCGAGACCAAAGTAGAAAGATCGGCACTCTCTGCGGACTCACCGGAGTCGACAACGCCGAGCTGTATCAATTCATCTGCGAGGGCTAGCGATAATTCACGAGGATCTCGTAGGGGACACTTCAAGAGGAAACTGCCAGCAATTTCTTCAACTTGTTCAGTAATCATGTGAATACCCCTTGTGGTAAGCGTGGTCGCTGTAACCCCCAAAAAACCCCAATAATATGGGTCAACAGACCGTCTTTTTGATTCTTTTCGCCTATCGTATCGTGCCCCTCGAAGTTGGAAACAAACACCATGAGCCTGAGCGAAAAACTACGAAAAACAATTATAAGTTCCAAGCAATCGCGCTACGCTATTGCAGTGGGATCGGGGATAGATCACGCGGTTCTGCGACGATTCGTTCGCGGAGAGCGTGACATCAAACTACGTACAGCAGAAAGCTTGTGCGCCTACCTCGGACTCGAACTAGTGACCAAGCGAAAACGTTAATCCCCGGTTAGCACCATTCTCATACGGTCCGCCCCCCTCCCGATATATACTCCTTTCCACATACATCCTTCGAACAACCAGCGACTAAAACCGCATACATAACGATCTTCTTCATGGTGACCGTTACGAACCCCCTGCAGAGGAGCGCTCGAGAAAGGCTAATAGTAAGTTCGGCAAAATGAATTGAAAGTTGCGCCCCACAAGCGCCACAGGATTATCGCACGTTCGCAACTGTAATGAGACGACCCTGTTCCTGAAGCGAGGGCTCCCTACCCTGCCGCTCGATAGTGTGCACAAAGCGCTCGGGCGATAGGACTCCACTTCGACGAGCATGGAATGCTACCAAGGTGAAAGGAGCTACTTCAAAGGCACTCTTTAGCTGCTCCTCTGAGTACGTTACTCCCACCACATCGATCGGTTGTTCGACTCCGTACACCAGCAAAGGCGCCCGAAGGTATTGGTAGTACTCCCCCACCTCGATCTGTGACGGCCCTTCAGCCTCTATTAGCCCGGAGAAGAGAACTACTCTCGTGGCTGAAGCACGCGCTAGCGCTGCCGCCCCACGCCACTCCTCGAGCGCTCGCTCCTGAGACAAAACCCGTAGGATCAGGAACACCAACGTGGTCAACACTGCTATCTTCCGAGCACGCTGCCCCTGAACCGAACCCACAATGAGCGCCAGAAGTACCGCTAGCGGCACAAGAGACCAGCTCCAGTAGCGAGGCACCAAGAGCATGCTTGGGGAGAGACAGCTCACGATCAAGAAAAGGAGTGGGGGTATCAGTACGTACGACATCAAGAGCACCAGGTTGGCGCGAACAGCGACACCGAGCCTGACCCTGCCGTCCCAAATCACAGCCAGGATCACGCCTACACCACACGACACAACTGCTATTACAGGCACCGTTATCTTGAGAACACCGAGGCTCCATGCAAGCAACGCCGCTGGGAGCTGCCATAACGAGTCGATAGAGATGACTGGCATAGCCCCGAACGAAAGTGCTGCAGCACGGCGAGACAACGAGACCAGCTGGAACACCCCAGGAACGCACGCGAGGGCCGTGACCACACCCCACGGCAGGAGCCTCCTCATCAACTGGCGATCACCGACAAGCACTAGCAAATGCACCAGCCCAACCACCGCAAAGAGGTAATGCGCGTAGAAGGTCGCTACCAACGACGCACTGAAAGCTGCCACCTTACCGACCGAATACCCCTCTCGCAACGAAAGCAGAAGCAACAGCGAAGTCGAGGCACACAACATAGCAAGCGCGTAAGGTCGCGCGCTCAAGACGGCATCTTGAAAGCCGTCGCTACCGATCAGCAAGGCAACCACAACGAGCGGAACCGTCCAGCCTGTAGAAAGCTTCCGAGCAATCCGAGCAGCCACGAACAAAACGAGCGCACCACATCCAATACTGAGGGCGCGCAACACGAGCTCGCCACCTCCGAAAAGCTGTCGCACTACCCATACCAACGAGTAGTACAGCGGCGATTGTCCCTGAAAATCAATCGCTCGGGTCCACGCGGAAGCGAGCGAGCCACTGACGATCCACGCCGTTATCGTTTCGTCCAGCCAAAAGCTCGCCGTAAAGGGAGCCCGGATGGCGAAAAACAGAGCCGTCAATGCCACCAACACCCAGAGATACCCGACATCCGCCTCTTTTTCGCGAGTCTCTGACATCAGTACACAGCCTCCTGCTCGTGCTCGGGCCTTGTTTTCCAGCGTCGATGAAGCCAAAACCACCCCTCGGGAAAGGCAGCTATCATGCGACAGTAGTGATCTGACAAGCGTTGCGTGATGAGGTCTATCTTTTCGTCCATCGAGAGTCTCTCGTCCCGATACACATCGGAGCATTCACACTCTACCGCCTCGATAGTATACCTATCCTCGCCGGCGTAGCGCATTGATGCCACGAATATCGGTACCTCTGTGCGCAACGCTGCCAAGGCAACGGACCTCGTGGTCGCAGCAGGCTTTCCGAACCAGGTCGGAAATACGGCGTGATTGCGCGTGACATTTTGATCGAAGAGCACCGCTACAGAACGACCACTTAGGAGCGTATTGATCATCTCCTTGACCGCCCCCTTACGATCGATAATCGTGTTTCCCCGCACCTCTCGTAAGCTCATCCACCATCTGTCCAGCACAGGGGAGCGAAATCGTCGGGCGATTGCTGAGAGTGGATAACCAAACAGTCCAATCGCATGACCGAGGAGCTCGAAGCTCCCCAGATGTCCCGTTGCTATCAGCACTCCTTTGCCGTTTTGCTTTCCTAAGACGGACACATATCGCTCAAGAACCAGGCAGCTCACATGCTCTCGCGCCCACTCGGGGGTCAAACTGGGAAGCCGTACAACGTCTGCCAACAAGCGCCCCATCTCAGTGCAGTTCTTCTTGAGAATCTCTCTTCGCCACTCGCTCGATGCCTCGGGAAAAGCGATCTCGAGATTGCGCATCGCTGTCTTCCGCAGGCGCGGAACAATCGCAAAGGCGATCCGAAACAACCCTCCACACACAGAGACCCGTCGCTCCTGCGAAAGAGCACCCAGGAGCCCGAAGACGAGCCTCACCAATCCGTAAACGATGTAATCAAGGATGACCTTCATCGTCTCCTACGCGTAAAGCGCTCGAATGCCTTCAAGGTATCATCGCTGACGTGATGCTCGATTCCTTCCGCGTCGTTACGAGCAACTTTTTCTTTGATACCCAGAGCTCTCAGGAAGTTCAAAACTATTTCGTGGCGACGCTTCACCTGCTGTGCGAGACGCGTTCCTTCGTCAGTCAAAAATATCGACCTATACTTCTCACTCAAGAGCAGTCCCTGTTTCTGCAACCGAGCAACGGTCCGATTGACTGTGACGTGACTCACTCCGATCCTACGCGCAATATCGACCAAGCGAGCCTCTCCTCCCTCTTCAATCAGATCCGCGATAACCTCGACGTAGTCCTGGGCGATTTCGTGCGCTCGCGCCTGCCTGGTTTTTCGGTGATGCTCTGCCTGATCGGTAGGTTTACGACGTGGAGTGGCTGATCTCATGGCACTTCATTAAAACGGGTTAGCGACATGATACCTGTTTCGATCCTTCTTACAAGGCACTAGCCAAGCGAGGCAAATCTCCTTGACTTTCAACAATGTAGCCCTCTACAATTGTAGCTAATGGTACATTTTTTTGCACCCGGTACAATCCGTCGAATAATGACCATACTCGTTGCTGTGTCGGGCAGCTTTTTTTCCTCTCAGGCTAACAGCCAGTCCCCTGTTTCTGTCGTAACAACCACCAGCATCATAGCCGACACCGCCAGGCGTATCGGAGGGGAGAATACCGACGTAAGATCACTGATGGGAGAAGGGGTCGACCCTCACCTCTACAAGGCATCCCCCGGCGACCTGCGACTACTCTCAGCGGCCAATCTCGTGTTGCACAATGGGCTGCACCTCGAAGGCAGGATGGCAGATGCTCTTGAGAAACTCTCGACTCGGAAACCTGTTGTGGCAGTCACCGCTCGCATTCCGACCAACCTGCTTCGTAAGGTGAGTGAGGGTCACGACAGCTACGATCCACACGTGTGGTTCGACGTGTCCCTGTGGCTCACAGTAGCTGAACACATACGGGACACTCTTATCGAGTACGATCGAGCCAACGAGGCCGGCTACCGAGCGCGTTTTCAAAGCTTCGAAGCGGAGCTTCGAGAGCTGCATACCTGGTGCCGAGACGAGATCCAGAAGATCCCATCTCCTCGCCGATTACTGGTCACAGCTCACGACGCTTTCGGATATCTCGGTCGCGCATACGGGCTAGAGGTGAAAGGAATTCAAGGCTTGAGCACCGACAGTGAAGCCAGCCTGCAAGACATCCGACACCTCGTAGATCTCCTCGTACAGCGCGATATTCCGGCCGTATTCGTCGAGAGCAGCGTCTCTCCAAAAGCGGTAGAGGCGCTGGTCGAAGGCAGTCAAAGCCGCGGCCACGCTCTGACCATAGGCGGCGAACTCTTCAGCGATACCCTTGGTCCGCCATATTCTCCAGCAGGAAGCTACCTCGGTATGGTACGTCACAATGTACTCACTATTACATCAGCGCTTAAACGGAGCGACCCGCATGTCACGAGCAGCGATTGAAGTACACAGCCTAACCGTCGCATACGGACAGAAGCCCGTGCTGTGGGATGTCGATGTCTCCATCCCGTCAGGGAAGCTCGTCGCGATCGTCGGCCCAAACGGCGCCGGTAAATCAACTCTACTCAAAGCCATATTAGGGCTCATCTCTGCGACCAACGGATTCGTGAAAGCCCTCGATCAAGATGTGTCGGAGGTGCGCAAACAGATCGGGTATGTCCCTCAGCGAGAAACCGTGGACTGGGACTTTCCCGTCTCGGTACTCGATGTCGTCGAAATGGGAAGATACGGTCGGATCGGTTGGCTCAAGCGACCCTCGAAACGCGATCGCGATATAGCGCTTTCATCTCTCGAGCAGGTTGGAATGCTCTCGTTTGCAAAACGCCAGATCAGCCAGCTCTCAGGGGGCCAGCAACAACGCGTATTTCTCGCCCGGGCTCTCGCTCAGGAGCCCGAGATCTACCTCATGGACGAACCGTTTGCAGGAGTCGATGCCGCCACCGAACGGGCGATGATCGAGATACTGCGTACCCTGCGTTCCAACGGTAAAACCATCATCGCGGTTCACCACGATCTTCAGACGATCTCGGAGTACTTCGATTGGGTTGCAATGCTCAATCTACATCTAGTCGCAGCAGGCCCGATTTCCGAGGCGTACACCCCCGAGAACCTGCAGAAAACGTACGGTGGACGGCTTACAATCCTCGATCAGGTCGCCGAGGCTATCCGCACCGGACAACAACGTTCCGTGCAAGATACGAAGACAGGGGTTACATGAGCGCACACTGGCTCGACACTCTGGTAGCGAGTAATACGCTACTGGTACTCGCAGCAACCGCGCTGCTCGGCCTCTCGTGCGGAGCTATCGGAACATTTACTGTCCTACGCGGCCGTTCCCTCGTTGGCGACGCCTTGGCACATGCAGCTCTGCCCGGTATCTGCGTCTCCTACCTGATCTTCGAGCAGCGCAGCTTCTTCCTTCTCTTCGTCGGAGCAATATTTTTCGGACTGCTCAGCGTCTGGTGCATAAACTTCATACGAGACAAAACCCGCCTCAAGGAGGATGCCGCAATAGCTATAACACTCAGCTCCTTTTTCGGACTCGGGATCGTTCTCTCTCGTATCATACAGAACCAGCCGTTGGGCAACCGTGCGGGACTGGACGATTTCATTTTCGGAAAAGCGGCCAGCATCGTGTCTCGAGATGTATTAGGTATAGCTACTGTTTCTCTCATCACCCTGCTCGCCATCGCAATTCTGTTCAAGGAGTTCAAGGTGCTGTGCTTTGATCGCGAATTCGCCTTTGCTCAAGGGCTTCCCGTTCGGGGTCTCGACATGGCGCTCATGACATTAGTCTGCTTGTGCGCCGTAGGGGCTCTCCCTGCAGTGGGGGTAGTTCTCGTTTCTGCGCTACTCATTATCCCCGCTGTGACTGCTCGTCTATTTACGTCAAGGCTAGAGTCGATGATTGTGCTCGCTGCCACGATCGGCCTTGCTTCCGCGTTCTGCGGCACTGTGCTGAGCGCTGTATTACCAGGACCTGATAACGGAATCTCCCGTGGACTCCCCACTGGACCCTTGATCGTTTTGAGTTGCGCCCTCTTTTTCGTGATTGCCCTTATCTGCTCTCCAGAACACGGGCTCCTTCAACGTCTTTGGAAATGGACGCGCCGCCGATGAACGTCAATTTCTCGACCGACGAGCTGTGGGTCATCGCCACCGCTGCAGTGTGCGCCATTGCATGCGCTATTCCAGGTGTTTTCCTGATGCTCAAACGCGCTTCCCTTTTGGGCGACGCCGTATCGCATGCCATACTACCGGGCCTCGCTATCGCCTTTATCGTATCCGGCTCGCGCAATCCGATCATCATGATGCTCGGGGCTCTCGCGGCCGGGATACTGACGGCCTCATTTTCGACTTGGCTGAGAAGTATCCGCGTCATCAAGCAGGACGCCGCTCTGGGGATCGTCTTCACCTCTTTCTTCGCTCTTGGAGTGATACTCATTTCATGGGCGGCTCGACAGGTCGACCTCGATCCCGGATGTGTGCTGTACGGGTTAGTTGAATTTTCACCCTTCGATACCGTACGGATCTTTTCGCTCGATCTTCCTCGAAGCTTTGTAGTCCTCTCTATCATCGCGCTCGTAAATGCAGCCCTCGTCGCGCTCTTCTTCAAAGAGCTCACAATCTCGACCTTTGATCACCAACTGGCATCGACCCTCGGATTCAATCCCCGCCTACTCGATTACGCACTCATGGTGATGGTAACGATTACTGCCGTGGCCTCCTTCGAGGCGGTGGGCTCGATATTGGTCGTATCGATGCTCATAACCCCGGCTGCGGCTGCCTATCTCCTCTCGACTCGACTCTCCCACATTATCCTCCTTGCGGTACTCATTGGCGCCTCTTCGGCGGTCGGTGGCTACGCAGGAGCTCTCTCCCTGAACACCTCCGTCGCAGGAATGATGAGTGTAGTGGCGGCGGTTCTTTTCGTTGCTGCGCTGCTCTTTTCACCGACCGATGGTGTAATAAAGAACCGCATGAACTCTCTCATGTTGCGCTACCGAATTTATCGTGACGATATCTTGGGGATGCTCTACCGCTGGCACGAAGTTGTAGGCCGAGATCGGCGCAATCCCTTGGCCAGCACTGATATAGTATCTGCGCTCGGCACCTCTCCCCTCGTGCGGCTCGCACTGTTGTCGCTACGCCGAAACGGGGAGATCGTCACTTCGAACGCGGGAGCTCTTCACCTGAGCGAGCGCGGGATGGTCGAAGCCGCTGCGTTAGTCCGCTCCCACCGACTCTGGGAGGCATATCTCGCCAAGCATCTCGGCCTTCCGAAGGATCACCTTCACGAGCCCTCGGAGCGAACGGAGCACTTCATCGGTCGCGCCCTCGCCCGCGAGCTACAAGAAGACCTCTCTACCTCGAAAGACCCGCACGGCAGATCTATTCCATAATGAAGCGGGGCTAAGCCGGCTCACTGGACCACGGAGCTTCCGCTCCGCTTGCTATCAGCACCTCGATCCCAACAGCGAGCGGACTGGAAAGTCCGCCCTCCAGTTACTATCTGCACCCTACCATTCTCCCGATTGGACGGGCTTCGTCTCGCTTCCCTATGATAGCGCCCGTAATTTGCTATAATTGCCCTTGAATTATGACCGGGTATGAAGATAAATCGAGAACTTCCAGGGATTTCGGCCTCGAAATAGCCGCTGAGGTATCGCTGTATCCGTATAATCTAGACATTAGCTACCCGACCGACAATTTGATAGCCAACTACCGTCGAGCCTGCGATCTCGCCTCCGTTGATGGTTATGCGCGGATGCCCGAGGATTTCATCGAACTGGAATCAGTCGATCGGCTCAAGTCCACCTACGCTAGCTCCATAAAATATAACCTCGAACAACTCATAGCCAACGGACGATTCGAGCGCGCACAAATTGAGAACACTGTAGGACCATGCCGTTCCTTCATTCATTCCGAGCGAGTTATCTACCAGGGAACACACCTGCCAGCAGACATTACCTTCGTTGCGGAGATGACCAACAAGGCTAACGAGTGGGTAAATTTCTCGCCCTTCGGCTGGGTTCGGCATTCAGATGGCCCAGTATTTACCCAGGTGAGCGCGCCGTTGCGCGATCCTTGGCGCTTCAGAAGCGAGCTCCTGTATTCCGAAGCAGCTTTTGCTGAGGAGCTCGCAGCTATTCGCGCCAACCCAATGGAGTTCGTACTGGGATTTGCAGGACGATCCTTTCTCGTGGAGACCGCATTTCACCACCTAGTCGAGAAGCTGCGACCACGGCCTATCTATCACTCGAGCATCACATCATTTGCAATCACTCAAACTTCCGATTCGACCGTCGAAGTGACTGCTACCCTCCCAGAGGCAGGGACCTGCGAGGTACACCTGAGCTATGATCGAGAGACTGCGAAGGTGTCGGTAAACAATTAGGTCTGTCGACAGCCGAACATGCCGGCTTAAATCACTCCTCGATCTGAGCCAGACGCCGTAGCGTTTTTCGATCGAGCCCTAGTTCCGCCGCTGCCTTGACTTGATTGCCGCCAGAGCGCGAGAGCGCTTCGCGCACCAACTTCGATTTGAATGCGAGCACCGCCTCGTGAAAACTTCCCCCTGCGTATCCAGGATCCGAGTCTTGCTCCACTATGTTGCTCAAGCTCTTTACATCGCCGCACTCAATAACAGAGCGCCCTTTGTACCGAGCTTGATACGCAGCGTTCGTCACAACGGCCTGCAGCTCGCGCACATTTCCCGGCCACTGCTGCCGCTGAAGGATCTCCACAGCGCCCTTCTCTATGTCGAACACATTCAGAGCCTCACGACCCTGCAGATCAGACAAAATCCGTTCACAGAGAGCCGGAATATCTCCCAGGCGTGCTCGCAGCGGTGGCAGCTCGAGAACACAGTGGGCGATACGGTGATACAGATCTCGGCGGATCTTTCCCTCTTCCAGAGCAGTGGCGATAGGTCGATTTGTCGCCGCAACAAAGCGGCAATCCAACGACTGAAAAGTATCGGAACCAAGAGCTCGCACCCTTCGCTCCTGGATTAGATCCAGGAGCTTCACCTGTGTCTCCGCAGGAACTTCGTCTAACTCATCGATGAAGAGCGTGCCGCCATGTGCTTCGAGCGCTAATCCCTTGCGCGCCCCTTCAGCTCCCGTAAAAGCCCCTTTCAGATGACCAAACAGCTCACTCTGAACCAGGTCCCCGCCACCGAAATTCGGTTGGTAGTGAACGAATTTCCCTTTGGCTCTAGCACTACCCTCGTGCAGAAGTCGCGCACACAAGCCCTTCCCTGTTCCCGTCTCACCGAGAATAAGGACCGGCTGATTGGTACTAGCTGCGAAATCGATCTGCTCTCGCAAGCGGACTATCTCATCACTGGTCCCGACAAGTTGCGTAAGAGGAGAATCCAAATTTTGTCGACGCAGTCGTTCGTTCTCTCGTCGCAATTCAGCCTGACGAGCAGCATCGACGACCAAGGCTGCAAGGTGTGCTGGATCAACCGGCTTCTCCAGGAAGCTTGCAGCCCCCTTCGTCAGGGCCCGCACTCCGTGAGCAAGAGACCCGTGGCCGGTCAGAATGATGACCCGAGTCGTCGGCGACTGCGCCACTATCGACTCGAGGAGCGAAAAGCCACTCTCGACCCCAACACGCTCGTCGAGACAGAGATCGAGCACCACTACCTTGGGATGCTCAGCCAGCAGCGTCTGCATCGCCGCCTCAGCGTTACCTGCACCGCTTAATGTGAGGGGTGCAATCAGCGGCGACAAAGCCCGCGCGAGGCTCTGAAGCATCTCGGCATCATCATCGATTAGGAGGAGATCTTTCATCTGCGTTGGTGGCTTTAGAATATCAGAGTCTAAGTGAGGTTCTGCCCTGAGCTTTGCGAAGTGCACTTTGACCGATTGGGTGAGTATAGGTTCCCTGACCAAAGCGTCAACAATAAAGCGTTGAGTCGGCCCTCCGCCGGTCAACGAAACGGCGCTTAAGGAAAACGAGTGGATAGTTTGGTCTAGCGCCTGAGCGAGCACTACCCTAGGGAAGCGAGGCAAAACCTGCCACTCTTCCACGTGAACGTGCTCGTGCACCTGAACGTAAACGTGCCCGAAACAAGAACGTCAAGATTTTCGGGCACGTGCACGTTTACGAGCACGAGCACGTTCACGTGCTAAGTT
>JBILEW010000039.1:0-30105 GCA_044351885.1 Bdellovibrionota bacterium
GGAGCGGAAGCTCCGCGGTCCAGGGAGGAGCCGTAATGCGGACGACCGGACCGCGGACTTTCTAGTCCGCTTGCTGCTGGGATCGTGGTGCTGTTAGTAGGCGGAGCGGAAGCTCCGCGGTCCAGGGAGGAGCCGTAATGCGGACGACCGGACCGCGGACTTTCTAGTCCGCTTGCTGTAGGGATCGTGGTGCTGTTAGTAGGCGGAGCGGAAGCTCCGCGGTCCAGTTTCCTTGTCCTGTAGGTTCTGCCTCGCTTCCCTACCGCGCAATACGGATAATATCCGCGAAAACCCCAGCTGCCGTCACCTCGGCTCCAGCACCAGGCCCTTTGACGACAAGGGGCTGCGATGCGTAGCGACGCGTCGTGAACGCTACCAGGTTGTCGCTCCCTTTGAGCGAGGCGAACGGGTGCTCCATCGAAACGGTGCGCAGTCCAACCTCGACGGTTCCATTCGTGAAATCGATCAGTGCCCCGCAGGCGAGGCGTCCGTCGCGCTTGCGAGCGTCCTGGACCTGGGATTCGAAATGACGATCCAAGGAGGGGAGTTTGGCAAGGAACTCCTCCAGCGACCATGCGAGCGCCTCGTCCGGAAGGAGTGGATGCCGAGTAATCTGCTCGAGCTCTAACGAGAGTCCCGCTTCGCGCGCAAGGATCAGCGCTTTGCGGGCCACATCCATGCCTGAAAGGTCATCACGAGGATCCGGTTCGGTGTATCCACGTGCCTTTGCTTCGAGCACTGTCGCACTGAACGACACCCCTTCGGCCATCGAGTTGAAGATAAAGCTCAATGTGCCAGAGAGCACAGCTTCGATCTGCACAACCTTGTCACCGCTTCTCACCAAGTCCGCCAGTGTGTTCAAAACGGGCAGAGCAGCTCCTACGCACGTTTCGTGCAGAAACGGGGTGCGTCGCCTCTGTGCGGCGCTTTTGAGCGTGGAGTAGAGCTGCATATCGGCCGAGATCCCACGCTTGTTCGGGGTGACTACTGCGATGCTCCGTTCGAGAAGGCGCGGATAGATCCGCGGCACATCGTCACTCGCCGTGCAGTCGACGAAGATACAGTTCGAAAGATTGGCCGAGATCAGGTGCGAAGCGAATTGGTCGAGCACGAAGGGACTTCCGAGACTCAAGGCATGGTCAGAGAACTCAATTGGAGCTGAGCCTGCATCGCTCAACAACATGGTGCGGCTATTTGCCAGTCCACGAAGCTGCAGGTCGATACCGAGGGTTTCACGCAGCGTCTCCCGCTGCTCGTGAAGCTGCTTCATGAGTGTCGATCCTATCAATCCAGCACCGACGATCCACAGATTCACGGTCTTGCTCTGACTCAGGAAGAATTCGTCGTGTAGGGCGTTCAAGGCTTTGGCTTCGTCCTTGCTCGGGATCACTGCCGAGATATTGAGTTCCGAAGAGCCCTGCGCGATAGCCACGACGTTGACGCTGTTAGCTCCGAGAGCGGTGAACACGCGTCCCGACATACCGGGAGTTTGTCGCATGCGCTCTCCTACGACCGAGATAATCGCAAGATCTTCTTCGACGAAGAGCGGCTCGATCAGCCCCGCCTTTATCTCCAGCTCAAACTCCTCGTCCACCGCGCGACGAGCAGCCTCCACAGCCGATGGATCGATCGCACAGCAGATAGTGTGCTCCGAAGATGCCTGTGTGATGAGGATGACGTTGATCTTGTGCTTCGCTAGGGCACGAAAGAAGCGCATAGCGATACCGGCGACACCGACCATTCCGGTTCCCTGAATACGCGCCAACGCTATCGAGGGGATCGACGAGATGCCGGTTATGGGATAGGGGTGGCGGGTCGCTGACTCCACGATGCGAGTGCCGAGCGCCTTGGGGTTCTTGGTGTTCTTGATGACCAGGGGGATGTGAGCGTCGATCGCAGGTTGAATAGTTGGCGGATAGATAACTTTTGCACCGAAGTGACTCAGCTCCATCGCCTCCTCGAAGGTAACCTCTGGCATCGGAAACGCTTTGGGAACGCGGCGCGGATCTGCGGTGAGCATGCCGTCGACATCGGTCCAGATCTCGATCTCGTCCACCCCGAGCGCTGCTCCAAGGATCGAGGCCGTGAAATCCGAGCCTCCTCGACCGAGGGTGACCGTTGCCTCGTTCGGAGTGGATCCGATAAAGCCGGTGGAGATCTGCAGCTTGGTGTGAGTTGCGAAGTACTCTTGAATCGCTCGGTCGGTCTGCGGCCGGATAGGGCGTGCGTTTCCGAACACGTCAGTGGTGATGATCACCTCTCTGGTATCGAGCATCTCCACGTCGTGTCCCGCGGCGATCCACGCTTGTGAGACGATGTAGGCCGAGAGTCGTTCGCCGAACGCCATGACGAAGTCCATCACACGTGCGCTGCACTCTCCGACCAGGGCTACCCCTTGAAGCACGTCCTCGAGTTCGTTGATCAGGACCTTCACCGCCGCCAAGGCTCCGCTGCGTGAGGTGACCGGTACGAGGTGTTGCACCGCTGCGATGTGTCGCTGCTCCAACTCTCGTAGAGCCGTGAGGTGAGATTGGCCATCGAGCGCCGCAGAGTGAGCAAGCGATATTAAGGTGTCGGTAACCCCTTGAAAGGCAGATACGACAACGGCCCGCACCTCGCCCGGCTGGTAGCGCTGGGGATCGCTTACAATGCTGATGACGTTTTGAATCAGCTCAGGGGTGGCAACGGACGAGCCGCCGAATTTGAGGATCTTCACGACATAACCTCCACACATCGAGACGAAGGAGAGGCTAGCATAGGGGCGTCGGGGGCAGAATGAGGAGAAATCGGGGTGAAAGGATTTGAACCTTCGACCTCACGGTCCCGAACCGTGCGCTCTAGCCGGGCTGAGCTACACCCCGTTAACAGGGCGAAGATACTCGGAATACTGATAACTTGCAACATTGGGGGCAGCTAGTCGCTAAAAGTCAGGATCGTTACGTCACAGATCTTATCGCGGCCTTCATAACCGAAGAAGAGTACAGGTCGTAGTGTTTCAGCGTTTGATTACCAGGGGCTCTAGGACTAGAGTAAGGCTATATGGCTAGTAAAGCTCAAACAGATATTCGGGAAGCTAGGGCAGAGCAGCGGAACGAGCAGCGTGCCGAGCAGCTCGAGCAAGCGATCATCAAGACTCTACAGACTGGACAGTTACCGTCGGGTAAAACTCCTCTGCAGCAGTCACTCGAAAATGAGTTAAACCCGATATACAACGAGACGTTCGGCTCCAAATCGGTAGTGGGAGGAGCGCGACGTGCCTCGCGATCTGAAGGCGGAGACATCGATGGATCTGCTGAAGACCAAGGAGAGCCGACATCCGCAGAATCGTCTGCCAGCATACTCACTAGTACGGCGTTCGCGTCAGGAACCTCGATTGCGCAGGGCGGCGGAGCTCCTGAAATAGGACAAGCGTTCGGATCAGCAGAGCGCTCCTTCGGTGAAGATGGAGCTGGCGGTAGCGAAGGTGGGCTAGGAACATCTGCGAGCACCGCTACCGAAATGACCTTAGCAACCGAGAGCGATCGTCTCTCGGTGTACCAGTACGTAGAGGCCAGAACTGGGTTTCCGCTGGAGCATCTAGGGGCAGTTCACACCGTCAGGCAGTTGGAGTCGATGCGGATAGTCCGCCAGTTGGCTACGGCATATCCCGAGTTTGAACGGCTCGATGGTTTGCCGGTATCCCTTCGAGATCGCACGCAATCTGCCGTCGACCAGATAAGGACTGCGGCGCTGTGTCATGCGACTATTCATGCGGTAGTGCAGGCAGGAAGGTCAGATAATCTGAAGCAAAGTCTGCCAGAGTTCGGATCAGTGGGAAGGAGTTTGATCTCCCCTCGAGAAGTCATCGTCATCGATCCTTCGAAGGCGTTCGGAGAGGGGGCGTTGGCTGCGTAAAACAGGTTTACCATATGTTCCCAGTCAAGGACCGCTACGACGAGGTTTTTCAGATAGAGATCGACGGATGGTGTTTCGGGATCACCAATTACCCGGGTGAGATCTCCCCCGCGATCGTTCATCAAGTGGTCCGCGAACTCGGCATCGGCTTTCACATCGCCATCGAACACAACGTCGTATTCAGCATCATCGACATCGCAGCGAAATTCCAACAAGCAGCTCGCTACCTCGTTCACGAGAAGGAGATAGCCTTTAGTATCATCGCACAGCTTCCTAATCCGCACCTCCTCGACGAGGAGCGTCAATGTGTCCTGGGGATGATCATCGACAAGGTCGATCAGGTGTACCCAGGGGCGCTGGAGTTCTACTACAACCGCTGGAAGATCGGGTCGCGCAAACAGGCGGCTTGAGGAAAGACCACAGGGACATTGGACCGCGGAGCTTCCGCTCCGCTTACTATCAGCATCGTGATCCTAGCAGGAGGCGGACTAGAAAGTCCGCGGTCCAAGGGGCTCCGCGTACTATTAGCATCGTGATCTCAAGAGGAGGCGGACTAGAAAGTCCGCGGTCCCCGAGGTTGTCGGCGCCTAACTTAGAATGGCGAATATCTGATCCCGTAGCGGCTCTCAAACTCGACAAGCTTTGCGCGGATCTTCTCTAAGCCCTCTTTCTCGGCGTAATAAAGCACCCCACCGCGGAAGGGCGGGAACCCGATCCCCATCACCGTTCCGAGATCGATCTGCTTTTTGGCGAGTTCGCGATCGTCGCCAGCTACACCTTCATTGAGGCATTTCATCGCTTCGTTGACGAGGTGGTACACTAAGCGTTCAGTTATCTCGTTCTTGGAAGCCTTGGCGCTCGGCGCACTCGGAAGGCCAAGTGCTGCTCGGAGTCCAGGCCACGGGGTGCTCTGTTTGCCCTTGTAGTCGTAAAAACCGCTGGATGATTTACGTCCCTTGCGACCCACTGCGAGGAGCTTTTCGGCGAACGCGGGGGCGGCCATGCGCTCTCCGTAGCCGTTTACCATCACCTTCGAGACGTGTGCAGCGACGTCGAGTCCGACCTCGTCGAGCAAACGGATCGGTCCCATCGGCATACCGAAATCGAGAGCTGCTCTATCGATTTCCTCGACCGTATAGCCTTCTTCGAGGAGGAACGTAGCCTCGTTTAGATAAGGGATAAGGGTGCGGTTGATGAGAAATCCCGGAACATCGCGCACTACGATCGGAAATTTACCGAGCTCAGTCGAGAGGGCCGCCACCTTGGCAACGGTTTCATCGCTCGTCTGCGCACCACGGATTATCTCGACCAACGGCATCTTCTCGACCGGATTGAAGAAGTGCATACCGATGAACCGTTCGGGACGCTCGACAGCGGTGGCCATCTCGGTGACTGAGAGCGATGACGTATTGGTCGCAAGGATACAGTCGGGACTTACTCGCGGAGCGATATCTCGAAAGATCCCTTTCTTGAGGTTCATATCCTCGAATACCGCTTCGATCACTATGCCAGTGCGGCTCATGGTGGGGCTCGGAAATTGGAGCCAGTCGATCTTGGTCGCAATCGCGCCCCGTTCGAGCGAAGAAAGATAGCGCAGCTTCGAGAGCTCCTTCTTTACGTGCTCGCGACCACGCTCCAGGGCTGAGTCCGTGGTATCTTTGACGATCACGCGGTGAGAGCCCTTGGCTAAGGAACCCGCGATACCGGCTCCCATGATACCGGCCCCAACGACGAGTGCGTCCATCCCTTCGATCGCTTTGCGCGCGGATTTCCCCAGACCTTTTGCAGCCTCGGTCAGGAAAAACAGATTCACTAAGGCCTTGCTTTCGGGAGTTACGATCATCTCACCAAGCGCTTTTGCTTCATGCAGAAGCCCCTCGCTTCGGTTTCGACCGAGACCATCCGCCGTCAGCGTCAGGGCTCGTGGTGGCGCCGGATAGAATCCTTTGGTCTGCTTGAGGAGCGCTCGTGATGCCTGTGATTTGACAAACGCCCGTCCGAGCGGGTTGTTACTGAGGAGTTTGTCGAGGAGGGCGCGCTTCTTGCGTCGCGGGCGCTGCTCTCCACGAGCTATCGCTTCTGCCCGTTCGTAGAGCTTCTCTGCCGGCACCACTTCGTCGACGAGGCCGCTCTTGAGCGCCTGCTGCGACCTCAAGGTCTTTCCTGCAAGGATGATGTCGAGAGCTTTTGGGAGACCGACCACGCGCGGCATACGGTAGGTACCGCCGAATCCCGGAAGGATACCGAGCTTGGTTTCAGGCAATCCGATTGAGCTCGATTTTGAGTCCGTGACGATGCGGTAATCGCATGCCAAGACCAACTCACAACCACCACCGACGCACGGTCCACCGATCGCAGCTACGGTAGTACACTTGAGATCCTCCAGGAGGTCGTAGGCTCGTTGCCCCTGTACGGCGAGCTCGGCGCCATGTTTGGGATCCTGCACGCTCTGAATGAGGGAGATGTCGGCGCCCACGCAAAATGAATCGGGCGAAGGGGCGCGGATGACGAGACCCTTGGCGCTCGACGAGGCGACCTGTTTCAAGGCATCGACGAACGAGTTGATCCGGTCGGGGGTGAGGGTGATCGCACGCTCTTCGGGGCTCCCGAGGTTGAGAGTTGCGATAGCGCCATCTGCTGAGAAGGAGAGAGAAACTGTACCTGCCATGATGTAACCTTTAATAACGGATAGTTCCGTGTGTGGCTTTAACAGGTTGCAGCAGCAGCCTGGTAACCCTAAACCACCGCCTCAACGAGCGCACTGTGCTGGAGGAATGGCGCCTTGTATCTAGTCGATTTCTCTTGTTTTTACAGGGCTTTGTTTCTTATGTCGACATAGATTTTGCCCACCGGTATCATAGTGCGATGGAAGAACGTTCGAGAGCTCAGGATGGCTCTGGTTCCGCCAGTGAGTGGCAGAATCGTGTCAGGGACTTCGGGGGGCCACAATTCGTCGTAGAGGTCGTACGCCGGTCCTTCGCCGTAATCATGGAGATTTACGAGCGGGCGGAATCCTCGTCCATCAGTAAATCCGACGGCTCTCCCTTATCAGAGGCCGACCTTGCCGCCGCAGCTCTTATTGAGCGAGAACTCGCCAGCACAGGTATCCCCGTTATTTGCGAAGAGAGTGATACCGCATCGCAAGCGGCAGGTTCGCTCTTCTGGCTGGTCGATCCGCTCGACGGCACCAAAGAGTTTCTTGCTCGTAACGGAGAGTTTACGGTCAACGTCGCGCTGATCGCCGATGGTGTGCCGGTCGTGGGGGTGATCGGGATCCCGGTCTCGGGGGAGATCTACATGGCCGCTCGCGGGCATGGGGCTTATCGCACAGCTAATGGTATTACCACACAGATACGTAATGAGCGTTCTACGAAGGAGCTGATAGCTGCTGTCAGCCGCTCGCACCGCTCGTCGGGAGACGAGCGGTGGTTGCAGGCGTTCGGTGTGCGCGAGACAGTGAGCTGTGGGTCTTCCATAAAGTTCTGTCGCGTGGCAGAGGGACGAGCCGATATCTACGGTCGCTTCGGCCGCACGATGGAGTGGGACACGGCGGCAGGCCACTGCTTACTGAACGAGGCGGGATGCAAGCTCTTAGTGGCTACGACCGGTGAGGAGTTACGCTACGGAAAGCCTCAGTATGCTAACCCGAGCTTTATTGCGTGCCGTGCTGATGTGCCGTGGGTTCCGATCATCGAGATCTCGAGTGCTGCCTGAAGAAGTGAGCGAGCTTCGCTAGTACAAAAGGATCGGAGACAACGTGTGCGTGACGGGCGATAGTCCAGTTGATGCTTGAGTTTTCGACAGCATGTCGACCATGCCTTGTTAGGTAGACAACGAAGTTCTTACATATCCGAATATTTAGGTTATGTAAGGCGGAGGCGCGGAAAACGCGGAGAACACAGATGAAGATCGATGACGTTATCCGCCCGAGGATCTCAGCTGCCATCAATTTGCACCGGTACTTAAAAGCCCTGCACTCAAAAAGTGATATCATGTTTAGCGTTTATAGATAGGAAGATCCTGCGCCCTCCGCGTCTTCCGCGCCTCCGCGTTAATTAACCAAAACGCTATAGTAACGACTGAACTTTGAACAGGAAGAGAACAACGAGGGCTACAGGACAGTTTCTCCCTCGCTGCTTCTAGAACGCCTCCGCCATCCCTCCCGCCGGGAACGAATCCATATCGCTCTCTTCGAGGTTGTCGAAGCGTGTGTATTCTCCCGAGAACGCTACGCGCACAGCTCCGGTTGGACCGGTTCTCTGCTTGGCGATGATGATCTCCGCCACGCCTTTGTCAGGTGACTCCTTGTTGTAGACCTCGTCACGGTAGATGAACATGATGATATCGGCATCCTGCTCGATAGCGCCTGATTCACGGAGATCGGACATCATCGGACGTTTGTCGTTTCGCGATTCGACCGAGCGGTTGAGCTGCGAGAGTGCGATCACAGGAACGTGCAGCTCCTTTGCGAGCGCCTTGAGCGAACGCGAGATATCGGAGATCTCCTGCTCACGAGAGTGGCTGTACGCCGGGCTTCGCAGGAGCTGGAGATAGTCTACTACAATCATTCCGAGCGGATGATCACGATGAAGCCTGCGAGCCTTTGCTCGGAGCTCGGTAATCGTGAGCGCTGGGGTATCGTCGATGAAGATCTCGGCTTCTGAGATACGGCTTGCGCCGTCCACGATACGCGCGAAATCTCGCTCGCTGAGGTCTCCTGTTCGAACACTCGAGTTGTTGATGCGTGACTCGGAGCACAACATACGCAGGACGAGCTGCTCCTTGGACATTTCGAGTGAGAAGAAGGCAACCGGTTTACGGAAGTAGATCCCGATGTACTGGCTCCACCCGAGTACGAGCGAGGTCTTACCCATCGCTGGTCGTGCGGCAACGATGATGAGATCGGATGGCTGAAAGCCCGCAGTCATCTTGTCGAGCTTGTCGAGTCCGCTCGGCACCCCGGTCACGGGCTCCTTCTGATCGTAGAGCTTCTCTACCAGCCGTATCGAGTCTTGTACTACGTCGCCGACCCGGTGAAACGCTTGGCTTACGCGCAGATCAGATACGCCCAGGATGCGCTGCTCTGCACCGTCGAGGAACTCCTCTATGTCGCCCTCGAGCTCGAAAGCCGAGCTGATGATGTCTGTTGATTCATGGATAAGACGACGGCGCACCGACATCTCTTTGATGACTTTTGCATAATACGAGACGTTCGCCGCGTTTGGAACGCTAGATGCGAGGGATGAGAGGACTTGTTGTCCGCCGACATTCTCGAGCTGCCCCATGACTCGAAGCTGCTGGCCGAGAGTGACGATGTCGATCGGTTCACGCCGGTCGGAGAGGGTTGCCATCGCTGCAAAGATCGTCTGGTGCGCCGCCTTGTAGAAGTCTTCTGCTCTCAGTCGTTCGAGGCAGATGTTGATCGCCTGATTGTCGAGCAGGATGCTCCCCAAGACTGACTCCTCAGCTTCAATCGATTGCGGAGGAACGCGTCCCTGAGGGTACTCGCGTGACTCTGTACGGTTACGGGAATCTTTGAAGCGACGGGGATTTTCCATGGTACTGATGTGAGCGAACGACGTGAGCTGCTTTCGAGTGACTCGATGCACAGAGAGCTTCGAACGGGTCAAAAAAGCTCTCTGGAATCGAAGGCAGGAGTATCGTTCAGGGGCCTGGGGAGGTCAACAGGAAAGGGCCTGGAGAGGGTAAAAAGGCGGGAACTTTTGAGCCGCCTATTAGGCTCCGACCACGAACCGCCGGTAGTCCTCCATACTCTGTCGAATGACCGCGTGAGCAACCTTTCGATTGTACAGATCCGTAACCTGTACCTTAGGGGTTTTGCGTACGCCTGGGATCTCTTTGTAGGTGAGGAAATAGTGTCGTAGCCGGTCGATTATCCCCTCGGGTAGTTGGGATACGTCGGTTACCTTGCGGTAGACGTCGTCCCCCTCGAGCACCGCGATGACCTTGTCGTCGGCCTCCGAACCGTCGATCAGACGAAAGCCTCCAACGGGACGGGCGCGTACGAGGATATCCCCGTGCAGGATCGGTCGTTCGGTCAGGATGCAGATATCCATGGGGTCGCCGTCACCCCGAATGCTGCGCTTCCGGAGCGCCTTTGCCGAGAGCTCGCCCACTCCGTCGCCGCACAGCGTCTGAGGAACGAATCCATACAGGGTGGGGCAGTGGTTCGAGTACTTTTGCGGGCGATCGACCCGTAATATCCCAGACTCCTTGTCTACTTCGAACTTCACAGTGTCCGTTGGAACGATCTCTATGTAGCAGGTCACGGTTACCGGCGCGTCTTCCCCGATAGGGATCCCGTGCCATGGATGGGCTCGATATACAGGTACTGTTGGCATAACCCCGTAGCATGAAAGGTGAGGGGCCTCATGTGCAAGGGCAAAAATCGGGATAACGCTTGCACCCCATCGGAGCTTTGGTGAACGGAGGAAAATGAGCGTTTGTTGGGAGTGAATCGTTTGATTGATCAAAAGATTCCTAAAGGAAAGACGCGGTGGTGCCGACCCCTTACTATAGGCTCCACGGATACAGGCTCCTCAATGCAACCCCTCAGGAAGGCGGTTCTGTTCTTTATCTCCCCAGTATTGCTCACATTTTTGAGCGACTCGGACGCTCTGTGCCAAGAAAAACAGAGAAAGTTGCTGCTCTTCAGAGATTCTTTCGATAGCCAGTCTTCCACCCAAACACGACCTGCAGTAACGACCGATGTGGCTTCGGGCGTTGGCACCGTACTAGACGGGATGAGCAGCCGCTCGGGTATCTTCGATAATTACTACATAGATGGTGTGAGGCGCCTGCAGATCGAGGCTAATCCAACCCGAAATGCGAACGATATCGACGAGCGGGTATTGAGCCGGGCCGGGCAGCGGGTATTCACCGTTCAAATGACCGATACGATCAACTCAACACTCAACAACTCTGAGCTGCGCGAGTCGTATCGTCGAGTGGTAAAGTCGCTGCAGCGAGCGCGTGATACCGTGAAGTTCAGCGTTCGCAGCGACCACGACGGTTATCACTTCACTCAAAAGCAGAAAGGTTCCAAGCTCGTAGAGTTTCACCTCGAGCCGAACGACCAAACCGTGGTCGCACCACATGTGACGTTGGTCGACATCGGCCGACTGCGCTACGATCCTTCGCGAAAAGCGGTGCTCTTCGAAGTCAGACAAGACTGGTAGGTCACGCCACCTGACCAACTACGGTCAGTTCGTTCTTGTTGTGCGTGAGCTGCTTCCCATCCCACCACGTACAGTGCCGAGAGAGCAGATCTCTGATAGCCGCCAAGCTCACAAAATCTGGCTCCCCTTTGAACTTGATCGTCACGCAGAAGTTTCGGCACAGTTTACGGGTGAGCCAAGAGGAGAGGAGCTCCGTCGTTCTGTCCGGAGTGGTGATGACATCGCACACTAACCAGTCGACGCGTTTCTCAGGTAGCCAGGTGAGGGCGTTGCCTTTGACGAAGGTCACCAACTTGTTTCGCATGAGGCGCTCGTCGAGTGGAGACCGGTCTACGGCGGTCACGTGGCAGCCGTACGCGAGGAGGACGTGAGTCCATCCTCCAGGGGCTGCACCGAGATCGACACACGTCTCGCCCTTATTAAAACTCAGGCCGAACAGTGCGCGAGCCTCTCGAAGCTTTTTGAAAGCGCGTGATGGGGGGGCAGAGTCGTCTGGTATCGAGACGTAGCCGCCTAGGTATGGAACGAGCGAGCTTCCAAGTCTGTGACGGATCTCTGGCGTCGTAATGCTCATATATCCCTGATCGGGGGAGACTGTAACTACCTGCACGAGGGTGGCATCTCTCTCCAGTTTCTCAGTGTGCGTTCGTAGGAGCGAGCGGCGCTTCTGTTTAAGGTATGCAAGAACCTCCTCGGTGATGAGGCGCTGCCGAGAGTACTGCTCGCCGGTTTCGGCGCTACGAGCCTGGAAGATCTGCAAGGACCACGTCATAGTGGATTCGCCGAGCGTATCGATAAGGTGTTGAGCGATAGCTTGAGCCCACAACCGTATCGAAGCGGCTTTTATCTGCGTAGCCTGGGGAAGGAGTTGACGAGTAAAGAAGAGGGGATAGCCGTAGAGTGCCTCTAGAGGGACTCCGGAGATCTCTACCACGTTGGCAGTGAGCCGTGTACACTCCCCTCGCGCGGCGGTGGGGATCTCCGAGAGCTCCTTGACGGCGTAGTCCTCTTGGCCGTCGCGCGTGATACAGATATGTATTGTTGCTTCGAAAGCCATGACACCACGTCCACCACACCGTCCGAGGCGGCCCGTTAAGGCGCCCCATGTACGAACGAGTACCACGAAGCGCCCCCAGGAGCGAGAGGGGAGGCGTCCACATCCCGCTCGGGCTGGAGAGGAGATCGTAAAATTCATTGGAATCCAGTGTTGCCTTACGATAGCCGAGCAGCGCAGAGACGAGATCCGGCGACTCTTCGTCGCGCATGAGCAACAGGAAACCTTTGAACGCCTGCTAAAGTGGTGCGCTAAGCGCGATATCCCCACCAAGATTGTCGAGGACGACGAATTGGCGCGAGTCGCTGGCACCGAACATCACGAAGGGGTGTGTATCGAGGCCAAGCCGATTAAGATCTTGAAAGCGGCTGAGTTTGTCGGACGTGTGGCCGATATTCAACGCGGAGTGATCGTACTCCTGCAGGGGGTGGAGAATCCGCACAACGTTGGAGCGATCCTCCGCACCTGCTGCTTCTTCGGCGTCACCGGGGTCATCGTGCAATCGGAGGTCATGAGCACCCTTTCGGGCGCGGCGTGCCGTATCGCGGAAGGCGCAGCTGAGCACGTGCAGATCTCCATCGTCCGCGATGCTCGCGACGTTGTAGAATACCTGAAAGAGGCAGGGTTCTCGATCGTATCGACCACCCCACACGAGGCGCGAAGTCTCTATGGTATTACCTGGCCTGACAAAGTAGTGGTCGTCTTCGGGGCCGAAAGGAGCGGTGTTTCCGAGGAGATGTTGGCGCTCTCGGACTTGAAGGTCGCGGTTCCGCGCCTCGGCCCGATTGAGAGTTTGAATGTCGCGACCTGCGTGGGATCAGTGCTCACAGAGGCGCGAAGACACGCTGTTATGAAGGGTTTGGTGCGGCGATATTCGCGGTAGTGGGCATACTAGTGCCTAGTCCAATAAGTTGTTGGCCCTAGTGCTGCCTAAGAAGCGAGCAAAACTGACCCGTGGTCTCACTTTTTAACTTATCACGTGAACGTGCTCGTGCTCGTAAACGTGCACGTGCCCGAACATCTTGATGTTTTTGTTTTGGGTACGTTTACGTTCAGGTGCACGAGCACGTTAACGTCGAAGAGTGGTAGGTTTTGCCTCGCTTCCCTAAGTCCTGTCAGCACCTATTTGAACAAAGAGAGCAGCGAGAACGGTGAGGGGAGAGAAATCATGGAATATAGCTTTCTTATCTCTCGCTGCCCTCGCCGGCCTCTTTGTAGAAAATCACGCTAGGCTACCTCGGTACGCTCTTAACTTCTTTTTCAGGTGAAAACGGGTGTCATGTCGGCGAGGCAATAGTGCAATTTCCTATCGTCTAACCCCTTCGATTGGGTATACTTCTTGTCAGGTATTACGACGTCGCCCTCAACGGAGGTTTGTCATGCAGAGCGCTATTATCCCGGGGTACATGCCGGGCTTCGGAAATGATTTCGAGACAGAGGCTCTTCCGGGAGCTCTCCCTCATGGACAGAATTCGCCGCAACGGTGCACGTACGGGCTTTACGCCGAGCAGCTCTCCGGATCTCCCTTCACTGCGCCGCGCAACGTCAATGAGCGTTCGTGGTTGTACAGGATCTTGCCGTCAGTTCGGCACTCAGGGCAGTTCTCTCTAGTTGACGTTCCGCTGTGGAAGACCGCGCCGTGTATCGGGGAACACGATCTTCCGATCGCCCAGCTCAGGTGGAGCCCGCCAACGTTTCCGGCTGGTCAGCTGAACTTCATCACCGGAATGCGAACTATGACCACAGCCGGCGACGTCAACACGCAGACCGGTATGGCAGCAAGCGTCTTCTTCGTTAACACCACGATGGCTGACGAGTATTTCTACAACTCGGATGGTGAACTCTTGATAGTGCCTCAGGAGGGATCGCTGCGATTTTTCACCGAGCTGGGAAAGATCGAGGTCGCTCCGGGCGAGATCTGCGTTATCCCACGAGGTGTGACATTCAAGGTTGAGCTCTTGCAAGGGCCAGCGCGTGGCTACGTGGCGGAGAACTACGGCGGAAAGTTCACACTTCCGAATCGTGGACCGATAGGAGCAAACTGTCTCGCCAATCAGCGAGATTTCAAGACACCAGTTGCAGCGTTCGAGGATAAGGTTACGCCGTGCAAACTCACGGTGAAGTGGTGTGGGCGTTTCTATGAGACCGAGATCGGTCACTCTCCGCTCGATGTAGTCGCATGGCATGGAAACTACGCGCCGTACAAGTACGATCTACGCACCTTCTCTCCAGTCGGAGCATTGCTGTTCGATCATCCGGATCCATCGATCTTTACCGTACTCACATCTCCTTCGGGAGAAGAGGGGACCGCGAACGTAGACTTTATTATTTTCCCCGAACGTTGGCAGGTAGCAGAGCACACATTTCGACCACCCTGGTTTCACAAGAACGTGATGTCGGAGTTC
Source organism: Bdellovibrionota bacterium (assembly GCA_044351885.1). Lineage (GTDB taxonomy): Bacteria > Bdellovibrionota_C > UBA2361 > UBA2361 > OMII01 > OMII01. The sequence continues at coordinate 14,553 of JBILEW010000039.1, forward strand.
ATGGGGCTCATTTATGGCCAGTACGACGCGAAGCCCGACGGATTCGTGGCGGGAGGTTCGAGCCTGCACAACTGCATGCTCCCACACGGACCTGATACGAATGCGTTCGAGAAGGCGTCCACGGTCGAACTTGTACCGCAGAAGCTGACGAACACACTCGCATTCATGTTCGAGACGCGTTATCCGCAGCACGTGACCGCGTGGGCTGTTAAGGATGCGGCCATGCAGGCGAACTACCAGGATTGTTGGACCGGACTGAAGCGGAACTTTACCGGCAAGCCGTTGTGATATGGGTCAGGTACCTAAGGCAGCGAGGCAAGACCCCTCCCTGCTGCGAAAGCGAATCTTGGACTGCTCTTCAATTTGTTCCGAATCTCTCGTATGCTCTCCAAGGGAATAGTTGTCCGACTCCTGCTTCTGAGCTTGGGAGTAGCGATTCCCTGCCTCCTTCTCGAGGTATTGAGCCGTATCCTCCCGCTAGATTGGAGTGAAGAGCGTGCGCGTTTTTATCAATACGATCCCGAGCTAGGCTGGAGAGGAAAAGCCAACGCATCGGGAACGTTTCGAACGATCGATTTTTCAACCTGGGTGCAATTGAACTCGCACGGACTCCGTGCTTCGGAGATTCCGTATGAAAAGGGGGTGCAGGAGCGGCGCATACTCGTTCTGGGAGACTCCTTCGTCTGGGGATACGGGGTTAACGCCGATCAGCGTTTTACAGAGAGGTTGCACGAGGGGCTCGCCAAGAGCACCGTCATCAATGCAGGGTGCTCCGGCTACGGAACCGATCAAGAGCTTCTTTTCTATCGCTCCGAAGGGAAGAGATATTCAGCTGATGTCGTTATTGTCGCGTTGCATCTCCGATCAGATCTCAAGAACAATATCTCCTCTCGGCAATATGGATCCCATAAGCCGGTGGCGTGGTCGGAAAACGGAGAGTTGGTATTCAGGAACGTTCCGGTGGCAGAGAGCTCGTGGGGGTATGCGGTCACTAATACACTGAGGAAGCACTCGGCGTTTCTGGTTTGGTTATTTGGGCGACAGTTAGGGGAGACGAAGATCAGTAAGCTGTTTGCGGAGGGGCTAAACACCATTCTGGGTGACCAGGAACTGCCGGAGCTCATGTCGAATTACACTGCGGTAGATGCCACCTGTACGCTCGCCTCGACCCTGACCGCGGAGATCAGGAACTCGAACGCTCGTGCAGTCTTCGTCGTGATTCCGGATGTCCGCCCGGACACGCGACTCATTGACGAAAACCCGGAGTATTCTGCGATTAGAGGGTGTTTGTCAGCACTCGACGCAGAGGTGGTAGACCTCACAGATGTTCTGTCGCAGGGGTTGGTAGATGACGCGGCAACCCCGATAGTGTTCGAGCACGATATGCACTGGACTCCTCAGGGACACAGCATCGTTGGTAGGGCAGTGACGCAAGCCCTGGCGATTCGATAGTTCTTCAGCTTGATGTTAAGCGCTGTTTACGCGGCAGCAAGCATCAGCCTATACACCACACGCGAAGGCGCGCAGATTTCAGCCGGCGAAGCGAGGTCTTGTAAGGACTCCCCGGTAACTTGTCGCGCAATGATCTCTCCCCCCATGGGGCAGGAGAGTAGTCCGCGGCTTCCGTGACCAGCACTCACGAAGAGCCCGGGATAGTTTCTGAGCGGTACCTTCTGGCGCAGATCCGTACCCGGTTGGTAAGTCGCCCCCTCGCGTCTCATCGTCTCAAAGTCTGGAACCGGCCCAATATACGGGAGTCGATCGATAGTCGATGTGCGAAAACATACCCGAGCTGCTGATGGGGCTGGTGTTGAAAATTCGAGGTGCGGGAGCCACCGTCGACATCGCTCGAGGACCTCGCACGTATCTTCGAGTGATGGTTCTTCATTCGGATCATGGTGTCGATAATGGGCTCCGAGGAGGTGCTCTCCCGATTCACTCGGAGTGAGGTAGCCATCGAAGCACACAAGCGTTTGTAACCCTCGAGAGAGGGGGGTTTCCTGAACGATCGTAGTCTGCCCACGAATCGGTTCGAGAGGAAGCCATGCAGTTGGTTCGAGAGTCGCCGCTTCGTATGCGCTGCATACCACCACATTTCTCGCGGTAATGCGCTCGCCGCCCTCAAGCTCTCCCTGCCAATCAGGTTCGACGAAGTGCAGCGTAGTTACTCGACTATCGGTGCGAATGACAGTACGAGGTCGAGTGCTCTCCACGAGTGCGTGAACGAGCCGCCGCGGACTTACATATCCTCCGGTCGGCACAAAGAACGATGGCGTCGAGAGAGGGATGCCACTCCGTTCAGAGCCCTCAGTCGGAGTGAGGCGTGTGATACCTGCAGGTTCCAAGATGGGCTCGCTGCTGTCTAGCGCACCCTGTAGTCGTTTGGTAGTGGGAAGCTGTATGCCTCCGCAGGACTTGAAGATCCGTTGTTCTCCGAGTGTGGTGCTCAAGAGGTCATGAGAGAACTGAAAGCCTGTTGCATACAAGGTGTGCGGTGTCGACCCACGTGTCGTGATGTAGGGCATCAGGAGTCCGTAGCGATTTCCGGATGCCTTGTCGCATATCTGTGAAGTCGCTTCGCAGATGACCGAGGAGAGCCCGCGACGAGCGAATTCGAATGCACAACTCGCGCCAGCTAGGCCGCTCCCTACGATTAACACATCGACGCAACGCTCGCTCATACGCTCAACGATGATTCTTCCTTCCCGCGCTATGCTAGTCTCGAGCCGTTCGGTGTGCGCTTGTCGGGGCGTGCGAGAATCACCGATCCGTCATCCTGAACAAAACCGGTGACGAGCACCTCTGATATGAAGGGACCGATCTGCTTAGGTGGAAAATTAGTTACAGCGACGACCTGCGTTCCGACCAGCTGCTCAGGGGTGTAGAGGGCAGTGATCTGCGCACTGCTCTGCTTCACGCCCAACTCGCCCAGGTCGACCCAGAGTCTGTACGCTGGTTTCCGTGCTTCGGGAAAAGGTTCAGCGCGGACGATCGTGCCGACTCGGATCTCTATCTTTTCGAAATCTGACCATGTGATTGTGGTGCTCATCTTCCTGCGGGGCTCCCTGGATGGTCCGTACCACAGACGGGTTAAGGAAGCGAGGCAAAACCCCGACAATCGCAAAACTTGCGTGAACGTGCACGGCATGTCCGGCGGTGCGTCGGTTTTGCCTCGCATCCCTAGGGGCTCCATCATCTTGCAAACACTCCTCACCTTGCGCCACGAACCCTGCATGAGTACCCTGCCGTAGTTGCATTGGGTCGTCAGTTTCGTAGGGAGCGCTCACCGTGTCGGATTACCTCATAGCAGTCATCTTGGGCATCGTGGAAGGTCTTACAGAATTTCTGCCGATCTCCAGCACGGGGCACCTCATCTTGACCGGTAACGCGCTGCAGTTCGCAGACGATAAAGCCAAGCTCTTCAACGTAGTGATACAGGTCGGAGCAATCTCCAGCGTTCTCGTGTTGTATCGAGAGCGGTTCAGAGGATTGTTCGCCGGAATCACAAGTCCAGGGTACCTTGAGGGGCTCTGGAATCCTGGCCTTAAGGGGGCGGCCGGGATGCTCAAGCTGGCGATGGTGACCTTTCCAATCCTCGCCATCGGATTCGTGTTCAAGGGCTTCATAAAAGGGAAGCTCTTTTACCCGCTCCCGGTAGCGATCGCGTTTGCTGTAGGGGCTATAATTATTCTTCTAATCGAGCGTCGCAATCAGGCCCACAAGGGTTTCGATATGGAATCGCTCACGTGGCAGCTGGCGTTGCTGATCGGACTTGTGCAGTGCATGGCGTTGTGGCCCGGTATGTCGCGCTCGGCATCAGCCATCATTGGGGGGATGTTGGTCGGTTTCAACCGCAAGGCAGCGGCGGAGTTCTCCTTCATCGCAGCGGTGCCGGCGCTCGCTATAGCATCGGCGGCGGACCTCCTCGGATCTATTCACACGATTACTGCGCACGATCTCGAATTGATAGCGATCGGATTCGTAATCTCGTTTTTCACGGCGCTCGTCTCGGTGAAGTGGTTCATCGGTATCGTGAGCCGCTGGAGCCTGCGACCCTTTGCGTACTATCGACTGGTCGTAGCGGCTGTTGTAATCGTGTTGTTGTGGTCGAAAGGTCAGTTCTCCTGACCACAGGTACAGAGGCTGGCTTCAATAGAACGTGTACGCACGATCGGCGCGACCGTGATGTTTCGGAGGGTTAAATTGCTTTAACTCACGAGCTCCCGTTGTAGTGACGGTGGGGGGCCCCCTGATGGTTGTCTCGATGAGGCGGTGGGGCCCGGGTCTCGAAATCTTGATGTAGCGCTGGATTTTTCCTTACCAGGGCTACTTTTTTCTCCTAAGGCCGCAACTTTTTTCCGCTAGTGGCGAATATATCCGTGAAGCTTGGTCGCTTAGCTGGGTGCTTATCTCCGCAGTTTCTTTGGAGCTGCGCACGGGATGTAAGCTCAATCAATCGTTCGCTCGGTTTTGAAACGTTTTGATTAAGCGAAGGGGTGTCGAGATGCAAAACGCGAAGAGCCGAGCAGCCGTGTTTGCTGCTAGTGTAGCCTTGTTTGTGACCTCTCTGGGGATTGAGGTACGGTCAGCAGCAGCCCAAACTGAACCTATTAAGGTACTCACCGGGCGTTACATCATAACGCGTAAATCCACTGGCACCTTTAGCGCGGCGGCGGCCACACGCAATTATGTCACCCAGCGCTCCACCGGTTATTTCGATGTGGTTGTCCCTAAATCAAATCAGCTACGTGTGCAGTCGGCAGGCCCTAAGGTCGAGGATCTCGATTGGTCTAAGGTCTCTGAGGATTGTCGAGCGATAGAGCAGGATCCCACCGTGGCGTCGTGTGAGCCGGATGTACTCATTCCGCTCGCAGCGCTTCCTAACGATGCAGACTTCGGAAAGATGTGGGCGCTCCACGATCCTGTCGACGATAAGGATGTCGATGCTCCTCAAGCATGGGATCGAGGTACGGGGTCAGCATCAGTACTGGTTGGAGTGATCGACACAGGTATTTATTATGAGCACCCGGATCTATCCCCAAACATTTGGAAGAATCCGGCAGAGCCTGTAGACGGCATCGATAATGATGGCAACGGGTATATCGATGATGTCAGAGGCATCAATGCGCACTTGGGGAACAGCGATCCTATCGATTGTAATGGGCATGGCACGCACGTAGCGGGAATTATTGGGGCGAAGGGTAATAATGGACTAGGTATTACGGGCGTCAACTGGAACGCGAGCATTATCGCCGTATCAGCTCGCGTCGACTGTGGGAGGTCTCTATCTACGGCAGGGGTCATAGCCGGATACAACTATTTCTACGATCTGAAGGCGCGGGGGCACGACATTCGAGTCGTCAACGCCTCGTATTCGTCACCGTTTCCCTTACAGGCCGAGTACGACGCAATAGCACGACTGCAGAGCGCGGGGGTGCTCCTGGTAGCAGCAGCAGGTAATAGCAAGAATGACAACTCGGCGAAGCCCGAATATCCTGCGTCCTACGACTTACCGAACGTGATATCTGTTGCGGCTACGAACAGGAAGCTTGCGCTGGCTAGTTACTCCAACTATGGCGCAAACATTCATATTGCTGCCCCAGGTGGAGAGCCTGATGAGCCGGAGGGCGGAATACTAAGTACCTACTCCCCGCTTGTGCAAAGAGAAAAGTGGTATGGAAGTTTCGCAGGAACATCTATGGCTGCTCCGATGGTAGCAGGGGCGATTGCACTTGTAGCCTCGCAGGCACCGCAGCTATCCGGCGCGCAGTTAAAGGAGACCCTGCTTGCTTCGGCCTACACGGTTCCACGCCTTGAAGGGTTGGTTGCGGGGGGCCGATTTCTCAACTTATTTGGCATGGTGGAGTTAGCAGCGAACCCCAATGACCAGTGCCTCACTGATCGCAACAAAACCACACCCGGTGTATGCGGCTGTGGCGTCGCCGATACCGATTCAGATGGAGATGGCACCCCTAATTGTAAGGACTCCTGTCCAAGTGATAGAGGCAAAGTCTCGCCTGGAGCGTGTGGGTGCGGAATCGCCGACACTGACGCAAACGGGAACGGAAAGATCGACTGCCTCGACACGGGTCTTGGATCTATCGTACCTGAGAAGCCCCAAGTTCGTGTTCGTGGGAGAACTGTGTTCATCTCCATGGCGCCCAGCACAGGGGTCAACTATTACCTGCAGATCAGCTTGATCCCCACATGGGAAGCCCGGACCAGGCGACAGACGAGATTCTTTGTTCTCAGCTCTCCGGTGGTCAGAATGCGCAAACCGCCACGAAGATGGGGTGTGCGAGTTCGATATGCGTACCTGGCTGAAGGAAGTGAGAGTGACTTTTCCTACTGGAGCAACTTTACCAGTAAAACTATGCGCTGATGCGTAATGCGATGAAGCTCAAGTCGCAATTCGTGAAAAAGACCTGAGAAGATGGAATGGGAGAAGCAAAAACGATCTACAAATAAAAAACCAAAAATAAGAACAGCTATAAAAAAGATAACCAAGAAATGAAGAACTAGACGCATGACCATCCCGAGCTTGGGGGTGCTCAGGCGTCTAGTCCAAACATTCAAAACCCGCGTCGATCAAACGATCTCCGCTAACCTTGCCAAAAACCATCCACACCTTTCTCTTGTGGATCGTTTTGCTTCGTAAGGTACCCAGCGCGTGGGTAGCTTGCGAAGCCGAGAGGAGACTCTCGTCACGATAAGATCTAGTATATCCAGTCCCTTCACTTGATTCAAAATGCTTTTTGAAAATTCTGAATCGTGAGCGGTAGGCCTATCCTGGAACAATCAATTCCTTTGAGGTGGTTAAAGAGAGTTTCAGATCGGCTCTGATAGTCTCCAATCACGCCCGATTTAATCTTATTAGCATAAATATTACGGGTGCTTAGCGCTCTACGATGCCTTTTTGGCCCCGCATGTTCAGATGCTAAGCCCCCAGAATAGCTAAGCTCTGTAAGGTATTGATGCCACTCGATTGGTTATCGGTGCTTGGTCAGTTCACCTGATTGTGGTTCAAAAGGTCCGGGTTAGCCTGTCAGTCCGGCGTCCTTCATGATTTTCTCCCGCCCTGCCATCACCCCTTCGATCGTCTTGGTGAGGTTGGTGATGGCTTCCTTGGCAGCATTCAGGTTGCTCTCCATAGCGGCCATCTCGAGGCGTGCAGCTATCTCGGAAACTTGAGGATACCCGTAGAGACCGGCGCTCCCCTTCAACTTGTGAGCGAGAGTCTCGAGCGACTCCGTGTTGCCCGCTGCGAGGGTTCCGCTCAGCTCTTCCAGACGTAATGGCAGCCGTCCCGTGAAATCGATCACCAACGGAATCATCTCGGGATCGAAGTCGATCCTGTCACTGACGATCACGTTCGTTTCGGTTAGTGGCGTGGATTCAATCTTCATAAAGCGGGTCACCATGTTGAAGAACGCTTCACTCGTAAAGGGTTTCGCCAGATGCATGGAGCACCCGGCTTCGATCGCTTTGAATACGTCGTTACTCATCGTTCCAGCCGACAGTGCTACGATCGGTGTTCGGACCCCGCTCGATCTCAAGATTCGAGCGGCACTGAGCCCGTCCATGTTAGGCATTTGTACGTCGAGGATGATGAGATCAAAGGAGCGCTCGAGGGCAGCATCGATAGCCTGTCTTCCGTCCTCGACGAGTATAGGCTCGATGCCAACCTTCTTGAGCAGGAATTGAACGAGCCTGCGGTTGTCGAAGGCATCATCTGCGAAAAGCACCTGTCCACGCAGTTTCGGAAGAGATCCCAATCCAGACCTCGTGCGCTCCTTCGAGGGGGGCAGGGAAGTGAGCATCTCGACGGGCTCCGCCAGCTCGGGAGTAACGAAAAAGGTAAACTGTGAACCCTGCCCGGGGCGTGACGAGGCTCCGATCTCGCCTCCTAAAGCGTGGACGAGGGTTTGAGAGATGGTGAGCCCCAATCCTGTCCCACCATATTTGCGATTGATGGACTCATTGGCTTGAGAAAAGGGACGGAAGAGTTTCTGCATCTGTTCGTCGGTCATCCCAACTCCAGAATCAGACACCGTGAAGTGAAGGCGCTTTGATGCTGCATCGAAACGGACACCGATCTCGATCCAACCGTCCTCTGTGAACTTGATGGCGTTGCTCAGAAGGTTAATGAGGACCTGCTTGAGTCGTAGCGGATCCGTGGTAACGCTCTTCGGGAGTGGCCAATCGTAAGCTACTGTGAAGGAGAGGGCCTTCTCTGCAATACGCGGCGCAAACATGGTACGCACCTCCTCGATCAGTTCGAGGGGGTGGCAGAGTGACTTCTCGATAGTAAGAGCACCAGCGTCTATCTTGGAAAGATCCAGGATATCGTTAATGACCTCGAGAAGATGGTTTCCATTGTTTAGGATCGCATCAAGACAGTACTGTTCGTCGGCGGAGCGATGGTTTTCATGGCGCAGCGCCTCCGCAAATCCGAGAATCGCAGTGAGCGGCGTCCGGATCTCGTGACTCATGTTCGCCAGAAATTGGCTCTTGCTGTGCATTGCGGCTTCCGCCGCTTGTTTAGCTGCACGTAATTCGGCTTCCGTCTGAAGACGTGCCGTTATGTCCTCGACCGTCCCCACCCAGCCACTCACTGTGTCGGTGGAATTGATCGCTGCTGCCTTGACGTTGCACCACACGATCGTTCCGTTTGGCTTCTTGTAGCGATGGAGCTCTTCGAAAGAGGATGCCGTTTTGGTCGACGCATACCAGTTCTTTTGTATGCGCTCCCGATCCTCCGCTGGTACCGCTTTGAGCCAGCCGGAGCCGAGGCTCTCTTCGCCCCTCTGACCGGTGATCTCTTGAAAGCGGTGATTGGTGTAGATGATATTCCCGTCCGAGTCCGTGACGAAGATTCCAAGAGGTGCAGCTTCGCTCACCGCTCTGAAGCGAGCCTCGTTGCTCTGACCTTGAAGCTCGTTGGCGTTGCGGCTGCTCAGGTCGACACAGGATGATACGTATGCCTCGACGCGACCACTTGCGGATACCAGGGGTATCGCTTGTTCCATGACCCATCGGTACGTACCTGAGGAGTGTTTAAGGCGGAATTCTAACTGAAAACGCCCTCTGTAGTACGCGGCCTCTTTCCACTTCCTGTTATAGATCTCTCGATCGTCGGGGTGCACCACGTCGTGCCAACCATCGACGATACTGTCTTCGCGCGAGAGTCCAGTGAACTCGCACCATGCCTTGTTGAAGAATGTGCGGTTGCCCGCATCGTCGGAGATCCACAGCAGCATCGGTGACGCATCGGCGATGCTGCGAAACCGGCGCTCACTTTCGGTGAGAACGTCCATGCGCTGCTTGAAGAAGTGGCTCTTGTGCAGTAGTTCGAATTGCGCGACTACGTTCTTCGAGAGGAGCAGAAGCGCCTCTCTTTGATGTGGTTGGAGTTCTCGAGAACATCTGTCGAAGATAGCGAGAGCGCCTATGGCGTCTCCGCTCGGTGTGATCAGTGGAACTCCGGCGTAGTATCGAATCAGCGGGTCGCTGGCGATACATGGGTGCGACTCGGTATGAGGATTCGTATTGGCATCAACCGTTTCGAAGAGTGCACAAGCCCGAATCGTTTGGAACGAAAAGTGTGTCTCGTGGCACATCTGACCGAGTGCTGTACCGTAACATCCCTTGACCCATTCACGCCGTTCGTCGACGAACGAGATGAGCGCGTAAGGAGCGTTGCAGAGTTGGGCCGCTAGGGCAGCGAAGTCGTCGAAAGCGCGCTCTGACGAGGAGCTCAGAAAATCGTGCATCCGAGCTTTGGCTATCTGATCGTTGGAAGAGGGCGGAGGAGTCATGCGAGAGTTCTCAATACGGCGCGCCGTGGGGCGCTCTACAACATAGTAGTAATCGGCACTCGCAAACGAGAGCTGAAGCCTTGCACATGACGGGATTTAAAAGCAGTAATTCGGGTTAGTTATCTCATAACCCGCGCCAGCAGTAAGGCGGTCGAATTGTGCGCACAGGGAGCTGTCTGCAATCGCGCCACGCCCCGGTTTGGAGCATCGTTAATTCAGTTCCGTGAGGCGGAAAGCTGTGCCCAGGCCTTGTCCAGGCGTGCGGCGGAGATCGGATAGGCAGTCCCCAGTTCCTGTGCGAAGAGCGAGACACGAAACTCCTCTAGCATCCACCGGAAGTCATTCGGGATGCCCGACTTGTCCCTTCTAAGTAGCAGGAGATACGGTTCAAGCTGTTGCGCGCACTGCTTGTCGCGAGCCGGATTGTTATCGGCCCGTTCAGCGCGCACGAGCATCGCTTTTAGGTAACGGGGCAGGTGTTTCAAGTGTTCGAAGGGTACCGTCGTCAAAAACTCCGGGGGCAGAAGCGCTTCGAGATCGCCACGCATGCCGGGATACGGTCTCTTGGTGTCGATGATCTGACGGCGCAGTTGGAGACAGCTATGTACCCAACCTACGATTGAGGGGACGAGGTTCAGCATTCGCTCTCGAGCGTGCTCGAGAGCAGCTTTGAAGTCTCGCTTGAGTAGGGGATATGTCGATTCGCGCTCGAGCATACGTGCGACTGCTGCTTCGAGCACGAGACCTTTGAGCTTTTCCGGCGTGGTGTACAGAGTAATCAGGTGCTTCGACTGCTCGACGGCTCGTGCCTGCTTGGCGAGATCCTGAAGCTCCTTTGATAGCGCTCGCCGAAGTAACAGGTCCATGCCTCCCTTCGAAATTAAGCGAGCTGTGTGTTCGTCGTCGAGCAGTCGCAGGACAACGTTCTGACCATCGGGTACGAGCCCCGGATACAGGTAGACGGGAACACCTGATACGCGGGCGACCTCGATGTGAGCGGGAAGATCTCCAAAATCCCACCCTGGTAGATTCTCGCGCTCCCATGAGGCTCGAGCGCTCTCCCATGCACGAGTAGATCCATCGCGAGGCTGTTCGGAAGGGCGTTGATGACTGGGCTGCGCCTTGGGGGTGCCTTTGGAGGGCGCGGACTCCTCGGTTACTTCGATGCGAGGCTTTAGATGCTGTGGCAGCTCGACAGACGCGAGTGCCTCGATCGGTACGAGCACCCCGAAGCGCGCATGCAGCACGTGAGCCATACCTTCGAGAAGTGGTAATCGCTGCATGGCATCATCGGTCGCAATGATACGCGCAGCCTCGGCGAAGTTGTCGAGTTGAAGACGGTACTGCTTCGGAAGGTCGCGGATGATGTAAAGAACCTGGTGTTCTCGCAGTCCGGGAATTGCTCCCTCGAGTACCTTGGATGGAATGCGTGTTGCGAGAGCGAGCGGAACTGCCAGAGTGACTCCGTCGCGAGTGCTTCCGGGTGCGTATCGGTAGTGTACCTGCACGGTGGCCCCGCCGATCTCCAACTCGTCGGGGAATTGCGCGTCATCGAGCGCGACCTCAGTGCCACCCCATAGATCGTGAGGAGTCAGAGCAAGGCGCGTGGGATCACGCGGTAACTGTTCTCGTACAAACTGATCGAGCTCTCGCAAAGAAGATACAAGGGGCAGTCGTGCAAGGTAAAACTGTACGAGGCTCTCTTCGAGCTCTTGGCGGTTAAGTCTACCAGAGTGCGCAAGGCGGGCCGCCACCTTGTCACACAGCTTACGATTGTCCCGAATGAACGGGTACTCGAGCGGCGAGCCCTCCGTGACAAGTAACGTGCGCACGAAGAGATCTCGGGCCGCTTCAGGGTCGACACGCGAGAACGGAAGCTTGCGATATGCGAGAACGAGCCCCTGTATAGCGACGCGCTCTTGCGCCATCACACAGCCCTTCTCGACGCTCCAGTGCGGGTTTTCGACAGTTCGCTTCAAGAGGTGCTTACCCAGTTCCTCAGCCCACGTTGGTACGATGCGAGCAACAGTTCGTGCGAAGAGGTGGGATGTCTCTACGATCTCGGCAGCAACGACCCACTGTTCCTTTGAGGGATCACGTTTCGGTGGTTTTGCTGTACGCATGTGTGCATCGCGTTGGCGACTCGTCTCCCTCAGGCTGGAGCCCGGTGCGATTAAGAGCTGCCGTCCGGCGCCAGCTCGATAAAGGTTTTTATCGTTACGGAAGGCGAGATGTCCCAAGAGTCCGGCGAGCACGGAGCGATGGATAGCTCTGTAACGACCGTCGAAGCGCTTGATGATGGTCGCATCCTCGGGCTCGCTCACATCTTTGGTACTCATAGCTTCGGCGAGCTCACTATAGACATCGTTCCACTCCCGCATGCGCATGTACGAGAGGAAATGCTCCTTGCAGAATCGCCGGAGCGGTCCCTGTCCCTTGGATTCGCGCTGAATTTTTCGGAATGCACCCCAGATGTTTAGGATGGTCAGGAAGTCTGAATCGGGGTGCCAGAACGTGCGGTGGATCTGTTCGGCCTTTTCGCGCTTCTCTGCTGGGCGTTCTCGCGGATCCTGAATACTCAAGCCAGCCGCGATCACGAGCACATCGGAGAGGGCACCTTCACGACGCGATTGAATCAGCATTCGGCCGATCGTCGGGTCTACCGGAAGTTTCGAGAGATCTCGGCCGATGTGGGTGAGGGCGTTGTTCGTGTCGAGGGCGCCCAGCTCCTGCAGCAGGGCATATCCACTGCGCACCGCGCGAGGATCGGGAGGGTTGAGAAAGGGGAATTCGGAGATCTCTCCGAGATCGAGCGCTTCCATGCGTAGGATTACTTCGGCAAGGTTCGATCGCAGTATCTCAGGATCGGTGAACTCCGCCCGAGACTCGAACTCCTCTTCCGAGAAGAGCCTTATGCACACACCCTCCTGCACGCGCCCAGCGCGTCCGGCGCGCTGGTGAGCGCTGCTCTTCGCAATCGCCTCGATCGGGAGTCGTTTGGTACGAGTGCGCGGATTGTAACGACTCATACGCGCTAAGCCACTGTCGATCACGTAGCGTATCTTGGGGATCGTGAGCGAGGTCTCAGCTATGTTGGTGGATACGATCACCTTGCGGCGACTCGAGGGACGAAATACCCGCTCCTGTTCGCCCGCCGAAAGGCTTCCCATGAGCGGGAGGATCTCGAGCGCTTCGCCGGCTGACTCGGAGAGGCGGTCTCTCACGTCGCGGATATCGCGCTCAGAGGGCATGAAGACGAGGATGTCTCCATCGAGCGACTCATCGCACACCCTCTCTACAGCTCGGACTGCTCCCTCGACGTAGGAGATCTCGCCTACTTCATTGTCAGACTCCAAGGCCTCGTAGCGGATCTCGACCGGAAAGAGGCGACCGGATACCTCGAACACGGGGGCGTTGTCGAAAGCGCGCGAGAAAAGTTCGGTATCGATCGTCGCACTGGTGATGATCACCTTCAGATCGGGGCGACGGGCGAGTAGTCTCTTCAGGTAGCCGAGCAGGAAATCGATGTTGAGCGTACGCTCGTGAGCCTCGTCGATGATTATCGCTTCGTACCCACGCAGGAGGGGATCGCCTCTGGTTTCCGCAAGCAGTATGCCGTCTGTCATGACCTTGACTGCGGTATCTCGACGCGTTTGATCTGAGAAGCGGATCTTGCACCCTACCTCGTGCCCCCATGTCACGCCGAGCTCTTCAGCGATGCGCCGTGAAACCGAGAGCGCAGCGATACGACGAGGTTGAGTACACCCGATTTTACCTTTGAGCCCGAGACCCGCTTCCAGGCACATCTTTGGGAGCTGAGTGGTCTTTCCCGAGCCTGTTTCGCCGGCAACTATGACGACCTGATGCGTTCGTATGGCGGCTACGATCTCGTCTTTCTTTGCCGAGATCGGCAGCTCCTCTGGGTACGAGAGGGTAAAAGGTCTAGAAGAGGCGGCCGCGCCTTGGGCTGGCTTCATAACTGGTCACAAGAGTTACATCAGTTTTGATAACGTAGCGCATTGAGGGTGCAAAGTGTAGGGGAGGCAGTAGGCAAAGCCTGGAGTGATGCGCCGGTGCATGTAGGCGGTTTTTGAACTCAGGCCTCCTAAAGTGAGAGTTGTTTGTGATTTTCCGAAGGGGTAATGTCAGGCACATGAATACCTCTTTTCGACCTTGCGCGCTCCTGTTCTTAGCTATGAGCGCGTTTCTACCTGGCCATACCGCTCGTGCGGAGCAGCCCTCGATTAAGATAGGAGTTGTTGCTCCCTTGACCGGATCAGCGGCGGCCTTCGGTCGAAGTTGTCGGGCTGCGGCGGAGCTCGCTGTCAAGGAGCTGCCCGAGAAGGAAAATAGTCGAGTCAAGCTTTTCATCGAGGATGATGGGCTCGTAGCCGCTCGGTCGGTTGCAGCAGGACGGAAGCTGATGGACATCGATCAGATCGATGGTCTCGTGAGCTGGTCTTCCGGGACAGCACTTTCCTTGGCGCCCATTGTAGAGCAGAAGCGAATTCCCCAGATCGCTATAGCAAGCGACCCTGCCGTCGCGCGCGGCCGAGCATACACCTTTATGTATTGGGTATTGCCCGAACGAGAGGCCGAGCTTCTTTCTAAGCACCTGGCGTCCACAGGTAAGAAAAGGATCGCGATCCTCTCCGTGACCCACAACGGTGTCTTGGCGGTGCGCGATGCGTTCCTCAGGCAGATCGCGCAGGACAAGGCACTCGAGGTAGTCGCGAACGAGGAGGTGTCGAATGATGTTCTCGACTTTAGAGGTATCATGCAGCGTATTCGCGCCCATGAGCCAATCGATGCTTTTGTACCGATACTGTTCCCCGGTCAGCTCGCTGTCTCGATCAAGCAGGCTCGCGCGAGTGGGATTAAGGCTCCATTATATGGATTTGAGACCTTTGAGGACAAAGATGAAATCAAGGCAGCCGGAGGTTTGATGTCACATGCGGTGTACGCCACCGGAGTAGATCCGTCGTCCGATTTCCAACAACGCTTGCAAGCCTTGGATCCAGGGGTCTCGAGCTATACAGCGAGTAATTGCTACGATTCGGTGCGTCTACTCGTTCGAACGCTCTCAGAGTCTTCATCAGGAGAGGGGGCAGCGCAAGCGCTGCGTGCACTCAAGGAGTACAAGGGCGAGTCTGGTTTTGTCTCAGCAACGGGGGATAATCGCTTCGCATTACCTGGAATCTTGAAGACTATCGACTCAGAGGGAGAGCCTGTCGCTCTTCAGCGATGAGACAGGGGAGGGCTTCCTTTCTGCTGCAGAGTGCACGGTACAAATCCGCTCGTCGCATCATTTCAAATTTAGGCTCATCCTGGCATCGAGGAGGTGGTGACGAGGATAGAGATAAGGTAAGCTCTTATTTTGACCCATAATCGCGCCTTTCCGCGTGAACGTGCTTGTACACGTACCCGAACGAGCAACTTTATTCCCTCCCGCCCGAATTAGAGCCGTGTGCTCGACTATGAAAAACTAGACGTCTATCGAACCGCGCTCTAGTTCATCATCACTACGATTGAGATTCGTCATCATCTTCCTGGAGGAGCGGTTACTTACAAGGATTGTAGCCATGCTTTCCAAGCTATGCCTTCAGCTCCCATGACGCCTGTTTCGGGTACGTTCACGTGGTACAGCGGCGGATCATCGTTTACAGATCAACGACACTACATGGTTTACACATTTGATAGACTGTTCCCTAGGTGGGAGGGGTCGCGTGTATGCC
>JBILEW010000086.1:0-16412 GCA_044351885.1 Bdellovibrionota bacterium
ATTTCTCAATAGCACGGGGATCCGTCATGGAGTGTGGCGCGCTCTTTGATCTGTTAAACGCTCTAAACTATGTCTCCCCCGACGAGTATCGCGCTGGTAAGCGTTTGCTTACAAGGATTGCAGCCATGCTTTCCAAGCTATGCCTTCAGCCCGCATGATGCCTGTTTCGGGTACGTTCACGTTTACGTGCACGAGCACGTTCACGTCGGGATAACACCGAGCCCTACCCACTCGATTTCACGAAGACCCTTTTTGTTTCGGGCACGTTTACATTCACGTTTCTCTTTGTAATTCCCTCCCCCGCTGTTGACGGCTCGCGAGTGTGGTGCGTAACCTGCCCCTCTATGAGCAACGCGCACGACATCACATACATCATCGACGGGTCCGGCTATATCTTTCGCGCCTTCTACGCGATTCAGCGTCTCTCGAACAAGGACGGATTCCCGACTAACGCCCTGTTCGGGTTCCTGCGCATGATATTGAAGACCATGTCGCAAGCGACCTCGGATCACGTGGTGATCGTTTTCGACGCTGGTCGTAAAACATTCCGCAACGATCTCTATCCTGAGTACAAGGCGAACCGAACCGAATGCCCTCCCGAGCTTTCGCAACAGATGCCCTACTTTCGCGAACTCTCCCGAGCTCTCGGACTTCCGGTACTCGAGCTTCCTGGCTACGAGGCAGACGACATCATCGCGACCATCACATCTAAACTTTCCTCCGAGGGCAAACCGATAACGATCGTTTCGGGCGACAAGGATCTCATGCAACTCGTTACCGACACGGTCGAGATCTGGGACACCATGAAGGACAAACGTTTCCGCATTCCCGACGTCGTTGAGAAGTTCGGAGTAGGCCCCGACAAGGTCACTGAGGTCTTAGCACTCACCGGCGACACCTCTGACAACGTCCCGGGAGTCGACGGCGTCGGACCTAAAACAGCGACCCAACTCATTCAAAAGTATGGCTCGGTCGAAGGGGTTATCGCCAACATCACAGCGCTCAAAGAGGACGCTGAGATACGAAACCGGAAAAAAATCGCCGAAACCATTGAATCAAACATCGAGCAGTTGCGTCTGTCTCGTAAGCTGGTCGAGGTTGATCACAAGGTTCCCCTCGCAGCGATCGCTTCGAATGCTATGGCATCCACTTCTGAAGAACCCGCGATGTCCCCAGAGGATGCTGCCGCCCATATCGAGGCCGTGCTCACACGTCGCGAGGTAGACGCAGAGCATCTAGCGGAGCTCTTCGAGAAATTCGAATTCACTTCCCTCTTCAAGGAGTTTCAATCCGTTCTCGGTTCGAAGCCGAAGAGCGCGCTCACAGCATCTTTTGAGTACAAGACCGTCACCGCGAAGGAGTTCCCCTCGTGGTGCGAACGGCTACTTGAACAGAGGGAGTTCGCTTTCGACATAGAGACTACTTCGCTCGATGTGCACGCGGCGAAAATTGTCGGCGTCTCTTTCTGCTGGGAAGATACCACAGCGTACTATCTGCCTGTCGGACACGTCGATCAACCAGATCAAGTTGCGTGGGACAACGTCGTCCGAGTGCTCGGACCTCTCTTTGCCGACCCCTCCGTTGGGAAATGCGGACAAAACATCAAGTACGACATCAGCATCCTCGAGCTTAACGGCGTCAAGGTCGAAGGAGTGAGCTTCGACTCGATGGTTGCAGCGTACCTTCTCAACCCAGACGGTCGTAACTTTAATTTGACAGCCTTGGCGCACGACTTCCTGCGCCTTCCTGTGATCGAGTACGACGAGGTGACCGACGGAGTCGACAATTTCTCGAAGGTTTCGATAGAGGCGGCGACACAATATGCCGGGCAGGATGCGCATTACGCGTGGCTGCTTAGAAAGGGGCTCCTTCCCCTTATCGAAGAGGCTGGCCTCGCTACTGTACTCAAGCAGCTTGAGGTACCTCTCATTCCGGTACTCGCTCGGATGGAGCGTGTAGGAATCAAGGTCGATGCCGAAATTCTCGCCACGATGTCGGCGGAATTCGAACTCTCGCTGCGGGATCTCGAGACCAAGATCTACGCATGCGCAGACTGCGAATTCAATATCAACTCGCCGAAGCAGCTCGCTGACATCCTCTTCGTGCAGCTCGGGATTTCAACGAAGGGGGTCAAGAAAACAAAGACCGGTTTGTCGACCGACTCCTCAGTGCTCGAGAAGTTGGCGGATGTTCATCCGCTACCTGCGCTCGTGCTCGAGTACCGGATGCTTCACAAGCTGAAGTCGACATACACGGATGCACTCGCTGAAGATATCTCTCCGATTACGGGGCGCGTGCACTCCAAGTTCAATCAGACCATCACGGGAACCGGTCGCCTCTCGAGCTCCGATCCGAATTTACAAAACATACCAGTGCAGAGCCCCGAGGGACGTCGAATTCGATCGTCTTTCGTCGCAGAGAAGGGGAGCTTTCTCATCTCTGCTGATTACTCGCAGATCGAGTTGCGGCTCCTCGCACACATGAGTGGCGACGAAAATCTGATCAGGGCCTTCCAGGAAGGTCTCGATATTCACGCCAACACGGCGCGTGAGATTATGGGATATTCCGCTCACGAAGAGCTGCCGGATAACATCCGCCGCATCGGTAAGACGATCAACTTCGGTATAGTGTACGGTATGGGGGCGTTTCGTTTGGCTCGCGATCTCGGCATTCCGGTACCGCAAGCAAGCCAATACATTAACAACTACTTCAGCAGATATCCGCGTGTGAAGGAGTACTTCAACAAGCTCGAAGATGCGGCGCTTTCGAGCGGCGAGGTGCAGACTATCTTCGGTCGCAAGCGGGTCATAAGCTCAATCGACACCAGTGGGCGAGACCAAGGCTTCGCGATGCGCGCCGCCATCAACGCCCCGCTCCAGGGGTCGGCAGCTGATATCATCAAACTCGCGATGATCCATGTTGATGCTTTTGTTCGAACCTCCGGCATAGGTGCCAACCTCATACTGCAGATCCATGACGAACTGGTTGTCGAGGTCGAAGATCGTGGAACCGAGGAAAACACTAAGTTTATGGAGGCCATACGTCGCACGATGGAGGGGGTCATGAGCTTGAAAGTGCCCCTTAAAGTCGATGCAGGCATGGGTTACAGTTGGCAAGAGGCCCAATCGTGATTAGATGGCTTAACAAGGACCACAATAACGGCCATGCCACGGAGTCCGCCCCGGAACCGACTCACACAAAAGGCCGCTGTATCCTTGATTGTTCGATTAATTTGAAGCCTAAGGTAGGCGACCATAGAGAGCCACAAGCTCTAAAGGAACATCCCCGACCCGTACTACGTATGAAGTCCCTTGCTACTCCGCATACCCCCCCGAGGGATGACGAAACCCTCGTGGCCAAGACCCTCTCAGGGGATAGGGAGGCGTACCGTCTATTGGTTGAGCGCTATCAGAATCGACTCCTGACGATGGTCACGGATATCCTCAAGAGCCGCGAGGACGCCGAAGACGTCGTGCAGGAAAGCTTCGTTAAGGCATTCTTATCTTTACGAAATTTCAAAGGGCAGTCCTCGTTTTACACGTGGCTCTACCGGATAGCCTACAACATGGCAATCGATGTACGCCGCAGGAGTGGTCGACGCGGGGGCAATCACGTTGAATACAAAGAGGGAGTTGGCGTCAACAGGGTAGCCACTGCTGACGGAGACACGACCCGGGCTATAGCCGGTGCGGCTGAGCATATGCAGAACGTTGAGGGTCCACACGCCGCTCTCGTTCGGAAAGAAGCCGGCCAGCGCCTGCAACAGGTTCTCGGGGAACTATCGGAGGAGCATCGTGCGGTCATCATGCTTCGCGAAGTAGATGGTTTGAATTACGACGAGATCGCGCATGCCGTGGGGGTACCACGTGGCACGGTAATGAGTCGGCTCCACTACGCTCGGAAGGCACTTCAAAAGGCCCTTCGTGACTTCGTCAATCCGACGGGGTCCCACGTAGAGGAGAACGAAGACGAGGCGCTTTCCGCTTCGACGACTACGGCTGTTAAAAGCTCAATTAGGTGACGAGATGTCTCGACTGAACAAGAAAACTTTGACGGAGAGACAAGAGCTGCTTTTGTGTCGATACTTCGACGGAGAGTGTGGCGTGTGCGGTCGCTATGCTGCGAAATCTCTTCTAGCGAAGAATAGTGACGCACGAGAGTTCTTCGAGCAACTCTCGACCATCAAAAACGAGTGTCAGGAAGTCTGCTCGCAAAACGACGAGAGGTCTGGAGATCTCTGGGAGCGCATATCGGCGCGCATTGAGAGCGAAGAGCGTGCCGCCTTTTATCTCGGTAGTCGTCGAGAGGAGCCAGCCCGTTCCCGCTCTAGCCTCTTCGACAAGCTGTTCAAACCCCAGGTGGTCGTGGGCGGCCTCTCGGGTGCCACAGTTGCTGCCCTAGCCTTGGTTTTGATCACCCGAACGTCCGCGCCCACCGAGATACTGACTGTGGCTCGCGGTGGAATATCCGGCTCGAGCGCTTCCTCGGATGTAACTCAAGTTGCTCTTGGCGGCGCAAACCCTCGCCTCACTGGCAATTCGGGGATGCGTACCCGTGCACTCGCACCATCAATGGAGGTTGATTGGATGCGCGCTAACGGTCCACTCGCGCTGATTCAAAACCCGCACGGTAAGTCTGCGATAATCTGGGTGCGCCGCAAACCCGGCGCCGGCTTGCGAAATGCGCGACAGCCTGCGCCAGCTGTCCCTACGCTCCAGACGATGCTCGAACAGGGGCTTGACGGAAGCCCTCTCAACCAGTCGAAATAGGGGGCTATGGTATCTCCGCTACGCTGTTGCCCAGTCTGGTTTAAGATCGTCTCTTTCTGGTTCGTAAGTGCTCTATGGTGCTTTAGCCCCGCGCTCGCCGAAGACCGTGTTGAAGAAGCATCCGATGTGAAGATCTTCGTTCGAACCATCGAAGCAACCGATCCTATAGAGACAGAATCCTCTAACGAAACTAATGAATCCGTCGTGCGCATCGATCAAGCGCTCAGGGATCTGCAACCGAAACTCATGCAGCTACCCTTCTCCTCTTTCAAGCTACTCGCCTCGAAGGAGGAGCAAGTGTCTCTGCGAAAAAGAGAGACGCTGCACCTTCCGAATGGTCAATCCCTCGCCCTGCGCCCGATGTACATGGATCACAAGCGTGTGGGCGTATGGCTCAATTGGAAAGATACCGGCGGTGCCGACATCTTGAATACGCGCATCCATTTCGATGCTGATGACTCTGTTCTGACGGGAACCGATTGCCCTCACAATGCGGGGTTGATCCTGGCGATCAAGGCTGTGCCGATCGCTCACTAGGAAAGCGAAGAGATCGGCTCGCCCCTCTTCGTTTTCCCCTGTAGCGGGGCTAGTGTTTTTGCAACGCTATGCTTATTTAGTCGGCCCTATTGGTTATACTGGTGCCGCTTGTAGGTGCCACTGTACTTTCTCTAGCTTGTGGTCCGCTGGCTCACGCGCTAACTATTGAGCCGTGCATCGATATCGGCCTTATGTATCATCCCTTACGATGGATATAATGAAAATTAAAGTCCTTGGAATTTTCTTCTTACTCTTGATTGCTAGCGGCTGCCATTCTGTGAACACGATGCCAGGGCCAGTCTTAGAGGATCGCAAGTTCAAAATAATAAAGGCGAGAGCAAAATCGGTTAAGTACGGCTTCAGACTACTTGGCTTTATTCCAATCGTTCACCCGAGCCATAGCGACGCAGTTCAGGAAATTTATGACTCCGTAGGTCAATCGTTTGAAGGCAGAGCTGTTACGTTGGCCAATCACACCCAAGAAAGAACGGGCAATTGGTTTGTCTTGTTTTCGGTTCCAAAACTGACCGTAACAGCTGACATAGTAGAGTTTGTTGACGACGAGCCTGGCTCCAAGGGATCGATAGCAATCAACACGCAGACGGTTGACGCCGCGGCGCAATGAGGCCCTTTTCCCCTGTAGCGGGGCTAGTTTTTCCCCTATAGCGGGGCTAGTGTTTTTGCTGTCGCGACGAAAATCCTGCCTCTGAGTGGCGAATACTATAGTCACTTTGGCGAAAGGAATGAAGTACCACCCAAGCGGCAGTGTGCTGGTGTGCACATTTAGCCTGGAAGAAGGAGTTCTGCTGTTAGCTAACAGCCCTTCAAGGCGATCCTTAGGTCGTGCATTGCGGCTGCCCTAGCTGAGCTATCTTCTCAATCGACATGCGCTCTCCTCGCCGCAGGGCGCTCGTGTATCTGACGCTTGCGCGACATGTTTCCCCGGCTACCTATTACCTATTACCACCACTTCTATCTTAGGGCCGTCCTGAGGGTGCTTATAGGACTTTGCTAGCACAGCATCACACTAGTCCCTCCACAGGGAAAAAATCGACGTAGCGTATGGATTGGCCCTTCGCAGGCCTGATTAGCCGACCTAGATTGTTGAGACTACGGACGTGGCTTGAAGTCATCCGAAGTGCGACTTGTTGTCGCGCGACCTCAGAGAGAACTAGGGAAGAGAGATTCAGGAAGAAATTCGGAAATTCCGGAAACTCGGGGTAAAAAGGTTGTTTCCGCTCGGCGACTGAGAGAAATTCGGGAGAGAGGTCAGTTATGGACATGATCAGAGCGCTGCTGTGGCTGTCAATGGTACAGCTTTTGAATTACGGAATATTTTTCCTCATAGCGATCTGTGTTTGTGGACTCCTCCTCGCGCAGCGCTGGCGTTGGAGGGGGATCATAGCGTTGCATTTTTGCGTTGCAATTCTCCTCTTTGTTGTCGATCTATCTTGGATCTCGGAGGAGATGAGAAGACCAGGATGGGATGGTGTACCCGACATGGATATCGTATTTATTATCGGGTACTTCATGCGGGTCTTTCTATTTAATACTCTTCTTACAGCTATCGGGTGGTATGCGATCCGACGGAAGGGGTCATCCCTCTAGTGCAGCGTACTTCTGAAACGCTCCATTTCGAGTAGCGCACCTAAGACAGCTGCTTCATGCGCATTCTAGGTGTCAGCACCTGTCGTTTTGAGAAGTACTATGCACTAGTCAAAAATCCAGGACGCACCCTTACCAGGCGGTTGAATATTGCTAGGTTCCGCCCACGAACAGATCGTACTGTAAGGTCATCATGCAAGCCTTCGATCGCAATCAAACGCAAACAACCCGCGTATCCGATCCATCGAGCTCCGCGCAAGAAGAGGTTACTGATGCCCTATCAGCATCTTCGTCTGACCGAGCAGTCGAAAATGAAGAGCCGCTAAGAGTCCCCGAGCAGGAATCTACTCGCCCCATCCTCAGCTTCAAGCAGCTCGCCGAACACCGGATGGATGACCTTCGGCGGCTCTACAAGGTGCACGGTGTAGCTGTTGAATCGGACGAGAATCTTCTCCAACAGATCCGGGCAGACTGGCGACTCCATAGACAGTATGCCGAACTGGCGACCACGACATGCGACGGCCCAATCGAGCCTACACCGGTCACGCTCGATGTCGACGGCAGGCGATATCATCTGTTCGGTACGTTTCACAGCTGGACCACAGGGAAACGCTATCAAGGCGTCTTTAGTGCTGCCCTCGCTCAGTTCCAAGACGTGGTCGCAGAGCAAGGAATGCGCATGTACTTTCGTCTTCCTCCCGGTAGCATCTCGTGCGCCGATTGGGCTCCGATTCGAATGGGCGAGCTTTTCAAGGTGGCGATTGGCGCGGCGCTCGATATTCGGGGAGCATTTGCGCTCGTTGCCGGCCTCGTCCTCCCGTTTCAGCGGCGAGAGGCGGAGAGAACGACGGCTCATGAGTGGGAGTTCTTGAATGAAGTTGATGGACTCCCCGACCAAGTCGCGCGCGAACTCCAGGTGGCAAAGGGAATACCTCTCGACTTCATTCAACGCCGCTCTCAATATCAAGCCGAATTTGCGAGAAATTGGGGTCCAAGTGGCGAATGTGCGCTCCTGGTCGGAGGTCTACACGCCACGGAAATCCGCGATTACCTGAAATATGGTGTAGAGGACCCAGAGATCAGGGAACTCGCGCGACTGCATGCCACCATGGCACGCGAACACCCCCTTCGTTACAATGCGCTGTACACATTCTACTGGGCTAGAGGAGCATGCGTCGGTGCGCTAGGCGTGGCCGTAGGGTTGAGCGCGTGGATCGGAGTTTCCTTGGGGCTTCGTTACTGGCTTTTTTGACGCTAATGGTTTGTCGCTCTAATTTGAGTCCACAGGAACGCAACCATCATCCGCTCCCACCCATTTCTCTCAGACACCGTGGGGTCCCTGTCGGAGAGATCCGCGTATGTCATGGCCGGGCCTGATTGGCCTCGCGATGGAGGATTAATCCTAGCGACCCAGACCTTGGCCGCATCACACTGATGCGCTATCCGCTAAATCGTACGTGGATGTTACAGGTCATGGTTGCTCTCGAGGAACTCGCCGTACCGTAGATGGCATGATGAGTAGCTATAAGGACAGAGACCAAGCGGGAGTGATGTTGGCAAACGCTCTCGCACACATGATAACACCACGAGGAGTGGTGGTAATTGCCCTGCCGCGAGGCGGTGTTCCGGTTGCACAGCACGTCGCGCGCCTGCTGCGAGCACCACTTGATATCCTCATCGTGCGTAAAATTGGTGCGCCAGGTCATCCCGAACTTGCATGCGGTGCGATCGCATCGGGAGGATTCGTTCAGTGGAACCCGCGTGTCGTCGAGGCACTCGGCTTGACTTCAGACACTCTGGACACTTTGCATCAGAACGCTGAACTGGAGCTTCGAGAGCGAGAGAGGAGCTTGAGAAATCCGGATAGCCCACCCCTTGATATACGGAGAAAAACCGTGGTGCTCGTGGATGATGGCCTTGCCACTGGTGCCTCGATGAAGGCTGCTGTCGAAGCCGTGCGAAGCATGGGGCCGGATACTGTGACGGCGGCCTTTCCAGTCGCCCCAGCTCGTACATGCAAAGAAATTGAGCAACTCGGATGCCGTGTTGTCTGTCCGCTCAAAATCGACGACGAACGCTTTTCGAGCGTAGGACAGTGGTACGAGGATTTCACGCAGGTAGCGTCGGAGGTGTGCAGAAGAATCTTGTCCGAAAACCGGGCTCGGTTTTCGCCAGAACAACAACATCACGTGACCTAATCGGTTCTCACGTGTCTTTCGAACCTCTACAGTGCTTTATGCTTCCGTCGATCTCAGTGGACGGTGCTGTCTGATGTGTCTACACCTTCAGCTACGATCTCTTCGGTCAGCTCCTGACAGAGATCCGTTATCATGTGGAGTGCGCGGCTGAGAGAATCCATCTCGTCACAGGTTAATTCAATCATCTCGAAGGCAAGCTGTTCTTCAGTCAAATCGAGAAGCTCATCGTCAACCTTAGCCATAAGTGCTCCTGAAAACCTTCAAAGTCGCTGTGGTACAGACTCTAGAGAGCATGAATCGCGCCACATATCTGAACGGCCGATTTCTTCAGGAGCTTGAGGACAATTTAAATAAAAGCCGTCATGTCAGTGACTTACGAGGAACATCGGACGGGGAGTCAGGTTGGTTCTCTGACACACGGGCAGGTTTTGACGTCATTCAAACGGCACTTTGTGCCCGGACGCCGTCCTACACCTCATCTAAGCGAATGTAATCAGCTTGCGGATCAACCGCGGAGACCTTGAGCGTCAAGCGCTGTCCGAGCTTCACCGGCTTGTGTGGTCTGAAGAACACCGTCAGGTATACCTCATCGAGTTCCACCAGCGGCGTCTTCGTATCAACTCGGACCACAGTGCCCTCTATCGGAACCTTTTTGCCACGCTGCTCGAGATATCGCAGGAGCCAGTACCTCTTCGTTTCTCGGCTGACCACGTTCGCACTTTGTAGGTAGTTCTCCACCTCGAACACGATGGTTTCAAACTGCTCGCGAGAAATCCAAGGTTTCTCGGTACGCAGAAACGACAAAAATTGTCGTTGATGACAGAGATCCATATACCTACGGATTGGCGACGATGCCTGTATGTAGGCGTCTAATCCGAGACCGGAATGATGTTGAGGCTCAAAAGAGATCGTCGATTTTTTGAGTTTCGTACGTGCACTGTAATCTTTCGCTGGCCCTTCAGGTGCGGCACCTTTCGAATCAGAATCGCCTGTGTCGTCGTCGGGCCGCTCCTGTCCTCTGAACAAAACGGGGATACGGTGCTGCGCTGCAAACTCCGCCATCACGGAATTTGCTAGCACCATCATTTCAGCTACCAACGAGCGTGCCGGACTCTCCTCCTCTATTTCGAGCAAGCGGATCGAACCATCGGCCTCCAAGAACGGAACAACCTCCCGTCGGTGCACCTTTACCGCACCCTTTCGCAATCGACGTTCTTCACATGCCGCGGCGATATCATGGACCGTCAACAAGGCTCCATCTCCCTCCTCGAGCAGCCGGTCTACGTCGTCGTACGAGTATCTTTTCTGGGATCTGACGAACGAGGGCACGATCTGTGAAGAGAGAATCTCGAAATTCGCGGAGAACTGCAGCATGACGGAGAGACACGGCCTAACCTCTCCCTCACACAGGCTCAATCGCTCCTCTGACAAATCCTCCGGAAGCATATTTACGGTCTGATCAGCGCAATAAATCGAGGTCGCGCGACGCCGTGCTGCCAAATCGAGTAGCGTCTCGGGCAGCACTGCCCATGTTACATCAGTGATGTGAATGCCGAGCTCAAAGCCATCTTGGGTTTGCTCGAGGCTCAGCGCATCATCCATGTCCTTTGTGGACTCATCATCGATTGTGAAAGCAGCTTTGCGAGTCAGGTCGATTCGTCCTTCTCGGACATACGACTCGAAATCTTGCAGCTCTCGGGCGCGCGGAAGTTGGCGAGCCTCCTCGAGCACTTCAGGCTTGTGCGCAACAGGAATTTCGTTGCGAATAAAAGAGAGGTTCGTGTCTCTCTTGAAAACACCGAGTTGTACCAATCCATCAAAAGCCTGCTTCTCGATCGGAACGTTCTCAGGAATATGGAGCTTCTCGGCGCATAGTCGAACGAGTTGCTTACCTTCCTTCTGTCGAGCCGGATCGCTGTGAGTTACGCCCGCGGCGACCTCTGCCATCAGGTTGATATTGTCTTCGATCTCACGCGGTATCGGCGCTCCACGGTCCTTAAGCCTAAGATCTATGAAGGCAGCAGTTGCCTCGCTGACAGCAAGCTTCTTTCTCTTGGCTTCTTCAGCTTTTTCGAGCTCTTCGACAACTTCGACCGATCGTGGCTCAAAATCGTCCTTATCCCTCTTGAAGTGAACCTTCTCACGAATCAAGGCCACCCGCAGTCCAGCGTGCGTGACGAGATCGTTATTTCCGAAGTACGTCTCGTTCAGCTCCTGCACCGTGTACGCTCGCACATCCTCGTGAACGAACGACCACAACTCTGCGACATCCAACGCCTCGGCCTGCTCTTCTATCTTCGCATGTAGAGCAGAGAGCTCTGCCACACGAGCCGAGGTAGACCCTGCGGTGTTCCCTTCTCGACCGGGGAGCTGGTAGAGGCGCCCCTTGCCGAGCTCGACTTCTCGCCCTCGCATATTGAGAATGAGATAACGGTCTTTCTTGGGAGCCGTAACTACTCCGAGAATAACGGATCCCTCGTCCTCGTATTGAACGAAGCTACCGACGAGGGAATCAGCCGGAGGTGGTTTGGGAGATGAGCTCTTACTCGAGCCCTTGGGAAACATACTCATGCCGGAGGTACTCTGCGCGAGGGTCGAGTTCTTGTCAAATCGAGTATGGCTGCACTCTATGTAAGCGCCTCACGCAATTGACTATTGAAAGTCTCGGCATGACCGCGGATAAGGTCCAAAAATTCCTCACTCGACGTCGGCTTTCCTGCCAGCAATCCGCGCGAGACGTTGACTAATCCTCCGCCCCTTACCCCATCTCGCACACCGAAGCCTGCCACCGAGTCGTCAGCCGTTCCGCCTTGAGCGCCGAGCCCCGGGATCAAAAAGTAATTCGTTGGCAGCGCGGCGCGCAGTGCGCGCGCCTCCTCTGGATACGAGGCGCCCACTACTGCTCCGAGACCAGACCAACCAGACGATCCGGCGAGACGTTCAGCGTTACTGGCGAGCCATCGAGCGACGTGATCGGTTACGGAAGCTCCATCACACATCAAGCCTTGCAGATCTTTGGCACCAGGGTTCGATGTTCTCAAGAGGACGAACACACCCTTCCCGTGCCGCTGGCAGTCCGTCAGAAAAGGTTCGAGGGTGTCAAAGCCCAAGAAAGGATTGATAGTAAGGGCGTCACATTCGAAGGCTGTCAGCGAGCGCCCACGCACTGTGACGGAACCGAGGTATGCCGAACTGTATGCAGCAGCGGTCGAGCCTATGTCGCCACGTTTCGCGTCGATGATAAGCGGGATCTTCGCCAATCTGGTCGCATCGCAGAAACGCTTGAACACGCAGAGTCCCGCGAGTCCGTACTGCTCGAAGAAGGCGATGTTCGGCTTGACAGCGGCGACTCGTCCCTTGATTGCCTCCAGGAATATCTCCGTGAATTGATCCAGCGCACGCTCGACAAACTCTGCGTCCGAATCAGCACCTTTGGTCGCCGCCTCAAGAAGAAACGCAGGCAGGGTCTCGAGCACCGGGTCACAACCGGCAACCAAGACACTCTTAGATTCCAAAATCGATGCCTGCAATCTGTCAGCGAACGTACTCATGCCGAATCTCCTACCATTCTACGAAGCACCTCGAAGGGATCCCTAAGGGGCTCCTTGTCAACAACTCGCTCTATCTCTCGAATTTTTTCGAGGAAAGCATCCCATGTTCCCCCTTCTCTTTCAAAGAGTCGCCGAAAGAACCCGAGATCGGTGAGGTAAAGCTTCAGCTGCACTATCTCGGCGTTGTTCACCGCCTTAAGAACCTGCAGCTTGGGATATCGTTCGCGAAAAGGGTTCAAGTGTTGTTCGAATATGCCGGCACGGCGCTCTATTTTGTCGTCTGCGGATAAAGCTGAGTCACTATACAACCGCTGCAGGTCTCCGTAGAGGGAATCCATGAGCGTGCTGAGGTCGTACTGGAGCAGTCGATCCGCCGCGGCAGCTTTCAACCTCGCATTTTCGTCTTCACACCCTTTGTCTTGACCACGACACTCCTCGAGTTTGGACTTGAAATAGGCGAGAGCCCCCTCGGTCCCGACGAAATTCGCCAAACTTTCGTTGAATCCGACATTGTTTTTGATCCACACAGTCGAATGCACGCTTTCGTGAATCACGGTATTCACGATGCGAGTGGGAGGATTCTTCAGGGTAGTGGAGAGCACTGGGTCATTGAACCATCCAAGAGTACTGAAGGCCTCCGTACCTCTCACCGAAGTCTCAAAGCCCTGTTTCTCCAGACCCGCAGCTTCGGCTAATGCGTCCTCCTTCTCGAAGAACCCCTTGTACGGCACGCTGCCGACGATAGGAAACCACCACAAGCGAAGGGCAAAAGCATCACGCTTCGATCCCACCACGACCCAAGCCAGCGGATCTCGATCCACGGCACTGTATTTCGTAAACGAGCCCCCCGGGTCCAACCCCAAGGTCTGCGCAAAACTTCGCGCCTCGAGCACCACTTCGAGCTTCTGCCGCTGCTGTAGCGGTGTTTCAGGATCCAGTATGACCTTCTGTATCTGCCTACGCCCGAGCAGGATCTTGCCCTGCTCGAGCGCAGCACGCACGAGGTAGCCACTCGAACATCCCGAACACAGAACCACCGCTCCCACCAGGATTGCTGCTAGGAGCATCATCGACACGCTGCCCTTCTTCCTCACCATAACCCCGGACCTCCCCACGACAGTCCGTAGCTTCGAGCTATCGGCACGACCGCCTGAACTACCACCCAGGTCAATGCACCCGCCACGAGATCGTCCATCATGACCCCGAAAGCGCCCGGCAGGCGCTCTGCGCTTCGAACAGGCGCCGGCTTGCAAATATCAAAAATCCTGAACACAACAAAAGCGAAGACCACCTGCGACAAGCTACCTGCATTGGCTCCAACGAGAGCAGCATACATACCTGCCCACTCATCTATGACAATCCAGCCAGGATCCTGCTCAGAAAGCTGTCGAAGGCTTTTGGTGATAGCAATCGTGCCCACGAGTGTGACGACAACAAGAAGTGTTACGTGAGTAAATGTCGAGGCCGGCAACACGCTCAATTGAAGGACGCACCATACGAAAGCCGCTGCCAGGCTTCCGAAGGTACCTGGTGCTGCGCCGGTGGCACCGCTTCCGAAGCCCATACTGATCAAGTCCGCTAGTCGCTTACCGAACGTCAGGGTGTTTTCTTCCGCCGAAATGGTCATGGTGGAACTATTGTGAGCCACAAGATAGAATGCAAGGGGCATCGGTGAGGTAATTTTTCTCTTCACCTCCGACAATCTCCCCGCGCGCGGAAAAAATACGCACTAGACACAGCGCTTGCTCAAACGCAAGCCTCCACGCAAGGGGTAATTTCTCAAAACTTGTTTGTTGACGCGAGATCCCCCACTTTGCTATAAGCCGCTTAAAGTAATTCGTCTTCACCTGACTGATTCTCGTGAACGCGCTTCTCTGACCGTCGTGAAGAATGTCGAGGAGCGACCATCAACGTGTGTGAGGTAAAGATGCAAGAGCGGCGTAGCACTGGTGAGAAAGCTCGATGATCTTCCGATAAAATTACTCGGATGTTGGGCGCTTTCTTCTGGATTTTTCGGATCTGCAGACCTACAATGCCGGCTCTTTGAATAGTGGAGTAGTATGGACAACCCCTTCAATGAGAGCGACGAGGGATTCTTCGAGTCAGGACCTCTTCCGACTTCTCCTTCCGCACCCAGCTCCCATGCTTCGAGCGGTCTCGATCCAGCCAACCACGAAAGAGACGAGCGTAGCAGCGTAGTTGCAGCACGCGGCACTGCCGAAGGATTGGTTTTGCGAATCGATGGAAGGGTTGCCTCGACCGATCTCCATGCAGCTGTCAGGGAATTCTTGGAGTCTAGACGCTCGTTTCTGTCAGGTCATGATGTGGCCTTTGAATGGGTAGGGCGCAAGCCTGAGGACGCTGTGATTCAGGAGCTCACTGCACTTGTTTCATCGGAGTTCTCTATCTCAGTGCGAAGCTCGCGACTCAAGACAGCGGTTTCGAAGCAGTCCAGCGCTACCGCCCCTCAAGCATCCAGCGCCAACCAGCCGCAGCCAGGTCTCTCCATAGTTGGAGCAACCCCTCGCGCATCCACCACTCGGCTGGAATCTCCCGCCGTTGACAAGACCATGAGCCTTTTCGACGGAATGGAGGGGTTCGATACACGACCAAGCACTGGGCCTTCAATGCTATGGGACGAGCCAGACTCCCGTATCATTTACGGCACTCTTCGTTCCGGGCAGAAAGTGGAGACCGAGCACTCAATCGTCGTCTTTGGTGACGTGAATTCCGGCGCGGAGGTTATCGCTGGGGGAGATATCGTCATACTCGGAACGCTTCGAGGAATTGCCCACGCCGGCGCATATGACGAAAGTGGCGGTGGGCGTGTCATCTTCAGCCTCAACCTGCAACCTACACAGCTCCGCATAGGCCTCGTGATCTCGCGAGGAGCAGGCGGAGAACGCAGCGAAAGCTCACCACGCAACGGGGGTCCAGAGGTCGCTCGCGTTGAAAGCAACATGATAGTCGTTGAACCATACCAATCTCGAACCGTCTGGGTACGTAGAAGGGAGTAATTAATGAATACGAGGAATTCTGGCGCTGGAGGCAAAAAGGACCTAGGGGAGGTGATCGTTATCACCTCTGGAAAAGGCGGGGTCGGCAAGACTACTACCACCGCCAGCCTAGGCGCTGCGTTAGCCCTGAGGGGTCAACGAACACTGGTGGTCGACGCTGACATAGGGTTGCGAAACCTCGATGTGATTCTGGGACTCGAGAATCGCATAGTCTTCAATTTGGTGGATGTAGCCAAGAAGATCTGTAAGCCCTCCCAGGCTATCATCAAGTCGAAGAAGTCTAACAATCTCTTCCTGTTACCAGCGTCCCAGACCGACGACAAAGACGTCATCGACGAGGCAGAGGTGCGCTACGTGCTCGATCAGTTCCGCCGGGAGTTCCACTACATCTTGGTAGATTCGCCCGCTGGAATTGAGCAGGGGTTCCGCAACGCATGCGCCGGTGCGGATTCGGCAATCGTCGTTACCACCCCTGAGGTTTCAGCTATTCGCGACGCCGACCGGGTCGTGGGGTTGCTATCTTCAAAAGGGATCGAGGCTCGACTCATTATCAACCGCATAGATTTTGACATGGTTCGTCGTGGAGACATGCTTTCGGTTAGAGATGTTCAAGACATCTTGGGTGTCGAGATCCTAGGCGTCATCGAGCGCGA
This sequence comes from Bdellovibrionota bacterium, assembly GCA_044351885.1. GTDB lineage: Bacteria > Bdellovibrionota_C > UBA2361 > UBA2361 > OMII01 > OMII01. The sequence goes on from JBILEW010000086.1 coordinate 16,331, forward strand.
CGAGCAGATTATTGTAGCTGCCAACTGTGGCGAGCCGGTCACCTACAATCCAAAATCGAAAGCAGGGCAGGCGTTTACCAGA
>JBILEW010000012.1:0-63104 GCA_044351885.1 Bdellovibrionota bacterium
AGGTCGTGTTTGTGGCGAGTCGATACCTATTCCGAACTTGTCTGGTGGATCTCTCTGGGACCGCCTCACCCGCAAACTAGGGGTGAGCCCATAGCCGATTTTATCTGTACGAGGACACCCTTTACGGATAAAGTCAAGAAATCGAACGCAGTTGAGTCACTAATGGAGTTCTAGAACGTGTTCAACACACTCAAGAAAAAGCTCTTCGGGGATAACAGCGAGAGCAAAGCAGTTGCGAAGAGCCGATTACATTTCGTGCTCGTTCAGGACCGAACTGGCCTTACTAACGAGGAGATGGCCGGATTCCGCGAGGAAATGGTCAAGGTTATCGAGAAGTACTTCGTCATAGATAAGGAAGGCTTTGATATCAAGTACCATCGCCTCGCAGACACCACGACACTTCTCATTAACTCGCCGGTAATCGTTCGACGAGTAGGGTCGCCTGCTCCGAATACGATCCCAGTGATGATGGACGAGCCAGAGGGGGCCGCGGCTTCGAATATCTAGCCCTCTTAAAGGTGCGGGAAACCCCTTTGCAGGAGCCCGCTGCCCTTCTCTATCGGAGGGGCAGCGGGCTTTTCCTATTCAGGGGGCGGCTCAGAGACTCCTCGAGCCCGATATGAGCTGAGCTGGTGCGCTACTAATGGCGGCCTTCAAATCCGGCTGGTCATCTGTACACCTCCACATCGGCCGGACTACAATACTGCCAAGCTCGATTAGACGGTGCATATGCTTCGACAGTTCAACCGATTCATTATCCTTGCGTTACTCATCGGGGTAACGCTCTACATCACCCTTACAAACTCTGAGAGTGCAACCTTACACTTAGGCCCTGCACTTCAAGTCACAGCGAACGCCGGGGTCCTTTATCTCGGAATCTTCGCTGCTGGCTGCATCGTTGCCTCGATAATCGCCCTATTCTTCGGATTCAAGGGGTACATGCGGGAACGCCGCTTGCTGGGATTGGAGAGATCTCGACAGGCCTTCTTCGAACTTTTCGTGAAGGCGAGAAACTTCATGGCCGCTCACGAGTGGAATGCGGCGAGAAATGTGTGGGAACAGATCCTTCGAAAGGATCCCGAGAACGTCATCGCCAAAGTGGAGCTCGCAACCTGCTTCGACACCCTCGGGGACAGCCGAGAGGCTCTGAGGGTGCTCGACCTCCTGCGCGCAGAGAAGCGGGCGAATGCTGAGATCCTATTCAAAGCCGCAGAGCTGAATCAGAAGCTCGGGAACGACACGGCGGCGCGCGACAACATCGCGCTGATAGTATCGGAATTCCCGAGCAAACGTGCCCTCGAGTGCGCACGTGACATCTCTGAGCACATGAACCGGATCGACGATGCGATCGAATACCAGAACGAGATCGAGCGCGCGGGATACACAGATGACTCCAGCGCAGCGGTCAAAACTCGCCTACTTTTTTCACAACTCGTTCAACAATGCTCAAGCGAGAGCGCGCTCCGCGAGGGCTTGCAGGGATTCGTCAAGCGACACACGGGTTGCGTACCAGCTCTTGAACGACTGGCTGAACTCGAGGTAACCGCGGGTCGTTTCGAGGAGGCCGCTGAATTACTGGTCAAGGCTGCCAAGGCATCGGGCGACGATCCAACAAGGTGGCTTAAGGTGGTCGATCTCTGGCTCACCAAGGCTCCCGGTGATTTCGTGAAGCGCGCAGATCGCGCGTTGGCTGCTGCCCGCAGTGCAACCCGTTCGAGTAGCGGTGCGGCGCGAATCCGCGCCGAACTCGTGGTTGCACAAACCTTACTCGCCCTGCACAAGCACGAGGACGCTCAGACAGCGCTCAGAAATCTCCCCTCTCTCGCCGAGCGCGAGGGGATTCCCCTCACTGGAGAGCTCAAACGAACTCACGCAGTCCTGACAGGTCTGTGCCTCTCCCGCTTAGGCCTCATCAACGAAACAGCGCCTTTGTGGCAGGAACTCGGCGAGCCCGACAAAGTACCGACAAGCTCACGAGGAACTCCATTCACCGCCGAACGAGTAGAGCCCTCACCGGCTCTCTCTACGCCCTAATCGATCTGCCCTACGAGAGATACTATGAAGAAACCTACACTCCTGTGCATTCTGGATGGCTTCGGCCTCAATCCCAACCCGCGTGGCAACGCAGTTCATCAAGCAAAGAAACCCGTTTATGACGAACTGGTTGCATCGTGTCCTCACGCAACTCTGGTGACATACGGCGAAAGGGTCGGTCTTCCCGCCGGCCAGATGGGAAATTCAGAGGTCGGGCACTTGAACCTTGGAGCAGGGCGTGAGGTAGAGCAGTGGCTACTGCGCATCAGTCGTGCCCTGTCCGGGCCCTTTTTAACAGAATCCAAGGAGTACAATACCTTCCTCTCAGCCACGGCGACATCGAAGAGGATCCATGTAGTCGGGCTCTACAGCACCGGTGGCGTTCACTCGCACTCTGAGCATCTCGAACTCCTGCTCGCTCGGCTTAACCAGGACGTTAACTCAGCGGAGATCGTGCTGCACCTGATCAGTGATGGCCGAGATGTCTCGCCTACCTCTTTTGACAAGGATCTCAGCAAGCTCTTGGTAGAGATCCAGAAGTACCCGCGATGCTCTGTAGGCTCTATCTGTGGTCGATTTTACGCCATGGATCGAGACAAGCGTTGGGAGCGCGTTCAGGTGGCCTACGATGCGATCGTTCTGGGCAAGGGCACGGCGACCCAGGATCTGAACAGCTATGTCAAAGATTCCTACGCTCGCGGTGTAACCGACGAGTTTCTCGAACCAGCCGTGACTTCGTCACGATCCGCAGAGCCCGACGATGGCTTCGTGTTCTTCAACTTCCGTGAAGACCGCATGCGCGAAATCGTGGCAGCCCTCTGCGTCCCTGGATTTTCAGGATTTACCCGCAATGTACCTGTACCTGCACGAGAACGGGTGTTGTGTTTCACGGACTACGATCACACCTTCCACCTCCCAGCACTCTTCGAGCAGGTAGAGATCAAAAACCATATCGGCGAGGTTCTCTCCAAAGCTGGCTTGAAACAGCTACGCGTAGCGGAGACTGAGAAGTACCCGCACGTGACGTACTTCTTCAACGGCGGAATCGAAAAATCGTACGAGGGCGAAGAGCGCAAGATGGCTCCCTCACCACGCGACGTGAAGACTTACGATCAGAAGCCGGAGATGAGCGCATTCGGCGTAGCAGAGCTGGTTGTAGAGGGTATCCGCTCGGGCTCGTACGACTTCATCGTGGTCAATTTTGCGAACTGCGACATGGTGGGACACACGGGAGTGCTCGAGGCCGGTATAAAGGCGGTAGAAACCGCTGACACCTGTTTAGGACAGATCCTAGCAGCCTTGAAGGACGCCGGCGGGCAAGCCGTCATCATTGCGGACCACGGCAACGCAGAGCAGATGATCAACTACGAGGATGGATCTCCCCACACCGCGCACACCACGTACCCAGTACCTGTGATCGTAGTGGGTGCTCCTGAGGTCAAGGCGTTACGTACCGATGGTGCACTGTGTGATATCGCACCAACGCTCTTGAAGATGATGAAGATTCCGCAGCCTGCTGAGATGACGGGCAGAAGCCTGTTCTGAGAAGCCTGGCCCGGGCTTGCATTTGAGGCAGGACGAAACAAACCCATCGGGCCCTACCATCCCACACAACTCTTGCTTCGCTAAGCCGATAGATCGGCATGGCTGCTTCGTACGTCACAACCATGCTGCGCAGTTTAGAGGTCCTCTTCCCGCGAGAGTGTCTGGTGTGTCACCGACCTCTCAGGGGCAGCTACCTCTGCTTCCGGTGTAGACCCACTGTTCCATGCCTAGACGATATCATGGCGAGCCGCTGCTCAGCCTGCTTCTCGCCTCACATCCATCCAGCCGGCGACGACGCGCCCTGCCCAACTTGCATCCTGTTTCCGCTAATGCCCGATCGAATCCGTTTTTTGTGGGAATACGGCGGGCTACCTCGAGACCTCATACGGGCGATGAAATATCGACCGAGCCCCACGCTCACACGACTCGCAGGTTCTTGGATGGCCGAGTCCCTCGTTCACCTCTTCGACGAGCAGACGTGGGATCTCATTATTCCGATCCCCTCATCACCGATTGCCTATCGCAAGCGCCTCTTTCATCCGTGCGCTGAGCTTGCGCGGCTGGTGGCGTGCACAACGCCGACACCGGTATACACAGAGCTTCTCAGGCACACCTCCGCTCGTTCCCCCCAAGCACTTCGTACGCATGAGGAGCGACTTCGGGGGCTTAAAGGGCTCTTTAGTTGCACACGGCCAACTAGCGTGCAGGGTAAGAGCATCCTCGTGGTCGAGGATGTGATAACGACGGGGGCTACTCTGGGCGCCGCTGCGTACACGCTGCGCTCCGCCGGAGCAGTTCGCGTGGATGTATTTGCTCTAGCCAGAACACCAGTGTGGGCGCGGTTCCGCTCTCGAATTCATGCGATATTTGAAACATCGCAAACTACCGGGCAACCCTCTCTCTTTCATACTTGACGTTAGTGAGACACGGGGGATACTACAGATAACGATACAGACGATTCCACGCGCCAGTAGGACGGGCAAACCAATCACCGTAAACGGTTACAAGCAGTAACTACCACTAGTATGAAATGTCTCAAGTGCCCAGAAGACGCCCTCCCGGACAAGGCCCTTTGTGCCGCATGTTACGCAAAGTACGCACATCAACAATCGTATCAAATGACCGATGAGTGGCTCAATCAAACGCTCGATGCTACCAGGGATCAGTTCAAAAAAATGAGCTCTCCGACTCCTCGCGACCGCGCGAGACGGTGGATGGAAATAGCCCTCGTAATGGTATTGCTCGGAGGGGTCGGTGTGTACTTCATCGTATCGACCGATCTCTCCACATTACCATGGAAGCAGCACACTGAGGCAGAACCGCCACCCGAACTACCGGCGAATGCCGATGTTTTAGCCCAGATCTCTGCAGTTCCAACTATCGATCCTGAAAGTCGCACAGTGTGGGTAGGCAACTCTCCCGGATCCGTGCCTTTGCTTCTTGAAGCTATCGATCTGATCAAGCGTCAGGAGCGTGGCCCCGATCAACGCTGGTCTATCAAATTAGAGCCGGGGGAGCACCGTGTCGCCGGCTCGGTAATTGTACCGAGCTACTGCACGGTCAAGGGAACCGGGTATCTACAAAGTACGATCATCGGACAGAACAGCGGCCTCGAGTTCAACGACAACTCCGCAGCTCTAATAATTCTGGGAAGTGCCTCTGGAATAGAACAGGTTTCAGTTGAAAATGAAGGCGCAGGGAATACCACTGTAGGTCTGCGCTGCTCGGCGAGTGCTCCCACTAATGTAAACGCACCAGGCGACACCTACAACGTGGTGCGCGGCGTCTGGATCCGCACTCGCAATCCATCCGAACGCTCCTACGGTATCGTAAACAATGGATGTGATATACGCCTTGAGCAGGTCGATGTGATGATCGGAAGAGCAAGCACTACCAGCCAAGCACTTCTCTCCACGGGCGAGACTGCGCAGATATCGATTAATGAGTCCTCCCTCGTCGCGGAGGACGACGGTGGAGAATGCTTGGCGCAAACGACCGCAGGATGCGTTGGATTGACGGTCCTTCGAGGCTCGGTGAGCGTGATGAATTCCAAGATCCGCGGGGCATCTCAAGGCGCCACAGTTCTCGACGGCACTCTGCAGCTCATCAAGTCCGAGGCTAGCGGTGTGTTACGCGGCGTCACTCTCATTCAGAGTGGCACCTTCTTCTCCGACGGCTCGAAAGTGAGTTCAATAAGCAACGCTTCGAGCGGTGAGGTTGTCTGCAAAGACACGCTCAAACCTGACGGGACGACATACGCCGGGGACTGCTCGTAGACAGGAGCGACTGAAGCGCTCTGCGGATACAGATCAGGGCAGTATACTCACCACCAGAACCGGGGTATGAGTAAGCGATATGAGCACAGAATCACAAGACTCCTCGCATCAAGGGGCTGCCAAGGCTCTTGAACACCTCCTCTCTGTAGTAGCAAAGCTACGTAATCCGCAGGGAGGGTGCCCGTGGGATCTGAAACAGACCTTTGAAACACTCGCGCCGCTCATCCTCGATGAGGGATACGAGGTAGCCGATGCTGTGAAGGAGGGAGACGCTGAGCTGTGCGAGGAGCTCGGAGACTTGCTATCAATTATTGCGCTCTATTCTCAGATTGCGACTGAGCAGAAACGCTTCTCCTTCGAGTCGATAGTACGCGGTATTGCGGACAAACTCGTGCGACGACATCCACACGTCTTCGGGAATGTTCAGGTTTCCGGGACTGAAGAAGTTTTGAAAAACTGGGAGGCGATCAAGCAACAGGAGCGACGCGATGCCAACAAGGAGAAGAAAGGACTGCTCGATGGCCTACCCCGTTCGATGCCCGCATTGCAGCGGTCGCACCTCATAGGTGAGCGGTGTGCCACAATCAGATTCGATTGGGACTCCAAGGATGATGTAGCCGAGAAGGTTTCAGAGGAGTTGAACGAATTTTTGTACGAGGTCTCGAGCGGCTCCAAACTCCCTTCAGGCGACACATCGAAACAGGAATCTACCGATCGCACCTTGGAAGAGTTCGGCGACCTCCTCTTTTCACTCGCTCAGTACGGTAGACACCTGGGATTCAACTCCGAGGAGGCATTGACTGCAGCGAACAATAAATTCCTCAAACGATTCAAAATGATCGAGCACCTCGCAGAGCACGAACTCGGCCAGGCATCGCTCCAAGGACTCTCGAGGGAAACCCTTGAGGATCTCTGGCAGAGAGCGAAAAAAGCCCTGGGGTGATTTGGCTTTCCCGGGAGACTTCGGTAACATCGCGGTCCTTAATCTCATGGCGGAGATAGGAAGCTCTAAGGTTTTTGTTCTCGATCGCCCAGACCGAGCAACGGAAGGATACCACGGTGGTATCCGATGACGAGGTCTGAACTCTAGCGAGCAGGAGGACATTATGCTCGTGTTGAGTCGTCATAGAAACGAGTCGATAATGATTGGTGATGACATTAGCATCACGGTCATCGACATCCGAGGCGACAAAGTTCGTCTCGGAATTGAGGCCCCGCTGGACATACCGGTACACCGTCAAGAAGTGTACAACCAAATCCGGCGTGAAATAACTAAGCAGCTCCCGCCCGAAGGTGAATAGGCCTTCCAGAGCTTCTTAGTTTAGCGGGGAGAAGGGGACGCACAGGGAAACCTCTGCGTCCCCGATTCCTCGCTGCTCCTTCCTCACTCGTTTTTCTCGGTTTTTTGACGCTTTTATATCTCCGCAACTTTATCACCTCGGCATTTGCTGCATTTCTCCCACAAGAAGAGGTATTTATCCCGCCACCTTGTCGCTCGGAGAGTACTAAGGTAGACTTTTCGCCTCGAAGCCGCATCCAAATGTTACCCCGCATTGCGAGCCCGGTTTCGGACTAGTTGTCTAGGCGGTCGAGTCTTTTCGTCGCCTCAACACTCAACGTCAAAAGAAGCTAAGAGACCATGAAAACAGACCTTATTGATTACAAAGTCGCCGACATCTCCCTCGCTGAGTGGGGACGTAAAGAGATCGAGATCGCCGAGAAGGAGATGCCTGGCTTGATGGCTCTGCGTGAAGAGTACGGCAAGCAGAAGCCTCTCAAGGGCGCACGCATCGCTGGTTGCCTACACATGACGATCCAAACGGCTGTACTGATCGAGACCTTGGTCGAACTCGGTGCTGAGGTTCGTTGGTCGAGCTGCAACATCTACTCGACGCAAGACCATGCGGCATCCGCTATTGCAAAGGCCGGTATCCCTGTTTTCGCTTGGAAGGGAGAGACCCTCGAGGAGTACGACTGGTGCATCGAGAAGACGATATTCTTCGGCGACAAGGGTCCGAACATGATCCTCGATGACGGTGGAGATCTCACCAAGGTGATCCATGAGAAGTATCCCGACCTTCTGAACGACATCTACGGAATCTCGGAGGAGACCACCACCGGAGTTCACCGCTTGTACGAGATGCTCAAAGCAGGAGCCCTCAAGGTGCCAGCGTTCAACGTCAACGATTCCGTAACCAAGGCGAAGTTCGACAACCTTTACGGCTGTCGTGAGTCGCTAGCTGACGGCATCAAGCGTGCTACTGACGTGATGGTAGCCGGAAAAGTCGTAGTCGTTGCTGGCTATGGCGACGTGGGTAAAGGCTGTGCGCATTCGATGAAGTCACTCGGCGCTCGCGTTCTCATCACTGAGATCGATCCTATATGTGCTCTCCAGGCTGCTATGGAGGGATACCAGGTAGTCACCATGGAGACTGCTGCTCCACAGGCTGACATCTTCGTAACCGCTACCGGTAACGTAAACATCGTCAACGAGAAGCACTTCACGAAGATGAAGGACGAGGCGATCCTCTGCAACATCGGACACTTCGACAACGAGATCGACGTTGCATGGCTCGAGAAGAACACCAAGGAGATGAACATCAAGCCTCAGGTAGATAAGTTCATCTTCAAGGATGGTCGCGCTATCGTGCTCCTGGCTCGCGGACGTCTTGTGAACCTCGGATGCGCGACTGGCCACCCGAGCTTCGTAATGTCGACCTCGTTCACCAACCAGGTGTTGGCACAGATCGAGCTCTACACGAAGCGCGGAGAGTACGCAGTTGGTGTGTACGTGTTGCCGAAGATCCTCGACGAGAAGGTAGCTCGCTTGCACATCAAGAAGCTCGGTGTTGAGCTCACGGAGCTTACACCTGAGCAGGCTAAGTACTTGAGCGTTTCTCAGCAGGGTCCATACAAGCCGGAGCACTACCGGTATTAGAAAGTATACCCATAACTGGACCGCGGAGCTTCCGCTCCGCCTGCTAATAGCGTCACAATGCAAGCAGCAGGCGGACTAGAAAGTCCGCGGTCCGGTTGCTGGCTCGACCCGTCCTTTGGACCGCGGAGCTTCCGCTCCGCTAACTAATAGCATCACAGTACAAGCAGCAGGCGGACTAGAAAGTCCGCAGTCCGGTTGCTAGCTACACCCTCCGTGGACCGCGGAGCTTCCGCTCCGCTAACTAATAGCATCACAGTACAAGCAGCAGGCGGACTAGAAAGTCCGCGGTCCGGGAGCTATTCTTAATCCCCATCCCGGAGCCACACATAGAGATCCGAAACCGGTTGAGTCGAAGACCCGTTCTTCAAGCCGTACGACGTAGCCGGATCTCCCGTTTCATACATCTGGTAATAGTAAAACCGCTCGATAGCCGGTATGCGCTCCGAGAGAAAGGGCCAGGTCTGCTCAACGTACTTGAGCTGCTCGGTCACTCCTTGCGCTCCCGACTCCGTCACCCATATTCGATTCCCCATCGAACTCAGAAAGTCTTGAACACCGCCGCTTCTCACAACGTTTTCATACTGCCTACCGTAGTAATGAATCGCAAAGACATCGATGAAATTGAGTATCCCGTTGTCCCTCAAGGTTCGATTGTAATCGAGAGTATTTGGGTAGTTTTGATTGATCGCCGTGGTGGCCGCATTGACGACCAGCTTACCTGGTGCGATGCGTTTAATTGCAGAGTGCGACTGCGCCAACAGCTCCAAATAATTGACCGCATTCGTATCAAGCTCCAGCACGCTGTTGTCGAATCGGCCAGGAGCGTTGGGCTCGTTCCATATCTGAAAACCAACGACCCTGGGATTCGCAGCATACCGGGCGACGAGCGGCTCCACCCAGCGCTTCACGAAGGTCGTGCGAGGATTCCCATCAACCCACGCGCTACGGTTCCCCATCCACTGCGGTACGTCCGTAAGAATGACGAGCAGGTCGACACCACTGGGGGCACTATTAATTATCGAATCGTAAAACGAGAGGTTCTGCGCTCCAGAGGGTCCGCCCTGCACGGCATCGTTCCACGCTAGAAGAACACGGATGTGTTTGATTCCCAAGGTCTGGCTAACTTCTGCATACTGCGCCGAGATCGACCCGAATCCCCGTTCGTTGAAGAAGGCATTAACCCCCTGCTTCCGTCGATCGATGTCTTTGCGCGGGACGCCGTCCGCAATGTCTATCGCATCCCTAGCTTGGTCCACGACATCGGAGTTACAACCGGGAAGAAGGGCTGCTGCAGCTATCAGAGGAATCGCTAAACCGGAGAAGATCCTTCGGACCAACGAGATCCTATATATAGTCCTGAATTCCGAGCTCACAGTCATATCTTCTAGCCTCCGTATGTCACTTCGTCTCCAAATCCTTTTGCAGAAGCTCGTTCAATCCATCGAAGGACCCGTTTGACATCACCACTACCACTTCACACGGAGATGACTGCTCCGGTGCATACGAGACCGAGCTCCACAGGCGATCTCGAATCGCTTGCACATCGGGGAGAGTTACACTCTCTACTCCGGAGCGCGTGATGTCGTTGCTCAGTGTGGAAACATCGATCAGCTCAAGCCCCTGATCAATCGCACGGGCAGTGACATCCTTGAGGATTACTAAATCTGCGCGCTTAAACGCTCGGACGTACTCCTCTTGAAAGACCTTGCGACGACTCGTGTTCGATCGTGGCTCGAAGATCGCCGTGATACGAGCCTCTGGAAACGCCTCCTTGACCGCATCGAGGGTCTCTCGCACTGCCGTAGGATGGTGCGCAAAGTCCTCGATCAACACGACGCCCCCCCGCTGTCCACGCACCTCCTGTCGACGCTTGACGGGTTTGAACGCACCTAAGAACTGTATCGTCTTCGGCAGATCCAGGTTAGCGACCATCGATACTATCAATGCAGCGAGCGCATTACGCGCGTTGTATTCGCCGACCATCGGAATTACAAAGGTGAGCTCACCTAGGGCTTTGTTATGAACCGTGATCTCCTGCGAAAATCCCTCGGTCCTGCGCGATACGATTCGATACTCAGATTCAGGGTCGGCTCCGAAGGTTACGATGCGACACGCGGCTCTCGTTTTCCACTCCGCCACAAGACGTTTGACGCGCGGAAAATCGATACAACACACCGATGTTCCCTGTGCCCCGAGACCCGTAACGAGTTTAGTGAACTCCTGCTCTATTGCTTCGACATTCGGATATATGTCGGCGTGATCGAACTCGATTGCGTTTACAACGACAGTATCTGGTGTGTAAAAAGAGAACTTCGGAACCTTTGCAAAGAAGGCGCTGTCGTACTCGTCCCCTTCAACTACGGAGACCCCCCCGCTTCCGACAGCGAGACTCTGCGGTAGTCCCTGCGCTATTCCTCCAACAAAGTAGGACGGAGAGGTCTGGTGCTGGAGAAGAAGTGATGCAATCAGTGCCGTAGTGGTGGACTTTCCGTGTGTACCTGTCACGACGATAGAGTGTTTGCCGGAAATGGCGACTTCTTGGAGGATTTTCGGAAAACAGGTGTAAGGGAGATTATGTCGCTCGATGACATCAACTTCCGGATTTCCGTAGCTGATCGCGTTTCCGATCACGACGAGCGCTGCATCCAGCGGCACATGCTCTTCGAGGTAACCGGTCTTGGTTTCCACCGGTGAGTTCGCCAGGAGCGTTCGCATCGGTTCGTAGAACTCCTTGTCGCTACCGGAGACTCGGTATCCACGTTCGGCCAACGAAACTGCGAGCTGCGCCATCGCAACTCCACACACCCCGATAACGTGAATCTTCGAGCCAGGAGCAAGGGTATGAAGACTCGTAGTACGAGAAACTGCGAAAAAGTCCTTGGGCATAATACTTCGTCCTAATTGAAAGAGTTAGGATAGAGAAGTCGAAAGCGCGGGATCTGAACGACGAAGAAGTCCCCTGCTCCTCGCCGAAATACATAGGAGCCCTTCATCGCCCCGATCGGATCGCGTATGACACTGCTACTCGTATACTGGAAGCTCTTCCCCGGTTCGACGATAGGCTGAAGGCCGATTACTCCGGGACCAACGACCTCTCCGATCTGTTCATCAGCAGACTCGATCATCCAATGACGCTCCATCAGCTGCACGCTCTGCTCGGAGCGATTCTCGATGGTGACTGTATAAGCGAATACGAACTGGCTCTCCTCCGGGCGAGAGTCTTCCGTCAACGGGGTTGGCTCGACTGAGACGGTGATGTGCGCCGTAGTTTCGGTGAAGGTTGCCATCGCTCATAAGTCTAGCTGAGGACGTGGGGACAGGAAAGCTAGAAGTGCATGCGCTTCCCGTGGGATAGCATCCCCGAACTAACCGGCTATCTCTCAATTGTTTGATGAAGCACCCCCCAGGAGGGACGGCGTCCCCGCCGTCCGTGACTCTACGAATCATTGATAGTGTTCGGGGGTGGTTGCGGACGGCGAGGACGCCGTCCCTCCTTGGATCCTTCCACCACTCGTGCTACCCAGTGTTAATATGTCGATGGTACCGCCCCTCTGCGCCACCCTAGCTCCACTTCGCAACTTTCGCGAGGAATTCGATGCTCGCTCTATAGCGCAGGAGGCCCGATTAGCCTTGCGACAGATCGTGAGGTCTCAACACTGGCAGACCTGTCGGGCACTCCTCCGTGAACTAGCCGCAACGACTACGGCTCACAGCGCCACAAACATCTCCACCGACGCAGTCACGATCTCTTCGAACTCCCCACTCGCTCGCGATACCCTGGATCGTCTCGTCAACGCTCTAGTCCCTTGGCGGATCGGCCCGTTCAATCTGGACGGATACGCAATCGACTCAGAGTGGCGTTCGTTTATCAAATGGGATCGGATCCAGCAACTCATCCCCCAGGTAGATGGCTTGAGGGTTGCGGATGTCGGTTGTAGCAACGGTTACTTTCTTTTCAAGTTACTCGAGCATGCACCATCACTTGCGGTCGGATTCGACCCGGTTGATAGGTGCTGGCTCCAGTTCGCTCTCCTGAACACCCTCTCCAAGAATCGGAGCCTCGCCTTCGTTCCCGCCGGAGTCTCCTCGCTCACGGCTTTTCCCGCATTCTTCGACCTAATCCTGTGCATGGGGGTTATCTATCACCAACGCGATCCCTTTCAGGCCGCGCGTGCGCTCTACAACGCAACCCGCCCAGGTGGCACAGTCATCTTGGAGAGTTTGGTGATCGACAAAGACGGCCCCTACCTGCTCGTGCCTCACGAACGGTATGCAAAAATGAGGAACGCCTGGATAGTCCCCACCGCCGACGCGCTAGCAGCTTTGATGCAGCGGGCCGGCTTCAAGGAGATCACGATTCATCGTTTTGGGCCGATCACAACCGAGGAGCAGCGAAGAACCGCTTTTGCGCCCTACGAAAGCCTCGCGGATTTCCTCGACCCTGCGGATCCAAGGCGTACCGTAGAGGGCCATCCTGCACCTCATAGCTCGGCTGTGGTGGGCGTACGCATGTGAGAGCGCTGCCTCATTAACGACGCCACTCGCAATCACGGAAACAACTTCCCGATGCTTCGATTATGGTTGGGGCGCTGGCATGGACGGCGAGACGCCGTCCCTCCTATGCGCAACCAGCACATTTAGGAGGAACGGCGACTCGCCGTCTGCTGACATTCGAATTCGCGAAATCACCGGGAGGGCTACCTATAATCGGACCCGATCAAAAGCTCTTCGATCGATACTTCAAGCGCCCGTGCCAACTTGGCGATTGCCCCGATACTGATGTTTTGCTTACCGTGCTCGACAGCGCTGATATACGCGCGATCAAGGTCGGAGGATTGCGCCAACTCTTGTTGACTCATCCCTTTGAGCTTTCGATGCTCGTGTACCGAGTGTCCTAACTTCCGCAGGAAGACGGCAAGCGCGTTCTCAGCATCGAGCACTCCACACAGATGCCGAGCCATGTTGACGGCTTCGTGCGGATCACGTGCAAAGCCATCGGCCTCTACAACTTTGATGAGCTCTGGCTTCGCGATGAAAGCTGCTCCTCCTACGATGACCTTCGGTCCTGCCGGAATCTTGCGTAGCTCCGTAATTAATTTCTGTACGCTCGGAACGAGGGTTGGGACGGAAACGGAAACACACACAAGATGGCATCCTTTGGCCTTAGTAAAAGGAACGAGGTGATCGGTCGGAATATCTGCTCCGAGAAAGTCGACCTCCCACCCATCGACCACGAGAAAATCTGCGACCGCCTGTGCTCCGATGAAATGTTGATCTCCCTCGACTGAGCACACGAGCGCCTTGAGACCGAGCTTCAAACGCGTCTTGAGCATTCCGCGCAGGCGCGCCATCTGACGTAAAGTGATCTGAGTGGCTATATGCTCTTCTGGTATCGAGATATCCCCTCGATGCCACCTCGCCCCTATTTCAACTTGCGAGGGCATGAGTACATCGAGGTACAGCCGCGAGGGGACTATCCCACCCGCTAGACCTTGATCGATTACACGGGCTGCTTTCTCACCATCGCCTTCCAAGACGGCTGTGGTATACCCCTCTCTCAGCTTCGCTAGGATTTCGTTCGGCATATGGTCACCTGGCCCGTGTATAGCATTTACTCTACAGCATGCTAACACGTGATGACTTAAAACAGCAACATCATCCTAGCCCTGTAGGATGGGCAACATTACGGAGAGATTGAGGAATATCAGGCGTATGGAATCTCTCGAGGAGTGTCTCGACATCCTTGGTTTGGCAGATGGCGCGTCCTGGGAGGAGATAAACACCGCCTATAAGGACCTCGTTCGAGTCTGGCACCCTGACCGTTTTCAGACCGATGAACGTTTGCGTAAGCGTGCAGAGGAGCAAACTCGTCTCCTTAATGCAGCTATGGAAACACTTCGTAAGGGTTACAAACCGACCAGACCGAGGGCTCCAAAGAAAAACTCTCCGCGCCCCGCACCTCAGGCTCCCCCACCAAAGGAACCGGTGTCGGCCCGAGTCGACCCTGGGTGGCAGCAAACCTTTGGCGCTGCTGACCAACACACCACTTTCGTACCGGCTCCCTTTCTCGTGTATCAGCGTCTCTCATCCTCCTTCTACCGCCTAGTTTTTGCGGCCGTGTTAGGTTACCTCGGTTTATGGCTGTTCCTGTTTAATCCTCAACCAGGTCGTGAGAAGGCCGCTTTCGGATGTTTAGTGAGCGTTTTTGCAATTCACGTATTTGTCCGCAACACCTATCTCATAGTGACACGCAGCCCACTCGTCGTTATTGATCGCCGTGGACTCTCGACTTTAGAAAGTGGAACGATAGGCTGGTCCGAGCTGGCTCGAATCTGGACCGTCATCCAAGCACGAACCTATTGCCTAGCGATACGGCTCTCCGATCCTTACTTGAATCGCCAGCCCCTTCCGTGGCGCTGGTTGCTCAAGATCCGTCACCTCATACGGCACGCTCACCTAACGATCCCTGGTAGCGGATTCGATGTGCATCCAAACGATGTGATTCGAGCTATCGACCTGCGACACCTCTCTGGGGACGTAGATCTCCGCCCAAAAAGTGCGCCCTCCGTCCCTACCTGGGCTCGCGTTGCCCGGCTGCTTGCCCTCCTTGCGGCCATCATACCGATTGTGAGGATCTTCATGGGCCTGCAGCTCAACCCGTACGAACCTCTTATTTACCTAGCCACCTTCGCCGTAGGCCAGGCGGCGGCGACCATAGGTACCCCCATAAAACCCCCTAAAAGGTGAGGGATAACGGGGCTGATTGAATTCATTTTCGAGTGGGGGTATAACGGACGCTCGAGTTCTACTATGCCTCCGTCGGCGTTAAGCAGAAGAACTTGAACGAGTAGTTTAAAATTCGAATATGCCGTCCTAGCTCAGTTGGTAGAGCACTTCATTCGTAATGAAGGGGTCGTGGGTTCGACTCCCATGGACGGCTCCAGTTTTTCCTTCCCAGTGTAACAACGGCGACAGCCTCGCCCTCTTTAAGAGGCGGAAGGCTCCAACGTGACCTCTGTTGTCTCCAATCCGGGCAAAGCTTACTCTGCCCATGATGTTCTCGCAAAAAGTTCGCTCATCGATATCTGCTTTTGTGCTCTCGCTCACTTCCTCTCTCTGCACAGCTCTGCCCTTCTCAGCCGCAGCTCAAGAGAAACCCGAGGTCAAGATCGGCGCAATTCTGCCTATGACTGGGGTCTTGGCTTCGGTAGGCGAAGCTATGCAACGTGGGCTAACAATGGCGGCATCTGACACTAAACACATCACTACCCGAATCATCATCGAAGACGACCAAACAGCCAACAGAGTCAGGACTGTCAACGCAGCGAATAAGCTCGTTGGTGTAGACAAGGTCAATATAGTCTTCAACGCTTACGCATCTACAACGTCCGCATTCTCGTCCGTACTCAAGACCTCGAATGTACCCTGCCTGGTTTTGTGGGATAGCAACCGCGCACTATCAAAGCTTGGCGAGCAGATCTTCGGATTCGGATACGAAAACGAGCTCGCTGGTGAAGACATGGCTAGCTTTGCTCGCGACCATCTCCGCCACAGAACAGTCGGTATTATCAGTTTTCACGACGAGTGGTCAGAGCTCATCACTCGCGCTTTCGAGGAGCGCTTCAAGGCACTGGGCGGTACCGTTGTACTTCACGAACAGGTCAACGCGGATACAACCGATTTTCGAACTATCCTAGCGCGCTTGAAGTCTTCGAATGCCGGAGCCGTATACCTTCCCTTGTACGGCTTGGGACTTCAATCGGCGATAAAGCAGGCGCGGAACATTAAGTTCGAGGGCGATCTGCTGACTGCGGACAGCTTCGTCGATTCTGATATCGCGGCAACCAAGGGCGCTGCCGAGGGGATGTATCTGACGCAGATTTGGCTCGATGATGCCGCGTTCACATGGAAATACGAGGCTGCTTTCGGCAACGCCAAGACTTCCGGAACGAATTTAGGATACACCGCACTTGCGTATGACGCTGTGATGCTTGTTGATGCAGCGGCAGCACAAATTACTCAAGGTGGAGAGAAGATCACTACCACTTCACTGCTAGCCAGATTACCAAATTTCTCATTTGACGGAGTCTTGGGAGCTACAAAGGTATCACGGGATAGAACCGTCGAAAGGCGCGAAAAGGTACTTCAGGTAAAGAACGACTCCTATACGGAAGTTATTCGTTGATGTGTACGGGAGATTTTAGCAGCACGAAGAGTGCTCTGCTTCGCATTGAATGGATCTGCGTGAGAGTCTAAGAGTCGGCCGCCTGTATCGACATACCCGTCACTGCTTCCCCTGCGCCATAGTTGCGAGAGAAAGCTCTCTTTGCAGGGTGGACGCCTCATCGAAGCGCGGCTCTATTGTAAGTACGTTGGAAACCGCTTGTTGAGCTATCTCAATGTTGCCTGCTCTGCGTGCTGCGAGAGCCAGGTACCACCATGGTCGCCAACACGGGAAGCCGTGCTTGAGTGCCTCGACAAAATCGTACATCGCCTGCCCCCAGTTTCCCTCGCCGAAACTAGCCAGGCCGGCCCAAAAGTTGAGATACGGATCAGAGGCGAAATGATTCCTGTAAGGATGGATGCCGAGCCTCTTCATGAGATTGGATGACTTCATGATCTGCGCGTCCGCCGCGAACGCCGCACGTATGTCGGGTTGCGCAATACTGTTCTGGAAAACCTCGCGAGCTGGCCCCAGTTGGTCCAGGAAAGCCTGAACTCCGCGTGCTGGTCGGGTGAGCCATGTAGGCGCTCGTTCACCGAACGGCGGACGCGTATGCTTTGGTGCCTTCAAAAGCTGCTCGAAAGCGAGGTTCAACTTTCGGGCCGCAGTTTCAGCTCCGAAGATCTGGCGCGCGTACTCTGCTGCATTTCGCCCTATCCGAACTCTCTCTTGCTTGTTGTGATAGAGATATTCTAGTGCTTGGGCATACTCCACTTCGTTCTGCACGACGTAGCCCGTAAAATCGTTGATTACCAAGCGTTTCAAGCCACCGTAAGGAAACACAACCGACGGAATCCCGCAGTACATTGCCTCCTGTATAGTGAGCTCGGATGCCGCATACGTATCTTCGCAAAGCGGATACCCATATACGTCGAGTATCTCGAGAAGCGGCGCTATGTCGGCTACTGCATCGTTTATCGAGAATTTTTCATGGATACCCAGATGCCGGGCCTGCGCGCGCAGCACCTCATGATCACCGCCGTGCCCTGCGACGATAAAACGAACATCCGGGATGGCGACACGAGCCGACATGCTGATGTAGTTCGGATGCATCTTCACGAAGTTCACGGTGCCGATATATCCGACGTTGAAACCTGAGTGGGCGCGTGGTCGTATGTTGGTCAAGCGAGCAAAATCCGTTGCTCCGTATGCGAGCGTGGTTTTAGCTGCGCGGTTTTCCGGGGTCATCTGCGCGAACGCTGGAGCCTCGTACGTGAATGGACTACATGCGATGCCGAAGTCCAAGAAATCCAGAAAGCTTTCGGGTATGCGCTGAGGATCTTGATGTCCGCCAACGTGCATCCACGCAGCTAGCCGGGCTGCGGGAAGTTCACTGCGGAGAAATTCAGCCATACTTGGGCTGTTCCACCACTCGAGCAATACTATATCAGCTTTTGCAATCTCCGCGTTGCGCTGCTCAGAGGACGACGGCTCGATAATCCGAATGTTGTTGCCTTGGGCAAGGCTCCGTACCTCTTCGCTGATCGGCTCCAGTCTCAAAGGAATGACGGAATGCGAATACTCCCCTGCCAAGGACGAATACTTCGCCGCGGCAAACATCGCCCGTGTGGCACCACCCAGAGATAGGCTGTCTATTACGTGCAGGACTGAAACCATTGCTGCTGATGATGGATAGAGCCTATTCTTACATCCAGTTCTAAGAGCTGTATATGGACCTACTCGAACACTTTTCCGCTAGCGTTTCGATGCGTCTCTACAAGGCAGAGATTCGAATTTAGAGGATAAACTTGAGAATACGCGTCTGAGAGCTGAATCCAATCCTGTGTTTTCCCTCTCTTAACTTCTAGGTCGGAGACCTCCGAGGGAGTTATAGCGTTGCCTCGTGCTTAGGAGTGGAATCTACCGAGTCTCTCGGACCCGGAGAGCATGGCCGCAGTAAGATGCTACCTCTCTTCAGTTCAGTGGCTCTTAACCTGGATTCATCGGCCATGAGGAAGAGAACACATTCCTCCTTTGGCTCGATACTTGTGCTCTGTATGGATACCCCGGGGAAATTCTGATGGATACTCGTGCTTCGATGACTACGAAAATCCGCTCTTCTGCACCAGCACAGCCTTCAATCATGCAGGTGCTGACCTTCTACGAAAACTATTTGCAAGAGTTCTACTCACAAAGACCGCACCTGTGCACCGCTCCGTATCATGTACAGTTACGAGAACTGTACCTCGACTGCTTTTGCGCCCCTCACATACATGCCGAGTACATGAGTCAGCATGGAATGTCGGCAACATGGACAGTAGGAAACAACTTTTATCTGCAACGCCAGTGGGCCGAAGAGAACGGGGTCACGTTCCGAGCCGAGAGCTGGCATTACGACATACTACGAGAGCAGGTAGACAAATTCTGTCCGACGATTTTTTATGTGCTCAATCCGATTGATTTCGATAGTCGCTTCACTCGGACATTGAAGCATCGTCCTGAACTCATTGTGGGATGGCGAGCAGCACCGATTCCCAAGGAGACAGACTGGGGGGATTTCGATCTCATCCTTTCCCACCTCGACATATGCCGGAAGCTCGCGCTGGAACACGGTGCGCGGGATGCGGCCTTTTTCAGGCCTGCGGTGCCGGAGATACTGCAATCTGTTGCCAGCGGCATCTCTCCCGCATACGACGTGATCTTCGCCGGACAGTGGACACCGCTCCACCATGACCGCAACCAAATCCTTCTGGCGCTAGGCGAGGCTGCACACCACGGACTATTTTCACTAGGCTTGTATCTGTCGGTAAATTCGGGGGAAATCCCCCCCACTTTGAGCAAGTACTGTCTGCCGGCGCAGTGGGGAAGATCCATGTTCCGCGCGCTGAGAACGGGAAAGATCGTGATTAACGCCGAGATTGACATGGCCAAAGGAAATGCCGGAAACCTCAGGCTCTTCGAAACGACAGCAGTGGGTGGCTTCCTATTGACCGAATATCATGAAAACCTCACAGAGTACTTTACGCCCGGCGTACATCTCGACACCTATCAATCTCTCCCCGAACTGATAGACAAGATCCGCTATTACCTTGCACACGAAGATGTTCGACTCAAGATCGCCAGACAGGGCCAAGAGCATGTCCACAAAGTATTTGGCATGCACACCGGCGCACCACTGCTTCTACAGACCATCGGAGATCACGTTGCCAGACGAAGTCTCGCAAGCATGTCTGCCTGAGCAACATCGAGGATCCTTTCCTGCGCCGAGAATCGCAAAGCACGCCAAGATCCGCTTTCGCAGCAGGGAGAGGTTTTGCCTCGCCTCCCTAAAGATAGGTCACTTTTACCGTAGCTTTCGTTTTGATCGCTTCATCAATCGCGAAGCACACGGACAAGACGGAAAAAACGTCCTCGATATCGACACACCCGGCGGACTCTCCCCGTAGCGATTTGGCGAACTCTGACACGATGAGATGCTTGGATGCTGGTCGATACGCCTGGCTCAACACTTCACACTCGTGCTTGTCCCTTTCTTTGAACCACGTGGCACCCTGTGTGTCATTGCGTAACGTCCCTTTGTCTCCGAACAAGGCCATTCGATGAAAGTGTGGGTGAACACACGGAAAGTTGGTGGAGACAACTCCCGTCATCCCACTCGTGAATGTAAGCAACGCCGCCACAGTATCGGGAAACATCACCTTTGTACCTGCGGTGGCTCTTCGGCCACCTATAGCCTGGACAGACTCTACTCTATCGCAAGAGAGCCACATCAACAGATCAATGACGTGAACTCCTCCACCAAGGGTCACAGAGTAGTCTGTTGATTCTCCTCTCCACCCCTTCGTGATCTTTTCCAACCTGCCGTAAAGGTAGTCTCCTTCGACGTGGTAGAGGGATCCAAGTAGACCTTGCTCCACCATCTGCTTCATGTGCATGAAAAGCGGAGACCTTCGGAGAATCAAGTTCGAGGATATCTTCGATTTCGGGAAGCGGGAGAGAGCATTTCGAATAGAACGAGCTTCCTGTGTCGAGACACACATTGGTTTTTCGACAAAGACGTGCTTCCCATTTTCGAGCGCGGTTATGACATGTGCGTGATGGTCACGATCATACGATGCTATCGAGACCACCTGAATGTCTTTGTCTCTGAGAAGATCCTCGGCCTTTTCGTAACGAGCCGTCACGTTTGGATAGCGCGCGGCTGTTGCGTGCAACTTTTCTCTATCGAAATCGCACAGAGCAACGACAGGTATACCTTGCAATTCAAAGCCTGGAATGTGCGCTTCACCGACTCCGAGCCCTATTATTCCGGCTTTCAACGCTTCCATAAACGCTCCGCCATAGTGAGGATCTCCAGACAATCAGCTTCAATAGCTCTCTCACCTAGCGCGCTCGCCAGCTGCCGCATTCGTAAGAGGTCCTCCGTCGTATCTATAGCCAGCGAGTAGTCGAGGGGTATCGGAAGCTCCGGTCGATAACTCACAATCTCATAGCGCTCAGGATGCCGGTAAAAATACCGCGTCACATGCTCCTTATCATCTGGCTCGTCGAAGTCGGAATAGGCTTGGATGAAGGAGCGACACTGTAGTACTTCGACACTCATGCCATGAGGAGTTGTCCGTGGGGTCGTTGTCGATACCAGGGTGGGCTCGCTTCGCCAGAAAAGCCTTACGGCAGCGTCTATGAGCCCGGGGTCTGAAAATGGGCTGTCCGCACATATCCTCACGATACAACCGTCCTCGTTCCGGCGAGACATCTCGAAAAACCGACTAGCAACATCTGTCAGCGAGCCCCTGTATACCTCGACCCCCTCTGACGCAGCAGCCTCCGCAATGGGCTCGTCGGAGTGTTCGGAGGAAGTAACCACCACCACGTCAGTCAAAGTCCGGGCTCTTTTCACGCGTCTCAGTAAGGTTGCAAGAACGGAGTGTCCTTCCAAGTCGACGAGGACCTTACCCGGTAATCGGGCTGATGACATCCTGGCCTGAATCACACACAGGCTTGGCTGAGTTTTTTCCATGACGCTTTTTGGAAATTAAAACCTTCCGCAGTAATTACTATGGGCACGGATTTTCCGCATGCGTAAATCCCCGCAAGCTCGCCTACACTTCGAGGAAGCACAGACGCCTACGAGGGAGTCTTGCTCCCCGTCCCATCACCCCTCGCCCCCGATGATCACTGTACTGAAACGGGAGATTATACTAGCCTCGACAGTGTTTGATTTTGATGCGGCGGGGTGGCTTTCGGAGTTTCTCAAGCGACGAACCAACCCACTCACCCAGACTCGAGGCGTCTTTCTATGAAAAGCGGCAAGTCATCGAACATCGACGGAAGTTTAATAAAATCAATGGGTTGACACGAAAAAGAGCGATCGTCCCATAGGCCACGACACGAAATCAGGCGAACAGAGATCCCTAACCGGTGATTACGCATCTTAACGGTCATAAGGCTCGGTAGGCCGATTTATTCAGGAGGATCAGATGTCTGAGATCAATGGAAAGCGCATACTTCTCATCGGCGGAGCTGGATTCATCGGCCACCATATCGCAGTAGCGCTGAACAAGCTCGGGGCAAGCGTAGGAATCGTCGATAGCCTTCAGGTCAACAATTTGATCTCGTTCATGTCGCAGCCATCTCAGGAATTCGCTGATTCCGAGCTGTATCTCAAGATTCTGAACGAGCGTCTCGACCAAATTCGGACTCCAGACATTAGAATGTGGATCCAAGATGCTCGGGATTATCACGCGCTCGGTGCCATATTCAACGAATTCAAGCCCGACATCGTACTGCAGCTAGCTGCTGTCGCCCACGCGAATCGCTCGAACAAGGATCCTTATAGCACGTTCGATCACTCGCTCAGAACTCTCGAGAACGCGCTCGATTCCTCACGAGGCAGGGTGGAACATTTCATCTACTTCTCTTCGAGCATGGTGTACGGCCATTTCAAAAATGGCTTTGTTACGGAGGAATCGGTGTGTGAGCCTTTGGGAATTTATGGCGCACTCAAATATGCCGGAGAGAAACTCGTTATCTCGTACGGCCAGGTATTCGATTTGCCATACACAATCGTGCGGCCGTCAGCACTCTATGGCGAGCGGTGCGTCAGCCGACGTGTCGGACAGATCTTCATAGAAAATGCTATGAAAGGGGTCGAGGTTGCCGTGAATGGAGATGGCTCGGATGCTCTCGACTTCACGTATATCCAGGATCTGGTCCATGGTATCTGCCGGGTCATCGAAAGCGATCGTTCTCGAGGCGAGATCTTCAACCTGACCTATGGCGAATCAAGGACTATGAAGCAGATGGCTGACATACTTTCTGCTCACTTCTCCGATATCACCATAAAATATCTCCCCAAGGACAAGCTCATGCCCGAGAGAGGCACCCTATGCGTTGACAAGGCGCGCGAGCTCCTCGGGTACAATCCTCAGTTCCCGCTCGAGAAGGGCTTCGTGAATTATATCGAGTGGTACAAGCAACTTTTCGAAGACAGGAACAAAAAGACTATATCCGACAAAGTCGAAGTCATAGGAGACAAGCGTCGTACTATGCCGAAAGCCCGTCGGAAGAAGGAAGCTCCCTCGATTGCTCCCGTGTCCGTACCCTGATTCCGGAAAAAAGGGCGAGCTCGATAATTGGACGAGGTAGCGGTGAAACACTCGATTCCGAGAAAAGATGCGAGGGTCTCGGATTTGCATTCGAACACTTGTGCCATCGAGCTCGTCAGTCTTTGCACCTGCTCTCTCCATAGAGGGCATGTATGTGTGGAATAGCCGGATACATCGGCAGCAAGCCTCCATCGGACACGGCGGTTCAACGTGCGTTGGAAACGCTGCGCAGACGTGGCCCGGACCATCAAGGCCACCGTCGAATACCACTAGGTAACGACTGCGAAGCGACTCTTCTGTCGTCTCGATTAGCGATAGTGGACCTCGACCCTCGCTCCAACATGCCATTCTCCCGAGATGGATGGACCATCGTCTTCAACGGTGAAATTTACAATCATGAGAGCCTTCGTGAGCAGCTTATGCTCGAAGGTCTCGAGTTTCACACGACTTCCGATACTGAGGTCCTCCTTGCGGGACTCGCACGCCATGGCACAAGTTTTCTCGATCGAGCAGAGGGGATGTGGGCATTTGCGGCTGTGAATACCAGCTCCCACGAGCTTTTTCTGAGTCGTGACCGTTTTGGTGAAAAGCCCCTGTTTGTATATGAGTGCTCGCATGGACAGTTCTTTGCGTCCGAACCGAAGACACTCTCCGCCCTTGCAGAGAGAGAGTTCAAGGTCAACGATCGCCAGATTCTTCGATATCTCGTAAACGGATACCGCTCTCTCTTCAAGTGTGACGAGACCTGGTTCGAGGAACTGCGGGCCTTTCCTTCGGCAACCGTGCGGACACTTTCGCCGCTCGGTAAGCCCAAGGATACGCAGTTCTGGAAACTTACGGGCGCACAACGGGATTTATCCGAGCAAGAGGCTATCGAACATCTGCGATACTTACTCCCCAAAGCCATCGGCTGCAGACTTCGGGCTGATGTCCCAATTGCATGCTGTCTTTCGGGCGGAGTCGACTCTGCCAGCATAGCAAGCCTAGCCGTGAAAGCCTTGGGAAGCACCATTCACGCCTTCTCTATTATTGATTCGAATCCGCTTTACGACGAGCGTTCACATATCCAGGCTGTAGTAAACGATTTGGGGTGTCGTGCGACTTTCATAGAGGTTCCCCAAGCCAGCTTTATCGAGCGCCTTGAAGACCTCATCTCATATCATGACGGCCCTCTTGCCACCTCGTCTTATTACATTCACTCCTTTCTCTCCGAGGCAATATCGAATGCTGGCTACCGTGTCTCCTTGTCCGGCACCGGCGCCGACGAGATGTTCTCGGGGTACTACGATCACTATCTGATGCATATTGCGGAACTCTACGGCACCGAGGATTTTCTATCCGCGCGCGACGCGTGGTGCACTCATGTACAACCAGTTGTTCGCAATCCACTCCTTCAGGATTGGGATCGCTTCATTCAGGAGCCCGATTTCAGAGGTCACCTTTACATACGAAACCCGGTTCTTGTAAGCGGGTTGAGAAAAGAGTTCTCAGAGACCTTTCGCGAGCATGATTTCGGACGGACGACTCTCCGCAATCGGATGCTCAACGAGATGTTCTTCGAGGTCGTGCCACCCATTCTGCATGAAGACGACCTGAATTCCATGCGGTGGTCTGTCGAAAACAGAAGTCCGTTTCTGGATCGGACGCTCTTCGAATTCTGTACTTCATTGCCTTCCCGCCATCTCATAGTCGATGGTTTTCAGAAGAGCCTGCTACGTAAAGCTATGGAGGGAATTTTAACGAACTCTGTCCGGCTCAATCGCAAAAAAGTGGGATTCAACGCCAGTATGACGACTCTGCTTGACAGGCAAGCCGCCGACGTTCGTAACTACCTCATGACTGCGAATCCTTTGTTCGATTATGTTACAACTGAGGTTCTCACGAGCCTACTCGACAAGCCGGACTTATCAAACCAGGAAAGCCAGCTACTATTTTCGTTGATAAACGTCTCTGTCTTTTTGAAGAAACTGTACTGATGCAGCCCACGATACGACTACACAAGGACACATGGCTCTCAGGCATTCTTCATCGAGAGGCCTTTCGAGCTACGCTCGATGCGAGCGCTCCCCTTGCCAACTATGACGAGGAATTTTCTGGATTAGCCCCCAATAGCTTCGTCTACGCCAAGGTAGGTACGAGCGATTTATCGGCACTGCGAGCATTAGAGAAGTACGGCTTGCACATCGTGGAAACCACACTTACCTTCGAACGGCAGATTCAACCAGCCAACGTCTCGGGACAAAGACAGATCTCCGTTCGCGCCGCGACAGCCAATGACCGGCACACAATCATGCGAATCGCCGGGGCCGCCTTCGTCAATTCTCGATTTCATCAAGACCCCAATCTCGTTGAGTACGCGTCAACTCTCAAAGCAGAGTGGGCTGGAAATTTTTTCGAAGGAGTTCGTGGCGACAAGATGTTGGTCGCCGACGTAGACGGTGCGGTCGTAGGGTTTTTGCAACTCTTGACGGTAAACAAAGACACGTTGGTAATTGATCTGATTGCGGTCGACACGAAAGCACGCGGAATGGGAGTTGCGTCTGCGCTCATCGAGTCCTTGAATGAATTGAAGGAGTATTCGACCGTGCGCGTCGGAACTCAATCGCACAACATTCCCTCAGTCAACTTGTACGAAAAGCTGGGCTTCCGACTGAGTAACGCCAGTTACGCTCTGCACTACCATCATGCTACTGTGAGCCAAATCTGAGCGGCATCCCGGGGAAGGGAGGTAAGACCGCCTCGATCCATCAGGACCTTACGCGGCATCGCAAGCCATCATGACAGCACGCTGAATATATTACATATTTTCAAACATCTGCAGCTATCTTTAAGTACCCATAGACGAGATTCCAGGTAGCTGCATCTTAAACGGGTGACGATTGGAACAGCACTTTCAGGTGCGCCTTGGCTCAGAAAGGTGATAGCAGGTCAGAGCTTCATGGAACTAGACTCTGTACAGGAGGTTTGTTGAGGCACAATTACGTAGTCGTCGGTGGCGGACTTGTGGGGCTGGCGGTCGCTTATCAGCTGCTTTTGCGTCGACCGAATCTCCGAGTCAAGCTCTTGGAAAAGGAAGGTTCCGTCGCGGCTCACCAGAGCACCAGGAACTCAGGTGTCATTCACACCGGCATCTACTATAAGCCCGGTTCGTATAAGGCTCTTTTGTGCACAGAAGGACGCAGGCTGCTCCTTGATTTTGCCGAGCGGCATGCAGTCTCACATAAACTCTGCGGCAAAGTAATCGTCGCCACGTCCGCAGAGGAATTGGAACGCATCAAGGTCCTTCACCAGAGGGCGATCGCCAACGGGGTGCCGACGGAATTCCTTCAAGCTGAGCAGTTGAGAGAGCGGGAGCCACATGTGGCTGGGTGCGGCGGATTGTGGGTCTCCGGCGCTGGAGTCATCGACTTTGGAGGTGTAGCACGAGCGCTCGTAGACGAGATAACAGCGCTGGGCGGGGAAGTCGTATGCAACACAAAGGTCGAGAGTGCGTCATATCATGAAGACGGATGGAGGCTCGAAGGCTCTTTTGCCGAACCCGTTCACGCTGAGTACGTGATCAATTGCGGGGGCCTTTTCTCGGACCGCCTCGCTACCATGTTCGGCTATAAGCCCCCCGGTGCCATTATTCCCTTCCGCGGTGAGTACTACGAACTGCGCGAAGAGGCACGCTCGCTCTGCAAATCTCTCATCTATCCGGTTCCTGATCCTCGCTTTCCTTTCTTGGGTGTGCATTTTACCAGACGCTTCGATGATAGCGTGGAGTGCGGTCCGAATGCCGTGCTAGCGTTTGCTCGTGAGGGGTACTCATGGAGGCAGTTCGACGTCGCTGAACTCGTTCGAGTATGCGGTTTCTCGGGCTTCAGGAGGCTCGTCGGCCGGCACTGGAAGATGGGATGTACTGAGATGTACCGCTCCTTGTCGAAGCGAGCATTTGTACGCGCCCTTCAAAAGTTGGTCCCAGACGTACGAGAAGCGGACCTACACCCTGGAGGAGCCGGAGTGCGCGCGCAGATGGTTCGGCCTGATGGACTCCTCGAGGAGGACTTCCAGTTTCATCAAGCTGCCCATGAGCTCCACGTACTGAATGCCCCCTCTCCCGCCGCCACAAGCTCTCTGGCCATTGGCCGGGTAGTGGTCGAGCGAATCCTGGGACCAATAGAGCTCTCGCAAGCGACAGGCATCAATGGGTAAAAGAATAGAGGCTCGATTCCAGACGCTTTTTCAGATTGACGATACACAGAGCTTTGCCGAGACTGGCGGAGGCGGCTGAAGGGGGAATTTTTATGACGGATATCTTGCAATTTGGAGCTCCCATAATAGGACCTGAGGAGAAGGAAGCGGTGATGGAAGTGCTCTCCCAGCCGGTGCTCGTTCATGGCCCTCGCGCGACGCTCTTCGAGGAGCGCTTTCGAGAATACACTGGAGCGCTTCATGCTACGTCGGTGTCCTCCTGCACGGCCGGCCTTCACCTGATTTATTTCCATCTGGGTATAGGGCCCGGAGATGAGGTAATTGTTCCGGCTCAGACCCATAATGCCACTGCACATGCTGTAGAGCTGACGGGGGCCAAGCCGATCTTCGTGGATGCAGAGCCCACCACGGGCAACATCGACCTCGACAAAATAGAAGCAGCGATCTCGCCCCGCACTCGCGCGATATCGGTGGTACATTATCTCGGCATGCCGGTCGATATGGTGCGCCTCAATGCTATTGCGGCGAAACATGGCATACCTACAGTAGAAGATTGTGCGCTGGCTATGGGAACCAAACTGCACGGTGTTCATGCCGGCGGACTGGGAGATTTCGGGGCTTTCTCATTCTACCCCGTAAAACACATGACTACTGCCGAGGGTGGTATGGTTACCATGAAGCGAGCCGAAGATTACGAGGCAATCAAGCGTAAGAAGGCATTCGGCGTAGATCGCTCTGTTGGAGAACGGGCGATCCCTGGGGTGTACGACGTTACGATGCTCGGATTCAATTATCGAATGAGCGAGATCCACGCCGCTCTCGGAATTGTGCAGCTTACTCGCATGGATGGATTTTTGAAGGCACGGGCGTCCAACTACGCGCGCCTCGCTGGCCACCTGGAGGGCATACCTGGCATATCACTCCTCGAAACCGAGCGGAAGGGATTCGAATGTAGCTGGTACTGTCTTTCGATGATTTTGTCGGATGACTTAGCTGCAAAACGCTACGAGCTCATCAACGTACTCAAAGACAAGGGAATCGGCACAAGCGTGTACTACCCTCATCCAGTCCCGTATTTGAAATACTATCGAGAAAAGTACGGCTTTCAAGGAAACGAGTTTCCCGTTGCCGCACGACTCAGCTACAACTCCATAGCCCTACCAGTTGGACCTCATCTTACCGTGGACGACATGGACCGTATCGGCAGGGCGGTCACAGAGGCTGTCGGGGCGGTTTAGCAAAGACAGAGGGCAGTTAGTAGTAGCCTGAGAACCTGCTGGTACGGGAGTGCATAGAGTCCCTCCAAGCCCCAGCATTCATCAATGCAATCAAACACTTAGACGCCCACGAACGGATTGATTCAATTCCGGCAGGGCCAGTGCGTTGGAGCGTATGCCAAAGCCGAATCTCACGTTGGGCTTTAAGTATCTAAATATACGACAGCTGGCAAGCAAGACAGAGCCGCCCTGCTAGGAAATGCAACCTTTGGTCTTTTGTCGACGTTCATTGTGGAAGGGCCCTAAACGTATCGAAGTTGATATGCTTTCGGTTATTCAACGTAAGGATCGCGCATCGACCGAGCACTTCATTTCTCGAGGCAGACAGGATGTGCCTCGCTTCCCCAGAGATGCTTGTTCCCTTTTTGTCGATCAAGAGTCGATATGTGCGCACACGACCACGAGCAATGTGAGACTGAAGGTCCAAAATCCGACCTACTAAAATACGAAACAACGGAAAATTCGATCGTTTGCTTCTGCTACAGACTAACGACTGCTCAGCTGAAGCGCGCTTACTCTGAGCTTGGAAGTCTGAAAGAAGTAGAGCGCGTGACTCGAGCGGGAACTGGGTGCTGTGGTTGTAAAGTGATCCTCAACTCTCTATTCAACGAGGAGGTTAGCGATCCCAACAACCTGAACACTACTCCGACGATCGGCAGCAGCTGCGTCAAGCCGGGTCAGCGTACCATGAAAGGTTTCATAGTAGCTGACGGAACTCTCGAATCGCGAGTCTGCTCCTCGAACGCGGTAGCGCCGCAGCTCGGAGACTGCGACAGTACCACCTCCGCCTCTTATGCGTTGGTAGATCACGAAGGTAAGTTGGTATTAGAGAGACAAGTAACGCTCCGAACAAACGAGACTTTTTCATTTGATACCAGAAACGAGAACCTTCCTCGGCCCTTCTACGGGATGTTCTTACTGACCTTCGAACGATCCAATTACGGTGCTTCTCGATTCAACATTTATTGGAGCAACGGCACTTCTACCGCCTCGACGCATGAAAATGCCAGCACCGGTAGGCTTCGGGTATTCATTCCTATTCTCGTCGATCAGCGCTTTATCGATGGAGATAGCAGCATCTTCCTGGCTTTGATGAACCCTCACGGTACTGCCCTGCCTTTTCAGCTCGCAGCCTACAATCCCGATACGGGCGACGAGGTCTGCTGGGAATCTTCGCTGGCTCCGCATGGATCGACGTGGATTGATGCCACCAAGGATCTGTACAGTGCTGCTCTAAAGAAATTTCCGAAGGGAAAATTCGTACTGCGAATCGTAACGTGCTCTGGCGATTTCTACAGCGCTATTACCGCGTACTTCTTTATCTACAACAAAAAGACGAATTCATGGACGTCAAACCATCTATAAACTTCAAGCCAGAGGGCCTGGCAGTTCTGAATTTCGCGGGAATGATACTCGCTAGCGATGAGTATTCTACTGCTGCCATTAATTTTCCCGGGTCCAATTGCAACTGGTTTTGGGGAACTAAAGGTGACTTCTTCATCACCTTCAACCTGTATCAAGATGGAGTCAGAGTAGGCTCTGTCAGTTCGCAGCACATCAACGAGAAGGGATACATCGAACTCGATTTCGATACTTTTGCTCGCATCAGGGGTAAAACGTACGAAGGAATGTTCATAGCCAACTTTTGGCATTCGAAGGAGATTCCTGCGGAGTTGTATCTATCTCACTTTCACAGAGCCTCTGGCTCCTACATGGCTTATCCAGCCATCGCATTTACGGGTGATCAGCTGTACCCAGACGTACACGCTACCCAACTAGAAAACACTTTATTCTGGCCCGGGATCGCCGAAAACGAGCACACTGAAACATCGATCGCCATAGTAAATCCATACAAGGTGCCATTTTCCTATCAGGCCGCCGTGTACACGGAAAGTGGCGAGAGAATTCAAACGCCCATACAGAAGGTCCGACCATTCCAGTTTAAGTTTCACAAAATCCAGGATCTGTTTGCCGACAGGTACGATGAAATACGAGGGCATGAGGGGCAAGTGTCACTGTGCGTCTCGGCCCAGTACAAAGTAGTTACCTATGTAGTAATTAGAAACCGCCAATCCGGGGTGATTACAGCAATCGATCACCTTCATACGTACTGTCTGTATTGATATTGTATGCCTTACGAACCCACCATAACCAGCACATTATCGAGTATCGGCGGAGAGTGCCAATGTCTGTCGATCGATATCAAGGGCTCGATTGATGACAAGGGTCTTACTTCTGCCGTCAACGAGGCAATCTCGGCGGCAGCAGTCGAGATCGTCTCTATCTGTTTTGATCTCCGCACTGAGGAGATGTCTCAACTCGAAGAGGCTCGAAAGGCTGTTTCAAAGCGGAAGATAGGCATAGTCCACCTCAAGTCAGAGAAGAGATTCGGTTTGGTATTTCCCCGGGAAGCGTGGCGGAATCTCGGGCCGTTTTCATTCGAGTCGAACTTTCCTGATGCTCTCGGGGGATTTTTGAGAACGTGTGACGAGCATCGCACATTTTCGACAATAGAAGTTCAGCTGGCGAAGCTCGAAACTAGTCTCGAACTGAAAGAAGATACCATTGCCGCTAGGGCGCAATCAGTGCTCTTTTTCGTTCCGTACGGTGGCTGGTTTGTACACAACCAAGTCGATGCAGTTCTCGCTTCTGCGCTGCGATTGAGAGGCTTGAGTGTCACGTTACTCGGATGTGACGGACTGTTCACCGATGGATGTTATGTGCTTGCTCATTCGAAGAATCCACAAGTGGATTGCGGAAATTGCCAAATGAGCGGAAGAAATTTCTTTTCAGCTTTTGGCTTGGATCTTAGCCAACTCAGAGATTTCATCGACTTCGACAAAGACGAGCAGATAAAGAAATGGCTCGACGAGCTACCGCCCGAGCAATACGCTTCCGCGGTTTATGAAGATCTTCCAGTTGGAAAATGGGTAACGCCCGCCATCTGTAGCTATTTTCGGGTAACCCCCCGGGTCATTGATCGACCTCATGTACGGGAGCTTCATCGGAAATATCTGAGATATGCCCTGACTGCTTACTATGCGACGAGACGTGCTCTTGGCAAGGTCAAGCCTGACAAGGTTGTTTTGTTTTCAGGTAACGGGTTTCTGCACGGCCCGGTTTTTCACCTTGCGCAGCAATTAGGCATTCCTGTCCTCTCGCATGAAAAGGGTTTCAAGGACAAATCCTTCCTCATTCACAGCAACCTTCCGTGCTCGGACCTGCGGCCCCAATTCGAGGTAGCTGACAACTGGAGTGCTATTCCCTTGTCATCTGGGCAGCTCGAAGAGGTAAGCGACTACTACAAGAGGCGTGAACAGGGATTGGACGTCAACAATTCCGTCGGATTCTACAATTTCAAGACTGAGTATACCGACGTAAGAAACAAATTGCGGATACCGCCAGACGCACGAATCTTTTGTGTGTTCACCTCTAGCGAATATGAGTTGGTTTACCATGCTCAATATCAGGGCCGTTCTCTGCAGCTCGAGATGATAGAGCACCTCATGAATTTTTTCAGAGGGCGTCCTGAATATCTCGTCGTAAGGCATCACCCGATGATTGGTGGTGGTAGAATCGGCAATCCAGACTTCGATTTTCTTACCAAGGCCCACGAGCAAGCCAGAAGAGCTCCCCCAAATGTTCGCGTGATAATGCCCCATGAGGAGCTGACTTCATATGCCCTTCTTTGGCATACCACGGCATGTTTCGCTCCGATTTCGACGGTGGGCATAGAAGCAATCGCGCGCGGCGTTCCTTCTGCTGTATTTGATTGGATTCCGAACAGTCGAGCGACAACCCTAGCTCTTTGCAACATGAGCCCGGAGGCGATCTGTCGCGCGGCCGAGGAGCTGTTACAGAGAGCTGAGTGCTTTGGTCCCGAGGATCTTCGACGACTCTATAGATTCACGTATGCGGTGATATTTCGGTATCCCAACATATTCAAAGCAATCGAGGCTACGGTGGATGGGAGCGCGAAGATCAATATTTCTTCCTTGGAGGAACTTAAGCCGGGCAATGACGCGGTACTCGATAGAGTTTGCGATTACCTGATTCATTCGAGCAGCGTGTACTCGCGTCCGACAGACAGCGACCGAGGAATCCGCCAAGACGCTGAGGAGGAGTTTTTTCAACAAGAGGTCATACGAATCAAAAATGTGAGGGCGGACGTATATCAACGGTGCTCAGCTCAGCCCCGCCCAGCAGAAGAGCGCTGCACGGTTGTATCCTTGAGTGACCCGGGTAGCGCGCCAACGGATTTTTCTTCGTTGGTGCTCGCTAAGCAGAGATGCAAGGCTCTAGAGCATATCAGAGTAGTGAGCACTGACTATTCGCAATGGAAGAAGGGGTTAGAACAACTCCTGTTAGAGGTCCGACGCTCGGCGGGAGATTATGTTGCAATAGCGAGCGAGAACATCCTCTACGACGAGAGTTGGTTGAGCGCGTCTACAGAAGTACTCAAGGCAGGGGCGGAAGGGGTATTTTGGGGCTACTGGATGTCGGATCCTGAGACCGGTGTCTCAAGCTCTCTATTCACGAATCGCCAACCTGCTTCGACTTACGCTGAAGCGGCGACAATCAACCCCGATCTCTCCTCACCGGTACTTATTCTCGGCACCCTCGTGGCGAAGAAGACTCTTGTAGCGCAGTTGTTGGAAGAAGCTCTTTCGGCACAGTCTGCCGACAGCGCGGCCGAAAAAATATGGGCAAGCATCCTCAAGAGCTGCGTCAAGCACACCCAGATTCCTATTGGGATTAACCAGAGACGTATCATCAATAATTACCGGTGTCAGGTCGTCGAGAGCGTGGGCGCCCGGCTAACACCTTTCGAGAGAAAGGGAGATGCAAGTGGGCTTGAGATCCTCGTCGAAGAAGCCGGTGTTAGGGTCGATAACGTGAGCTCGATGTTTGCGCTAGCGTTACGGTATCTCGAGCATGGAAGCAACAATGAATGCCATAAAATTATCTCGCAGATAATTTCTATATACCCAGACATTCCCGACCTACTCTATGTAAAGGCGTTGACCGAGATGCGTATGAATCGAAATGTCGAAGCCTCTAGCACATTGGAGCGACTCTTCGTCTTGGCACCGGCGCACGATGGAGGACGTCAGCTTCTGGGAACTCTCAAGCAGGCACAGGCAGGCTAGTGGACAGCTTTCGAAGAGGGGCGAAATTGAGTATGAAATACAGAGCTTTTCTTTGATCTCAGGAAGGAGAAGGTTATGCCAGCACTCAAGCTCCCTGTCGGAATTCCGGAGATTGATGATGAAGCGAGGTTAGAGGTGTTGAAGGTATTGAAGCAATGCCGAATGCCTATCTCCGCCGGCCCGCACTTCGAGACTGGCAGCATGAAGTAGATTCGGGAGCACGATTACACACTTTGGATAGCCTGAGCGAGATGCCATGAAGATCACTTATTGCAAAAGATGCATAATGCCAGACAGTCGCCCACGAATCACTTTCGATTCCGAAGGGGTCTGCAATGCATGCAGATATGCAGACACGAAGGCGGCTATCGATTGGAATTCAAGGCGCAAGGAGTTCGAGGAGATTATCGACGGAGCTCGCTCCAAGAATCCGTCAAAATGGGATTGCATAGTCCCTTGGAGCGGAGGCAAGGACAGCACGTCGATAGCTCTTCGTCTGAAGAACGAGTTCGGCGTTAACCCCCTTTTAGTGACGTTTTCGCCGCTTATTCCCAACGAGGTAGGGCAAAAGAATCGGTCGGCCCTGCTCGATCTCGGCTTTGACAGTATCATGATGTCGCCGAGTCGAAAGGTTTCAAAGCACCTCGCCCGACGTTTTTTCGTCGAAAGAGGCAACCAGAAAGTGCATTGGGATGCGGGAGTGAATGCAGCTCCCCTGCAGCTCGCGGTGGCACTTGACATACCACTGGTGTTCTATGCCGAGCACGGAGAGAGTGAATACGGAGGACGGGTCTTGCATGAACAATCCAGTCGTATCCGGGATTTCAGTGAGGTTTTAGAGCATCAGATCGGAGATGACCCTTCGAACTGGGAAGACGATGTCGTGTCATCGAACGAGTTGTATCCGTACCTCTATCCAAATGTGGAGGCGCTCACATCGAAGAACATTCGGGCGTTCTACTTCGCTCATTTCTTCAAATGGAGCATGTACGAGAACTGGCTCTACGTCAAAGATCGAATGAAATTCGAGACGGCATCTTCGGGTAGAACACAAGGAACTTTTACCAATTTCGACAGCTTGGACGACAAGACAGACTGTCTTTACTATTATATGCAGTACATCAAATTCGGGTTCGGGCGTGCGACTCGCGATGCTTGCCGGATGATTCAGAATGGACAGATGACTCGCGAACAGGGGCTCGAGTACGCTCGTCTTTATGACGCCGAGTTTCCATCCGAGCATCTGCGCGAGAATCTAGAGTTCTTGGGGATGTCCGAAGCGGAGTTCTACGAAATTGTAGATATGCACAGGAACGAGGAGATTTGGACGAAAGAGGGACAAGCGTGGGTTTTGCGAAACCCTCCCGAATAGACTTGTGGAGTAGGTTATGGCTAACAAACTCGAATACTCGTGCGATGTATGTAGTAGCAAGGAAGCGGTTGCTCTCCCGTACGTCGAATTCTATACCGGCGGACAGCCACTTCACGTATGCAAACAGTGTGGTTTCGTATACGTCAAATATCGACGCTCGGCCCAGGAGATTGCGGATGCATGGTCGAACGAATGCTATGGCCATAGGTACACGGCGACGATTCCGGCAGTTGTGGCACGTCAGACCTTTGTGTGTGAGTTCATCGACCAAGCGGTAGGACTTTCTGACAAAGTGCTCTTCGATATCGGTGCGGGTGAAGGTAAATTTCTCGAGTACGCAGCACTGCGCAATTGTTCGGTCTTCGGAATCGAGCCATCCCAGGCGAACTGCGACCTTATGAAACAATCAGGCATTCGGCACTTCTGTGGCACCATTGAATCGTATCAGGCATCAGCTGATTTCGAGCGCGATTTGGCCGACATCGTGACAGTGATGTGGACACTCGAAAACTGCACTTCAGCTCGAAATATGATTCAGGCAGGTGTGAATCTGCTAAAACCGGGAGGCCACCTCGTGGTGTCCACTGGCAGCAGGATTCTGGTCCCATTCAAGAAGCCATTGGGCACGTACCTGGGAAACTCCCCCGCAGATCTGCACTGCTTCCGGTTTAGCGCTCAAACCCTGAAGAAATTACTTTCCAGTTGTGGGCTCACGATTGTTACCTCTAATGAGTATCTAACAAATGACATCCTCTGTGTGGTCGCCAAGAAGGAGGGGTCGTCTACAGAAGAGCATCCTGGTGACAACTGGAGAAAGGTCTACGATTTTTTCGAGAGATGGCACAAGGAATCACTTCACTATGAGCGGTGATTTTTACGCCTACTACCTGTAAGAACAGCGATTGAACCGTCGCTCAGCACGGGCCATTGGCCGTTAGGAGCTCAGCCATAGCCTGATCCGCCGGCGGGGGCGAAACTGCCTATATGGCTGAAACGGCTCGACTTCCAGGCATCAGAGCTCTCTGCGGGAGCAGTATTCGCTCTCTCCCGAAATGGAATCCATCCGGATTAGTTGCTCATCATAAGATGGGGCGGATTCGCCCAATGACGCCCGACTAGAAACTCATTCGAGATCATGTACACGTATGAATTCGAGCACTTCGCCCATATCGATATCGGCTGCTAGCGCAGCCGGCCCATTACCCCTCAATCCTTTGGACGGAATTGATTTCGCGCAGCTCGGAAGTGTTCCGCTTGCATCGGCAACCGATATTTTCTCCATTCCTGCGATGCGGCACTACATTGCGAAGACTCGGTGGGAGAAATTCATCGCCTCGGGGCAGCAGATGGCGGTTCATCCGTCGGTCGCTTCGGGGATGTTGAAGGATACGATTCCCTACAACATTCAAGGGGTTTGGAATTCGATAAACGACATCGTATCGTTGGAACGCAGCGAGCTGGTTTTCCGACCATTGATGTGTATCGACAAAGTCTACTGGTATCCACGCCGGCGAGTTTGGGAAGGGCAAAAAGCACTCTTAATCGGTTCGAGAACTGAATACGAAGTTCTCGTTGCCATGGGGTATGGGATGGAGCTGAGTTCCATACACGCAGTTGACCTTTTCTCATATTCTCCATGGATCACTCCTGGAGACATGCATGCACTGCCGTATCCTGACAACTCGTTCGATCTGATCATCATGGGCTGGGTACTTGGTTATAGTCAAACGCCCGAAATCGTCGCTCGAGAGGTTTCGAGAGTTGCACGGCCAGGCGCCGTGGTCTCGATTGGTAACGATTCTTACGCTCCCGAGGCTGCTGCCGGTTCTCCTTATGTCGTAGAAGGTCGCGCACGAACGGCGAAGGACATGCTGAAGTACTTTGGGTCCAACGTGGGGAAAGTCTATTTCCAACACGACCCATGCTACCCCAAGAACGACGTGCCTCACTTGGATGGGCATATCATCGTTACTTTCGGCATAGAGAAGTGAGGCTGATCAGCGAAGAGGTGGTGTCGCCTAGGGCTGGTGTCGTGTAGTGGCTTCAACGGAGTATCAAGAGACTAGGACTTCTGGTATTCTCAATCTATGCGAAATCCCTTTATCGTCGGACAGATGATATATCTCAGGGGTCTAGAGGAGACTGACCTCCAGGGGCCTTACTTCCAATGGTTCAATGATGCAGAGGTCTGTAGATATAACGGGCATGCGTTGTTCCCAAACTCAATGGGTAGAATGCAGGAATACTTTAGCAGGCAAGCAACTTCGAATTCGCAAGTGGTTTTCGCGATAGCCTGCAAAGCTAGCGATAAGCATATCGGAAATGTGGCTCTTCAGGATATCGACTGGATTGCTCGCTCAGCTGAGTTTGCGATTATCATTGGCGATAAAGACTTCTGGGGAAAGGGAGTTGGTAAGGAAGCCGGCGAGTTAATACTGAGTTATG
The DNA here is from genome assembly GCA_044351885.1 of Bdellovibrionota bacterium. Lineage (GTDB taxonomy): Bacteria > Bdellovibrionota_C > UBA2361 > UBA2361 > OMII01 > OMII01. Next base: position 38,004 of record JBILEW010000012.1, read on the forward strand.
CATTTCAAACACTGAATCTGCGCAGAATTCACTGTGGAACTCACGAAGACAATACAGGGATGAGGAAACTCGCTCTGGCGCTCGGTATGAGCGAGGAGGGTCGCCGAGTCAAAGCAGGCTTCAAGAACGACTCCTATTTCGATGTTATCGAATATGGGGTGATCAGAAAATCATCGTAGACCATCGATTCGTGACGCCCTTTGTATGGCAGAGTCGCCCCGTCTCAGCATCGTGTGGGAGCAGGAGGTGTAACTTCTACACACTCTCGGACAGAGCGAACAAACGAGCTCTTCTAACTAGTTCGAACCAAAGTTCCTCCGGAGTGTAGGAACTTCTTGGCGCTCGAGAGGCTTGCCTCTGTAAAATGAAAAACACACGTGGTTGCCACGGCAGAGACGTTAGCTTCGAGGAATGCCGATGCGAAGTGAGCCCACTTCCCCGCACCGCCACATGCAATTACGGGAAGTTGCACAGAGTCTACCACTAGTTTGTTCAAACGGTTGTCGTATCCCTCGAGTGTTCCGTCTCTGTCGATTGAAGTTATCAGTATCTCACCAGCACCTCTTCGAGCACCCTCTCGGGCCCAGTCAGAAGCCTCAAGGTCTGTCCGAGTGGCACCAAATGACTTGTAAACCCGATAAGATCCTTCTGTTTCTTCCTTCGCATCGATCGAGAGGACGACACACTGACTGCCATAACGTTCTGCAATCTTGGTAATAAGGGACGGGTCTTCAATAGCACCTGTGTTGACAGTTACTTTATCGGCCCCTGCCGCCAGCAACTCTTCACAATCAGAGAGCTGACGCACTCCGCCCCCCACCGTAAGCGGCACGAAGCACCGGCTAGCAAACTTTTCGACTGCGGTCAGAAAGGATTTTCGAGACAACTTTCCGGTTCGAGTGATATCCAGAAGAATAATTTCATCTACTAACCAAGAGTCTACGAAGTTTTGAGTATAGCGATAGTCGGGTACAAATCCTTTGGTTCGAAAAAGAACGCCTTCATTTAGAGTCAAACAAGTAATGACGCGTTTGCGAATCATGCGGCCCTTTATCGGTCTTTTCCCACAATCCCTACGAAGTTCTTGAGCAACTGCAAACCTTGCCGTTGACTCTTCTCAGGATGAAACTGGACACCGAAAACATTGTCCTTCTGAACGGCAGAGGTAATTGCTTCACCGTATGGCGTAGTTGCGATAACCACGCTTTTGTCAGCGGAGCACAAATGAAAACTGTGGACGAAGTAGAAGAGACTCTTGTCGGGGATTCCCTCAAAGAGGGGTGACGTTGAGTGATACTCAACTTCATTCCAACCAACGTGAGGAAGTCGCAGGTTGTAAGTAGCTGCGGGAATTTGCTTCACCTCCCCATTGATCCAACCTAATCCATCATTCTCTCCGAACTCGAAACCCTTGCTCGCAAAAAGCTGAAAGCCCAAACAGATGCCGAGGATTGGCTTACGCTGATCTCTGACCACGCTCATGAGAGCCTCGACCATGCCGCGCTGTCTCAAGCCACTCATTCCGTCGCCGAAAGCTCCAACTCCGGGTAGCAAAACGCCGTCCAATCGGCATGCTTCGAGGGGATCCGAGGTGACAACAGGCGTGCTCCCCACCGCCTCTAATGCACCAGCAAGAGAGCGTATGTTACCCACGCCGTAGTCGATGATACCGATTGAAGTCATAAGGTTTCGAGGTGAATCAAAACGGCACCTCCTCAGTTATTAGGAGGACGGGAACCTCAGATAAGGATTCTACCCATCAATCTAATTTCCTAATGATTCTAATTAGCTCGAAGTCTTCCTAAAGAGTAGAGGCTTTACCACGCTCGTATATATCTGATATTACAGGACAAATTCCTCCTGCTACCGAAAGTCTCAACGTGCATCTTACATAATTGAATAAGGTTTCTGTTCTGGGTCGAAGCACAGGTCTATGTACGCGGCCAGTTTATGCGATTGAACCTTAGTCAGGCAGCGTGAAAAGCTATTTTCACAGGAACAGTTGCTCCCACGCTCGTAGTCGGAACTTAGAGAGAAGATGATGACTGAAATTGATGCAGCCAACCGGCTTTCCATCCTCCGAGTTAGACACAACAACATGTGGGACCCCTTTGGAAGCCCACTCCACGAGAGCCTCAAGCAGTTACACGGACATACCTATTCCGAGGCCGAATTCAGGTTCCATAACCGGCCGGAGGAGCTGTTGCTCTTCATGAAATCAGCGATTTCGCGGTATCCTGCGCCGATCACCTTTGTTGCGACGGAGTATTGCGACCTGCTACCGGAAGCCCTTGTGGAGGCGATGAATTTTCTGGAGCAAGAGAAGGCCGACATAGTCATTACCGCTACCACGTTCCGGAACCCCGCAGACACCCTGGCAGCTCCAGTAGAAGTGACTCCTGAGCTTCTCTCGGGGGGATACGAATACTACAGGTCTAAACTTCTACTAGACACCTATCCATTTCAACTTCTCACCACCTGTCTGTTTCGTACAACGGAGCTGGCTAAACTCGTAGATGAGCTGCTGGCGCTCGCCCCTCGCTCACATCAAGAACTATCGGAGATGTTCTGGAGTCGTATTTTCAGCGGACCACCGTGTCGTTCCGCATTCTGGCCAAGTTCGTTCAGTAACCCTTCTATACTCTTGCAACCGGAAGAGAACTTGCGTTTTGCCCTGAAGGAGCTCGACAACTCAAAAGCAGCAAGCGCTCTGAAATGGTTGGAGGAAGTAGAGGGACAAGGATGTGCCCCGGCTGACTATGGCTACCTGAGAGGTTTTGCTCTAGCAAAACTTGGCCGAACGATGGAAGCGCGCGAAAGCGTTCGCTGCTTCCTGAAGACCGCGACCAATCACAAGGCAGCAAGGGAACTGTTCGATTTGCTCGATTCTGCTCTACCAGCTCCGAAGTCCATCAGCTATTCGGATATTCGTGTCGCTGTCGAGCAAGTTCCCGGCTATATGCTCAAAGACCAGGAGGAGTTTCTTTTCAACAAGGCCAAGTCGGTTCCGGAAGGGGGAAACATTCTCGAAATCGGCTGTTGGATCGGTCGCTCGACCGCTGCCATGGGGTATGGAGCTCTCGGCAGAGGCGTGAGGATCTCTTGTATCGACACCTTCTCTGGGAATGACGGATTGATGGGCAGAAGTGACGACCACGAGAGCATTTTTCGTGGAAACATGCGCCGCAATCAAATGGAGCATCAGATTACGATTCTCCGAGGATACTCCCACCAGATCTTGGAGCATTGGGATCCTCAGGTAAAAATTGATTTCGCTTTTATTGACGGCTCTCACGAATACAAGGACGTCAAACGAGACTTTGAGTTGATCTATCCCCATCTACGAGACGGAGGATTCGTAGCGTTCCATGATGTCGAACCCGGCTGGCCCGGTTCATGGAGAGTGTGGCGAGAGATCGCCATGCCACTTCTTGATAGTCACCAGAGATGCGCAACTCTTACATCCGGAAGAAAGCGTCCAGGAGTCGACTGGCCGACCTTCCCCAAGCCGTTCTCATACGTTGCCGAGTATATTGCCGAGATCAGATCCGAGAGGCCATACCTCGTACAAGTGGCCGGACTACTCGAGAGGGCCAGCTCCAGGGACTCCTCAATGGACCCGGCAATCGGGCAAATTGAGATGATAATTTCGGGTCTACCGAATGAGCTGCATGCTGAATTCAAATTCATGTGCGACAAGGAGCCGGACGTGGATGGATTGCTGCATTTTTGGGTGGGTCTGGGACAGCTCAAACGAGGATTGCTCGAGTCCGCTCAGCAGTATTTTCAGCGGGCGATGACTCAACCTTTTCCGGCAGATAGATCTCGCGTAGAAAGATACATAGTTATCCCTTCGCAGCAGTTAGTCTCCTCCTAAATGGAGGTGCGACATCGAGGTGTCGCTCGTTATGTGGTAGTTAATCTGAGGTTGGCAGCTTGAAGACAGTTTGTACTATCGAATGCCGCATGACATCCTCTCGCCTTCCTGGGAAGGTTCTTCTTCCGGTCGGTGGCAAGCCGCTGCTTCAGATCCTCGTGGAACGCGTCAAGCGCGCTCGATACGTGGACGAAATTGTCATTGCCACCACACTCAACAGTCAAGACGACGCACTAGAGACTCTTGCGAGAGAACTGGAGATCGGATTTTACCGCGGTTCTGAAGAAGATGTCCTGGCGCGAGTGCTGTTTGCAGCTGACAAATACGATGCAGAAACGATCGTCGAACTGACCGGAGACTGCCCCTTGGTCGACCCTGAGCTGATCGATCAGTGCATCCTGACGTATCGAAACAATACGGTTGATTATTTATCTAACGGGCACATCCCAGGTTATCCGATAGGACTCGACGTACAGGTATTTTCCCGTAGTGCGCTTTATCAGTCTCATAAAGAGGGATTAACGCCAGAGGACCGCGAGCATGTCAGCTGGTATATGCGCCGATGTCCCGAGCTTTTCAAGCAACTTCATCTTGCTCCCCCACCGACGCTGTATTGGCCGGATCTGCGACTCACTCTCGATGAAGAGGCGGATTACCTGTTTCTCAAGGCGGTTCTGTCACATTTCAGGGGACGAGAGGTAGATGTTGATTCGTATGAGATTTTGTCTTTCCTCCGGGAGCGAGAGGACCTACTTAAAATCAATGCGATGGTGAAGGAAAAGACGATTGATTGATAACGAGCGTAGTTTTCAGTTGGTAGTTGCATGTGAAGCAGGAGGCGCTGAAATCGTATCCTCCATAGCTGCTGCGCAGCCATCCAATTTAATGTGCTGTTTGGATGGACCAGCGAAAGATATCTTCAGACGAAAAATGGGAGAGGTTCGACAGGTTACCCTCGATGCAATCGCCGACCTCGATCCCCGACAAGATACTGTTCTCACCTCGACAAGCTATATTTCAGACTTAGAGCGATCGGCGATCGCGAGATGCCGGCAAGCTGGCGTATATTGCATCTCTTTCATCGATCATTGGGTGAACTACCGTCTTCGTTTTGGGTCGGAAAACAACTGGAAGGAAATGCTCCCGGATGAGGTCTGGGTGTCAGATGAGTATGGTTACGAGATTGCCTTGCGGGACGGCTTTCCCGAGGATCGGCTGCGAATCACCCCCAACCCGCACATCGAAGAGGTTAAAAGGCGTATAGAAGAAAAGTCTATCAATTTTACCACACGCGACGAACGAGCGCCCCTTCGATTACTGTTTCTCAGCGAACCGGTGAGTCAGGATGCGGAGTATAAGCATGGTAAGAGAGACGCATTTGGGTTTACGGAGTTTGATATCGCCGAATCCCTCGTCACATTTGCATCAGAGAGGGATCTCGAGCTTGCCATTCGGACGCACCCGATTGAAGACAAGGATAAGTATAAGAGCCTTGTTTGTAGGATAAAGTCGGGAGCGCTCACATTTTCGACAGAGAGTGACTTTTTAGACGCTATAATAAATGCAGATGTCGTAATCGCGGTAGAGAGCATGGGATTAGTATGGGCAGCGATGGCGGGTAAAAAAGCCATAAGTCTGGTTCCCTCCGACCTGTATAGTTGCCACTTGCCTCACCGTGAAATTGTTAAAATTCGAAGCATAACTGAACTTGCAGACCATGTCTGAGAAAACCATATATTCCACCATCGTAGTTGGATTGGGCAGGATTGGGCTCGGATATGACTTGGCCTCAGCCTCGGACGAGGTTTTTTCTCATACCAAAGCGCTTCTTCGACACCCTTCGTTTACGTTGATTGCCGGTGTGGACAAGCACGTGGATCGCCGCAAGGATTTCTCCTCTTTTACCGGGCTACAAGCGTACCAGAGTTGCCAGGAGGCTCTGGAAAAGTCCCAAACAGTAGACATCTGTGTAGTGGCTACCCCCAGCAAGGATCGGATGAACGCGATCCGTGAGGCTTTGCAGCTCGAGCCCCGATTTCTCGTACTAGAGAAACCCTTGGCTTTGACCTTAGAGGAAGGCAGAGAGATCGTTGATTTGATCCGCCAACGCAAAATCGGCGCGTACGTAAACTATATTCGACGAGCAGACCCCGCCGTCCTTGCCCTGTCGTCAGATATAGCAAAGGGTAGAATGGGTCATATTTTCAATGTTGTCGTTCACTATTCGAAGGGATTGCTCAATAATGGTTCACACTACCTCAGTGTGTGCCTCGATTGGTTCGGTCATCCTCTGGGGGTAGACGTCCTTCGCTCGCGGGTTTGTGGACAGTGCGTGGATGATTGGGATGTCGACTTCATTTTGCATTACGAACAGTTCGACATTCATTTTCTAGCTAGTGACGAGAGATGCTATAGCGTTGGCGAGATCGACATGCTGACCGAGACGGGACGGTTGCGATATGCAAATTTCGGAGAGAGAATTTGGTGGCACCGAATAGAGCTCGACCAATCCTTTCCAGACGTGAAATCATTGGTTGAAGAGCCCTACAGAGTTCAGCCCGACATGAAAGCATACCAACTCAACGTCTACTCGCACGTATCTGCGTTGATGGCCGCGAATCCGGCGTCGACAACTGGACTGTCTCACGCACTCGACGTACTAACTATTGGCAACTCCGTAATCGATCAGGTGAGGAAAGGATGAAATTAGCAATTCATGGCGGGTCACAAATTCGCACTAAGCCATTTCCCGGCAACAAGGTGATTGGAGCAGAGGAGCACGCGGCGGTTCAGCGTGTCCTCAACTCAGGAATTCTTTCGGGCTTTTACGGATCGTACAGCGATAAGTTTTACGGCGGTCAAGAAGTACGTACTCTAGAAAAGGAATGGGCGACGTATTTCGGCGTTAAGCACGCGATAGCGGTCAATTCGGCAACCTCTGGACTCAATTGTGCTGTTGGTGCACTAGACATATCTCCGGGAGATGAAATCATCGTTTCCCCCTATACGATGTGTGCCTCGGCGACGTGTGGACTCATTTACGGAGCCGTCCCCGTATTTGCAGATATCGATCCAGATTACTTTTGCTTGTCTCCCGATGCAGTTAGAAAGGCAATCACTCCGAGAACGAAAGCGATTCTAGCCGTTGACATCTTTGGGCATCCGTTTGCAGCAGGTGAGATTGCAGCTATTGCGAAGGAGCATGGCATTTCTATTATTGAAGATGCCTCTCAGGCGCCGGGAGCGCGTTACAAAGGTAGGTATGCAGGAACGCTCGGCGACATCGGTGTGTTTTCACTCAACTACCATAAGCACATCCATTGCGGTGAGGGTGGAATAATCGTCACTGACGATGACCAACTTGCGGAGCGGATGCAATTAATTCGCAATCATGCCGAAGCGGTAGTAGGCCCGATGGGGCGGCGTGATATCGCCAATATGGTTGGTTTCAATTTTCGCATGACGGAGCTCGAGGCTGCAATCGCGCGTTGTCAATTATTGAAGCTGGAGAGTTTGTTAGTCGAGCGTAGGGCACGGATTGCGTCGTTGAACGAGAGACTGAGAGAGATTCCCGCCCTTATGATGCCCAAGACTGCTGAGGAGTGCGTTCATAGCTACTACGTGCACGTGCTGAAGTTCGATGAAGCGAAAGCGGGAGTATCGCGCGATTCATTCGTAAAAGCCGTCGCAGCAGAACTCCCCTCGATAGAGCTCAAAGAAGATGAGGGCGCGTGTATTTCAGCTGGATATGTGAAACCACTGTACAACCTCCCTGTATTTCAGCAACGTATATCGATAGGCAGAGACGGATATCCGTGGAGATTGAATGGCAGCGAAAGCCAGGTGAGTTATGCTCCTGGTATCTGCCCAGTCGCCGAACGAATGCACCAGAGTGAAGTGATTCTTCACGAGTATGTGAGTCCATTCATGACCGAGAGCGATCTCGATGACCTAGCCAGCATTTTCTTGAAGGTCTGGTCTAATCGGGAAAGTATATAGCACTCGAAATTTCTTTGCCCAAACTGCCGATCCGGTCGCTATAGAGGTAGGCCTCGAACTCAAGTTACCATAATCCGTCTCAGTTCGAAGAGATCGGTCTTGCAGGTGTTAATTCCCGGAATCGCAGACGGAGAACAGCGAACGCCACAGCTCTTGAGCTCCTGGATCACTCGTGCGTCGAAGCAGTGAGCAAGGCCCTCAGGGTAGGCGTAATGGATACTTTCAATACCAGCTTTGGAGCGGAGGAGTTCGATGCTAGTGGCGATTTCTTGCTTCAATCTGGAGTCGTCTAAAAAAGATAAAACGGCGTGAGTATGACTGTGCCCCGCAACTTGAAAAAGGGGATGCCCGTCCAAGGCTCGCACCTGCTCCCAGGAAAGTTTTTTGTCCAACGGGTCCTCACTTGCGAAAACAATTGGCTTATCGACAGCCGAAAAGACGCTGGAGACGACGGCCTCAGGATCGACCTGGGAGTTGTTCTTCACGTGAGCACGAATGTCCTGCAAGGCGGAAATTTTCGAATCCCTCGTATCGAGAGAGTATTCGACACCGGACCAGGGTAGGCGAAGCTTCGGAAGCTCGCTCTCCTCGAAGAGATATTCGATTCGATCTATCCAAGACATGCTGTTGCTTTCGATGAAGCCAGTAGTGCAATAAAATATCGCTGGCACGTCGAAACTAGCTAAAATTGGAGCAGCTACCAGCAAGTTGTTGGCGAAGCCGTCATCAAATGTTATTGCGAAGGACTTTTTCGGGTAATCTTTTCCGCTTGTCTTCAGCTCTACCACTTCGTCCATTGATAGAGGCACTCCCTCTTTTTTCCAGTCTTCAATCAATGCAGCAAAGTATGATCCCTCAATGTGTTTTCGATTATAATTCCGAATCTGGTAATTCAGCTCGTTTACGACTCCGTGAAACAAGAAGATGGTAAGCCCATCATCTGACAGTGGATACTTATTCAACTTCATAAAGCCCTCGTGTGTTTTTCGAAGTACCCAACGCAGAGCTCTTTCAGACAACTCGGCATGAACGAGTAATATCGACCTACTGAAGGTTGTTTATAGCGGGGAATCCCAGAAGGTTGATACGCCGAATGTATTGCATCTTTGCAAAGATCTATACAGGCTCGCGTATTAATTGCTCGCAGATGGGCCAGGCGCATATTCCGAACGAGGGGCAGTTGCAGCTTTCCGACAATGTCGCCGGCATCGAGGTCATACGTGAGCGTGTGGAGAGTTGTAACCAGATTGCCGAAATCCTTGTGATAGATCGCCCACAGGTGGCTGTCCAACCCCCGGTAGAGCGCCGGATCTCCCCCATGTAGATTGAGGATAGAACCCGGGATCGAGTCTATTACTGAGCTTTGTATGCGCCTCGTTCCGAAGACAAGGGTAATGTCGGGAGCCCACTCGAGGATCTGCTTCGAGGCTTCGGGAGAATTTACGTCATCCACGTACACAGAAGAGCTTACGATTTCTTTCGATTCGAGTCGCTTTCCGTCGAAGAAAGTAGACCACTCATACTCATCTCGCTCCGATTCGAACGGATGCTTTGTTTCGAATTTCGGCGCTAGCGATGTACGTTCTACCACGACGCCAGCAATCGCGTGGAACTTCATCATTTCTTGTAGGTAGAAAAGATGATGTGGAGTTTCTGTTGTAAGAACTACAATTTTTTTCAATCAGCTCAAAGCCTCGAGTGAGATCGGCTCCCCAGCTTTAATGAAGGACTTTAGGGATCTACCAAGCACACGAGACTCAGAACCCGGAGGGAGTCCGCCTGCCGGGCGGACCCAACTCAAGTCATCGAAGGAAATGACATGACCTACTGGGAGATCGTTCTTTGCAACGATAGATCTTCTCATTGCAATCGTCATGGGCTTTTCGATTTCCCCAACACTCTTGACTCCGTCTCCGAGCATCACAGATGCTTCTCTAACACGGGTAACGAGCTCCTTCATTTCGGCTGGGGTCGCGGAAAGAGCATGATCCCTAAAATCAGAGTAGTCATGTGAAATGGTAAAATGTTTTTCGATGATCGTCGCGCCGACAGCCACTGCCAAGACCGAGGCGTCGATGCCGAGTGTATGGTCAGAATATCCGACCTCGCAGCCTAGCAGACCTTTCAGCTTGCTGATCGCGAGTAAATTGGCCTGAGCAGGCGGGGTTGGATAGCTGCTGACACAGTGGAGGACTGCGAAGTCTGCAGAGCGATCTTGAGATGCCCATATGCGTTCGATGAGAGCCTGAGCATATCTGATATCAGCGGTTTCTGTAACGCCACAAGACATGATTATTGGCTTTCCGAATGAGGAGACCCGTTCGAGTAGCGGATAGAACGTATTCTCGCCCGAGCCGATTTTGAAGGCAGGAACAAAATTATTCAACGCTGTGGCGCTGCTCAAATCAAAGGGGGTCGAAAGAAACACTAGCCCTAGCTTATTAGCTAAAACATGAAGCTCATGAAATTGCTCGATAGTGAGGGCGAACTTCGATAGTCTGGCAAAACGATCGACGTCAGATCTACGGACGTATTCGGAGGGAACAAACGTCTGGAACTTGACGATATCGACTTTCGACTCTGCTGCTAATCCGACAAGTTCCTTCGCTAAGCCGAAGTCTCCTTCGTGATTGTTGCCTATCTCGGCTATTATCAATACTTGCTTCGACGAATCAAGGTTACCGATCCTCATGAGTGCGAACCTGCCAATTCATTTGTGTTTTCCTCGATAGTATACTCCAAGCACACCAGGGCTTGGCAAGGTTGATTAGACTGCCAGGGAGCCTATCAGGGAGGCGCCTTGCTCATATTCAGACTCGGGGAAGAGGGGCTTCGCCTCGAAGCAATCGGTCAGATAATGCTGCGTCTGCCGTGAAACTACGTGCTTGATGCGCATCACGGCTCCTCCATGAGCTGCAGGCTAAGGTTGTACTTTCAATATTCGTGGGGAAAGTTCATGACGATCTGGGCCGATATCGACCTCATCAAACGCTCCATCGGCGAAACACCGCACTCAGTGGATACTATCTACCAGTATTTGCAACCTCTGGTACGAGACGCTCGTGTCGTGATGTTCGGTGAGGCAACTCACGGCACCGAGGAGTTCTATAGTGTACGCGCCGCGCTGACGAAGAGACTCATCGAAGAGCACGGTTTCAACCTCATAGGAATCGAGGCGGACTGGCCCGAAGCTTACGCGATCAATCGTTTTGTGAGAGGTCGTGAAGGCGAGATTTCCGCTACCGCTTCCTTCGAGCTTTTCACACGCTTTCCTAGATGGATGTGGGCGAACACGACTGTTCTTTCCTTTGCCGAATGGCTCAGAGACTACAACGATGCGCGAGCAGAGAATCGGCGTGTCGGGATCTATGGTTTGGATCTCTATAGCCTCTTCAGTTCCCTCGAATCGGTGCTCGGGTATCTAGAGATAGTCGATTCAAGAGCGGCCCGAAAGGCTCGGGAAAGGTACGCGTGCTTCAAGCATTACGCCAGTGATGCTCAGGGTTTCGGGTTTGCAGCCAGTCTTGGATTGGCTCCGGATTGTGAGAAACGAGCTGTGGAGCAGCTCGAGGAGCTACGAGCACAAAGATGGGAATACCTTCGGTCGGACGGATTGTTGGCTGAAGATGCACAGTTCAGTGCCGAGCAGAATGCATTGATCGTCGTGAATGCCGCGGCGTACTACCATGCGATGTTCAAGCAGCCGCATATCACATGGAATTTTCGTGACACCCATATGTTCGAGACGCTCGAAGCGTTGTTGCGACATCAAGGACGCTTGGGCCAGTCCCCGCGAGCTGTGGTGTGGGAACACAACTCGCACATCGGCGACTCGCGGGCGACCGAATTTACCCTCCGAGGACAGCTCAACGTCGGACAGTTGGCGAGACAAAAGTTCGGGAGCGCTTGCTGTCTCGTGGGCTTCACTACTCACCAGGGCGAAGTGTTCGCCGCACCCGAGTGGGGAGCTGAGGGAGAAGTTGAAGTGGTCAGAGAGGCGCTCAACGGAAGTTACGAGGATCTTTTCCATCGAGTCGGAGCCGAGCAGTTCGTTTTGCCGCTTCGGGAACATACCCCTCTGTCGGTCATGCTGGCGCGACCCCGGCTCGAGCGAGCGATCGGAGTTGTGTATCATCCTCACGCCGAGCGGCACAGCCACTACTTCAACGCCCGACTGAGCGAGCAGTTCGACGCCGTGATACACATCGATACAACGCATGCGGTCACACCGATCGCCGTCGGGCCCGAGCCCCTGGCCGAGGAACCTCCAGAGACATTTCCGAGTGGTATGTAGGGACAGCGAGCTCGCGCGCCTGGTGCGCTGGGAAGCTCGAGTGGAGAGGCTGACCGATATCATCGATTCATGAGCCCACGATTCGAATACGATACATCTCTCCTAGATCGGCAACTCTCCGAAATTCCTGCCTTTTGAATCTTTCATCCTCACTTGTGCGTGATGTTGTTTGAAAGCCTCGATCGTCATCATGGGTGATCAGGTGTCCTATGTGGTACTCTTCTGCCCATAATTCTCAGGGGCGCATCCTCTTGTTCAGAGACCGAGATCGTGTAACGATCAGCGGACTTAAGAGTGGAAGGATTCAGACATGTATCACGGTGACGCAGTAGCTAAGGACGATTTCCAATTCAGCAACATTCTCAAGCAAGGTGTGTTCTGGTCAGTTCACGTTGCTTGCCTTGCGGCTCTGTGGGTGGGCTTTAGTTGGGTAGCGCTCGCTGTGTGCCTCGCACTGTATTTCGTGCGTATGTTCGCCATAACCGGAGGTTATCACCGTTATTTCTCGCACCGCTCGTACCAGACAAGCCGCCCTTTCCAATTTGTCTTGGGCTTCCTCGGGGCTAGTGCTGCACAGAAGGGTCCGATCTGGTGGGCTTCGCACCACAGACATCACCACAAGCACTCTGACACTGAAGAGGATATCCACTCGCCAATAATGCACGGAATTTACTACGCGCACGTAGGATGGGTCTTGAGCTCCCAGTTCATTGATTCGCGTCCTGAACTGGTTAAGGATCTGACGAAATTTCCTGAGCTACGCTGGTTGGATAAATACTACATGATTCCGCCCGCTCTCCTCGGAGTGTTCACCTATTTCCTCGGAGCATGGCTGCAAACAGCGCATCCCGAGCTCGGAACCTCGGGGCTACAGATGTTGACCTGGGGATTCTTTATCAGCACGGTGCTCACATATCATGGCACTTTCTGCATTAACTCCTTCACGCATCTGATCGGCAAGCGCCGCTTTCCATCAACAGATTCCAGTAAGAATCACTGGCTCCTTGCGCTCATTACGCTGGGAGAAGGTTGGCACAACAACCACCACTACTATCCTGGCTCTGAGCGGCAAGGATTTTACTGGTGGGAGATCGATATCTCGCATTACGTGCTCAAGGTTCTCTCGTGGATGGGGTTAGTATGGGATCTCAGAACACCGCCACAGCGAGTGTACGAAGCGGCCCAGCCTCTTCATTGACGAAAAGACCGGCCGCAGAGTTTTAGCCTCCTTCCTAATTCGGGTCATAGGAGTTTCTTTCGCCGATACGATACTCTCACCTTCAAGAGACGCTGAGCTCAAGTGAGGAATTGGTTGGTTCCAATCCTCACAAGTTATCGTCCCTAGTAGCGTAACAGTTACAATACAGTAACGGCTCCGTGCCTCGGACCCGATCATCGATTGATGGTCGGGTTTTTTTATGTCTTACCTCCCAAACCGAGCACTTCTGCCTTTCTTACCTCGGTTTCGATAATCACCGACTTCCCGATACCTGTTCTAATCGAACGCCATACTCGCGTTTGTCAGTTAGTATTCTCGCGCCGGGGCTACTTACACGATGAACGAAAAGATAGACGCCACTAGACCAACGGACCTCAAGGCGATCATTCAACTGCTCATACTGGCGACGGTCACGAGCATAGCGATATATCTTTGTTACGGGATCCTTCGGCCATTCATTCCTGTACTCTCGTGGGCTATCGCGTTGGTCGTCATCACCTACCCAGTGTATCTCAAATTACAGAATCTCTTCGCACGAAACGCCCTTCCGGCACTCGTCGCAGTGCTTATTTTAGGCTCTCTGATCCTCGGGAGCACTACATGGGTCGTACACGAAGTCGTACTTGCCTTGGGCGAGGGCATTCAGACCGTCGCAAGCAATCTCCAGCAAGGCCAGTGGGAGCGCCTTCTCGACGAGAATCCTCAGCTACGCAACCTTCTCTCGTGGATGGATACTCACTTTCATCTTCGGCAGGCCCTGCAGGGCACACTGGACTCCGTCACGCAATGGGCCGGTCGTATCCTTGCAGCTTCACTATGGAGCCTTGCCGGATTCCTCCTGGTGCTGTTCACCTGCTTCTTTTTGTTTCGCGATACAGCTCCGCTGCTCACGGACGTGAGGGGACTAATTCCTCTGTCGCGCACGGAAACCGAAGAGATTTTTCGCCGTGTCACGGACACGATCTACGCGACGCTTTACGGCACTGTTTTTGTTTCGACACTGCAAGGTCTTTTGGGAGGTCTGATCTTTTGGGTCTTGGGACTGCCTGCGCCCGTTGTTTGGGGCGTTATCATGGGACTTTTGGCGATGGTACCGTACCTCGGAGCCTTCTTGGTGTGGATTCCCGTGGCCATGACCTTAGCTTTGGGCGGTCGATGGATAGATGCGCTCGTTCTGTCTGTGTGGGGCTCACTCGTTATCGGTCTGTCCGACAACATCATCTATCCGTTCCTCGTGGGGAAGAGGATGCGATTCCACACCTTAATTGTGTTCTTCTTCCTTTTGGGTGGAGTCGTTCTCTTCGGTCCTTCCGGAGTAGTACTCGGACCAGTAGTGTTGGCGATTACTGATGCGCTCTTCGAGATCTGGAGAAGAAGGATCTTTGTACCTCACACTCATCGGGGGGAGTCTGCTGGTCGGGGAGGCAACACTCCGAAAGGATAACTGTTGCCTCCCTCCAAACAAGAAAGGATTTACTACGCAGACTTAGAGGACTCAGCCCCACGTCCCTGCTGTCGCTGTTGGGGTTGCTGTGGACTTTCCGAAGTACCCTGGATCTGAATGCGCTTCGCTTGAGCTCGCGCTTGCTCGGTCTTCGGTAAGGTGATCATGAGCAGTCCACGATCAAACTTGGCCTCGATCTTGTCCTCCTGAATCTCGGAGGAAAGAGGGATCCGTCGCTCAAAGCTGCCATAGCGGCGCTCTTCGATTCGACCACGACCTCGGCGCGTTTCTCGCGTTTCCTCCTCCCGCTTCTCTCCCCTCACCACCAGCATGTTGGGCTCGAGAACGATCTCTACATCCTTCTCGGTCATACCTGGTAGTTCGGCATACACCTTCAGTTGCTGCTCGTCCTCTTCGACATCGATCTGCGGAATGAATGTGTACATCGAGGTCGAGATCGGCGCCAAGAGTGAGGGCTCCATGAAATCCTGCATCATGGAGTCCAAAAGACGTTGAAACACACGTGGCACAGGAGCCGATTCCTCACCAATTCCACGAATTCGTCTAATAGGTAGATCACTTAAAGCCATATTTTCTCCTTATTGTTGCGTTACAGGCACATGCCAACTCTTCATTGACGAGGCAGACTTATTGCTACCAACCAGGCGCTCTACAGCCGACCTCTGCCCTGCCCGAGAGGAGGCAGAATAGCTTCTAGAGTGGGCGCTATCTCATGATTCTAGTCAGAGGGAAGAGAGGCTAACCCGCCACTGCTCTACGTGAACGTGCTCGTGCACCTGAACGTAAACGTACCCGAAACAAAAACATCATGATGTTCGGGCACGTGCACGTTTACGAGCACGAGCACATTCACGTGATAAGCTCAAAAGTTAGACCACAGGTCAGTTTCGCCTCGCTTCCAGAGGGAGCGAACGGATCACTCTCCGCGAACGATCTTAATCTCGCGCTTGCAGGACAGACAGTTTTCGTAGATGGGATACCGCTCTCGAGAGGTAAGAATGGCCACCGCTCCCTCGCAATGGGGGCATGATACGGAGGAGTCCACGATCTTAGTCGTGGTCGTCGCACTCCTATACACAATGAATGGGGTCAAGAGGAGGCCCAGAGGAACAAGTACGAAATGAGCTCCTGGGATACAAACACACAGCGCTGTCACCGCGAGACATAGCCCGGCCGTTTTAAGCCCGCGCCCTACACGAGCTCGCTTGTCGAAGTCGAGGACGTGAAGGGATCCCTCACGGGAGCTATCCCCATACAACGCTACAATTTTCCTGTCAGTTGGTGTCAGCTTGCTCATGGTGTTCATAGTTGTACAAAAGACTATCCGAAGAAAGCCGTTATGCGCGACGTCGGGCAGCTCGGGTAACCGATATAACCATGTGAAATACTGGACTGGTGGAGCTCGATTTGATGAGGGGTTCGGAAACGGATACCATCGAGGCCTTTGCTGGCTCTCTAGGCTGCTGTTGGAATTGCTCGATGACCTCTGTTCTCGATTCTGTTGGGTCCTGTGCACGTACTCACGATGAGGCGATTGATCCACGTGAGCTCGCCCCCCAGGAGTTCTTTTCATTGGCCCGAGCCCATTCGTTCTCAGAGGACTGCATTCGTCGTTGGGCCGGTGCTGTTGTAGGACGCGGCACGTACCAGTCTCACTCAATCAACTCGAGTAGCCACATACCCAAGCGCTTGGCTCACCTCGTGGGCGAGCTACCGTCACTTAGCCTCGAGCAGCATCACACATCTCCGACGGACGGGTTTCAAAAGCTGCTTTTCCGTACTGCTGATGGTCTCGCATTGGAGACCGTACTCATACCACTTGAGAAGCCCGGCTCCGTGACCGTGTGCCTCTCTTCTCAAGTAGGGTGTGTCATGGGATGCGTCTTTTGTGCGACCGCTCGAATGAAGCAAAGACGAAACCTTCGCTCATGGGAGATCCTTGATCAATTCGTTCAGGCACGAAACCTCGTGCGATCGCAGGGTCGGCGCGTAACCGGCGCCGTTTTCATGGGCATGGGTGAGCCATTTCTTAATTTCAGCAACGTCATAAAGGCCGCTCGGTGGCTTCACTTTCCTGTCGAGCACGCCATCTCGGGGAAAGCGATCACTATCAGTACTGTAGGAATGGTTCAGGAAATAGAAAGCTTTACTGACCTCAATCTCCCCTTCCGCCTCTCGATCAGTATCGGCGCGGCCTCGGATGAGAAGAGGGCAAAGCTGGTACCAGTCGCTGCACGAACCCCCGTGCATCGCGTGTTGGAAGCGGCTCGCCGACACGCCCTTGCGCGGAAACAGCGGGTAAACTTAGCGTATGTGTGTGTGCGCGGGGAAAACGTCAGCGAAAACGATGCCAGGATGCTTGCGGACCTGGTTGGCGACACGCCGGTTCGATTGGACTTAATTGACGTCACAGATCATTCAGGGACGTATTTTCCACCCACCCCCGAGGAGCTTAAGGTTTTTAGAGATGCCCTCTCTCGCCACCTCAAGCAACCGGTGGTGCGGCGTTATTCGGGGGGTGCAGATATCCGGGCCTCCTGCGGATCCCTGGCTGGATAATCGCCCCTAAGCGATGTAAGAGTCGTTTTGTGGCTATGTCAGTACGGCCTGGAATAAGGATTTTGACTGCGAGGGAGCTGTTTTCTACCCTTACAAGAAACTCTATTGGCCGCTTGAAAGATTCGGAATCTGGCTCTGTTTCATCATGGGAGAACTGACAAACATTACAGGTAGTCGCCGCACCGTTCCGCTAGGGATCGACGAAGCGACTCTTTCTCCATCTGGCCTTAGCCGTGATGACCTCCGGATAGCTGCTATTCAAGGCCTGCCCCAGCTCCGTTCTCATCCGAAGGGGGCTTCTCCTGACCCCTTCGAGGCCTTGTATATCGAATCGTGGGCGCGAAAGTTCAATCTTGATCCGAATCGCTGGAGGGAATTCCTCACGGCCTGGGGAAGATCAGTCGAAGCCTTCAAGACCCCTCTCTCTTTCCTCGACTCTTTGGCAACGACTAAGGTGTCGCTCAACGTTGCTGGACGATCCTACGAGGGACACCGGGTCTCCTTCGAAGAGCGGCCCAGTCTGGTATCGATGTACAACCAGCTCTACAAGATCGAGGCCAATAGCGATGACTATGGGCCACAGAGGTGGCTAGTCCCTGAAACGTGCGCTCTATGCGAGTGCGTTGCGAAGGCCGAAGACGACAAACAGGTCGGTGAGCACGCCAATAGTGTTACCCTCATGGAGCATGGAGACTTCTCACTCATGGCGAATCGCTTCCCATGGGAACCTGGAAATCTGCTACTGATGCCCTTTTCTCACGATCTTCCCAAAAGCCCTCCGCTTCCCTTTTCCGGTCTGTCCTCGACTAGAATCCAGGAATCTGGGATGGCATGGGGTACGCCCTCTGCTGATTACCTAGAGACTATGTTCCGCATCGCGGACCTCTTCGATTTCGTGGCGATCCGAAACCATCCCGAGAGTGGCATGTCTCAGCCTCAGCACGATCACGCACACTGTTTTCCGAGCGATCTACCGAAAGGACTGATTCCCCGCACCTTAGCAACCACGCTTCGGGACGCCGGAAAGATATCCGATACTATCGTCTCGTTGGAGAGCCCCCTCTCGCCATTCTCTGTTTTTGCACTGGCATCAAGCGAGAGCTCTCTCCTAGCGGAGACCGGTGCCACTTTGCTGCGCAATCTCGAACGAGCGGGCCACGTTGCGGTGTGCTCGTACTACGAGGGAGTTCTCTGCGTTGGTGTTCTGCTTCCTAAGGAGATGAGACCCTCTGGGCCTGCTCGCTTCGGCGCCCGCATGCTGCTCAACTACTTCACGACTTTCGAGCTCGCGAATTTTGACCAGACCTGTCGTTACTTTCCGATGGCAGGCGAATTCCACTGGGATAGGTACCTTTAAATGGCAAGCTTTCGTCACCGTGCGACACGCATCTTACCCTTCCTCAAGCGTGGAGCTATCGGCACTCTGTGTGTAGCCCTCTTCATGGTTCTCACTCAAGATCTCCAGGTATTCCCCTCTTTGATACCACCGCTTGTCGGAGCCAACCCGGGCACGCCTCCTGCGAACGTAGCGGAGAGCTTTGTTATCACCAGTGATAACGTGCGCATACGCGTCTGGGAGATGGCCGCTGAAGGAGAAGAGCGTAGCATCGCCCTCGTGCTGCACGGCAACGCTGACAGTCTGCCGAATATGGCCAACCTTCAAGCCCTTCTGGCCAAGAACGGCATATCGTCGTTCTCCTTCGATTACCGCGGATCTGGCGGCAGTGATGGCTGGCCCACCGAACAAGGCATCTATTTGGATGGAGAGGCGGTCATGGATGCTTTGTTGAGCAAAAAAGGCACTACTCCAAGCCGAGTTGGGATCCTCGGCATATCCGTTGGCACCGGACCTGCTTCGTACTTGGCGCAGCGGTACAAGGCAGGAAGGCTCGTACTGGTATCGCCGTATTTCAGCATTAGGGACCTCGTCGCTGAGATGCCGCTCTATGGGCTACTCGTTCCCTTTTTCAAGTATCGTTTTCCTACAGCGGAATATCTCGCGCAGGCGAATGAAACACAGATCAGTATCTTTCACGGCGCCAAAGACACTACGATCCCGTTTTCGCATGCCGAGCGAATCGCAAAGCATCTTGCTCCGGGTATTCGATTCGAGCTCATTAGGATTGATAGTGCAGGGCACAACGACATGCTCGCAGTCTCACATCAAGAGATCGTCGCTCGACTAGCGCCGTGACGCTCGTAAAGCTAGCGCGTCAATCCGGGTAGGTCACTGCTTTTACTGCGCAACTACCCATCACTCCTCTCACATTCGCCCCCTGCCGTTTCCTCGCTTTCTCCGGATACCCTCCTGCAAAGTTGGGCTTTCCGCCTCAGCGTGACTCCCATGCGACTGTCATTTGTAATTAGTCAGTAAGGTGCCCATCCTTTAACAGTATAAACAACACGTTAGCCGTGCTTTCGGTGTCCTTGATGTTACAGTCGACAGGTATTTGTAAAGGTCGAATCCAAGGAGCGAGAAGTTGCTTCTTAACGCTTACGGAGAACTCTTTTTTGGAGGCTGCTTAAGATGCCATCTACCATCCAGTCAACGGAGCAGGCCAGCCAGGCCCAGGGACTACTCGACGAGGCTATCAGGCTGTTTCAGGCCGGAGCAGTGAAAGAGGCTTTCGAAGCGAGCAGTCGCGCGAAGGGCACGAGGGTTCCTTTACGCAATTTGGATCTCATAAGGGCCGCCTGCTTCATCCAGATGGAGCGAATCGGCGAGGCTCACGAGGCTGCCAAGGAAGAGCTTCGCCTCTTTCCAGACAACGCTGATGCGCGGAAGCTCCTTCAAGACTTAGACCTTGAAATGGGAACATCCAACCCACGTCTGGATACAACTGGCGATCAAGAGTTCAATCAACTCCTGGAGATCATCCGTCCCTACACCATGCTGAGTCGGGAACGGCTATACAGCTTGTTCACTCAGGCGAAAAGGCTGTGCCAGGAAAACATCCCAGGAAACTTTGTCGAATGCGGGGTATCTGCAGGGGGATCCTCGGCCCTTCTGGCCTACGTGATTCGCCACTACAGCCGAGTGCCACGCATCATGTGGTGTTTCGATTCCTTCTCGGGCATGCCACCTGCATCAGCTGAAGACACACACAATGGAGTGCCTGCTGATGCAACTGGGTGGGGGACAGGTACGTGTGCGGCACCTCAAGCGAGTTTGATGGAGGTGGCCGGAAAACTCGGAGTGGCACACCTGATAAAGCCGGTGCAGGGGTATTTCGAAGATACCCTTCTTCCGACTAAAAATTGGGTTGGAATGATTGCGTTACTGCACCTCGATGGGGACTGGTACTCGTCGACCAAGGTCATTCTCGAGAATTTTTATGATCGAGTGTATGACGGCGGGGTTCTGCAAATAGACGATTACGGCCATTGGGATGGTTGCCGGAAGGCCGTCCAGGAGTTTTTTTCGGCTCGTAATGTTACGCCTATCATGACACAGATTGATGGGACGGGAGTTTGGTTCGACAAACCAGAGCGTTTTGCAATTAACCCGCAGATCCCCGGAAATTTGGTGAAGGACTTCCAGCGTGAGGACGTTTTACGCATGTGCCTCGAAAGTCAAATGTCGGAGAACGAACGGTTTCAACTCTACTGGACTTTGAGAACGCAGGTGCAGCCCACGACAGGTCAGGGCCGCCTCAACTTCATCGAAGTTGGATCGTTTGCTGGCGCCTCCCTCTTACAGAGCTATCTCGCGCTGCAGTGGTTCGGGATGCCCTTGAAGATGTATTCTGTAGAGCCGCAAGGGCAGGCGCAATTCTACGAAGTGTTGCGCGAACTCAAGGATTGCGTGTCGCATCTGAAGATGTTCTCCGATGCCGCAGCTCCTATCCTAGCGCAGGAGCTTGCGAGTTCTGGGGGCCTCGCCGATGCCATCTTCATCGATGGGGATCACTCGTATGAGGGTGTGAAGAAGGACATCGAAAGGTACTTTCCCCTCTTGAAGGTCGGAGGAGTGGTGCTATTCCATGATTATCTGCCTCCGCTCGACGAGCGTAATCGCGCATTTATTCTCAATCATCATGCCAACTGCGAGCCTGGTATTCGACAGGCATGTGACGAATACTTCAACGGCAATCTAAATGCAGAGCCGATCGAGTTACCGTTACTAAAGCCCGAAGATCCGACACAAACGCAGGCGTGGGCACCGATCATACCGGGCGTCTTCTCCACAGTGAAAGCTTGGCGACGGGTCAGGTAATAACGTAGGCGAGCGGCACTCAGTAGCGTTCTACAACTGCATGGACAGGTAAGGAATCGTTAAGGATATCCTGCTCCATCCGTTGCCACAGCATGTAACGCTGCCTTCTCTCAGGGCTCAGACACCGATAAGTCCTTTCTGGCTCTTCGTTGTTGAGTTCGTGTGCATGGAATCGACCCGCTGTGGCCATCCATGCGCACAGCGCTGCTCCGCGAGCGCTGGCGTCTCTACCCTTCAAGCGGTGAAATATGTGTCCTGAAACATCTGCTAGGTATTGAATCAAGTAGTCGAGCTCTGAGCCTCCTCCTGCGACATCGAGCTCGGCCGGGAAAGCATCCCCGAGAAGCCCCTTGTCCGCAAACTCCTCAAGCATCCGAACGATCAGGTTGCCTACGTTTTCCACTACTGCTCGAGCACGATCCGCATCGGTCGCACCGCCTTTTACGACTAAGGTGTTCGGTACCCCTGAAGGCCACTTGGGCAGGAACGGCTGTTGGTTGAGGAAGTAGGCGGTCGCAAGGCCTTGAGGATGTGCCGTCGCTGCCTGGTAACAGGCAGCATTAAGTGCCTCGGTATCCGAATACCAGCCTCTCCGCAGAGGCTCCAGCAGAACACTTCCGGTTACCGGCGATGTCGTCTCTATGAGGTACTGTGTTTCGCGTGCGTACCCACTCGGCATCATCCGCGACAAGAGAACACTCGTCATCAAGCCGGTCTTCTGCACGATCTCGGCGCCCGTATCGACAGTAAGCGAAGCGATCGTACCGAGATTGAGGAGCGGCCGCTTTGTCCCTCGGGAACGGCCAATGAGGGCAGCTTGCTGGTCACCTATAACGGCCATGATCGGGATATCCTCGAACTCCGCGTGCTCCCCGAGCGACGTCTTGATCGGTGCGAGCCTCCGCTTGTCGACCTGAAAGTGTCGGCACAAGATGTCGCTCCAGCTCTTATCCTCGAGCGCATACAGCATCGATCGAGCTGCCATAGTGTCCTCGGTAATGAACGTTGCTCGCTTGCTGAGCCGATATATAAGAAAAGAATCGAGAGTGCCGACAAGGATCGAGGGCTCAAGAAACTGCCGCTGTAAGAGATGGATCTTGCCTGCGGCAAAATTGGGGATCGTAGGAATCCCTGTCATCTGAGAGATCTTTTCTACGCCTCTGCCAAAGTTCTGGATGATAGTGTGTGTCCGTGTATCGGCCCACGTGATCATCGGGTGCACAGGCACACCATCCTCTGCACGCCAGGCGAGAACCCCCGATCGCTGAACGGCCAAACCCGCAGCTTTGATGACACGCCCTTCGATGTGCGCCCACTCCTTCGCTTTGAGAAAAACCTCCACGACAGAGGAGAGCAGTTCCTCTGGATCCTGCTCGACACATCGCTCGCTCTCACTGCGAGCAGGTGCAGGTGCATGAACACTGTACAGCGTTTCCCCCGCCCCATCGATGAGCACAGCCTTGGTGTTACTCGATCCTTGATCGATCCCCAGGAAGAGGTCGCTGTGCATGTATCCTCCGAGATTGTTTCACATTTGCACGACTCGAGCCGAATATACTTGAGGATACCACAGCATGGCTCCGAACAGTATTGGCTTTAACTCGTCGAGTCTCATGACGGGAACACATCTAACATTACAATTTATAAGGAATCTACTTGTGTCGAAGATACACGAGCCCTAGAGAGAGAACAGATCTCCGTTCCAAAGCTCTTTTAAAAACTGGTGAATAGAGATAGCTCTGATTTGTCCGTGATTTGCAGCGATGGGATCAAGACTCACAAGCATTAACTTCTCTATAGCTCTATCTCTCTCCAAAGCCCGTAGCCCTCGAAGATCCCGCTCATTCACTCGACTGGTTGCCTTAACCTCAATTGCAAGCTGATCGGGGATCACAAAATCAACCTCTGTCCCATCGTGTGTAGCCCAGAAACACAACTCACTATCAAGGCGTTTGTATTGGATGTAAGCGCGTAATTCCATCGCCACAAACTGCTCTAGTGCTCTGCCGTATAAATCTGAGTTGCGATCAAGCGCTTGAGTTCCTGCGAGAGTATTTGCCACGCCGGTATCAAAAATATAAAACTTCGCCTTCGCAACCTCCTTTCGCCTTTTATCGGTCCGCCACGGTTGTATAAAAAAACCGATGAGAGTGTCCTCAAGGATGCGGAAATGCTCAATCGCCGTTGAGGGCGCGCAGCCAACGTCCGAGGCAAGCTTGGTAAAATTAACTTGCTTAGCATTACAGAGGGCAGCAACCTTCAACAGTCTGCTAAATCGGGGCAAATCACGAACAATCCCTTCCGCCATAATCTCCTCACGTAAGTAGAGCGACGCGTAGGCGCGTAACTCTTCTGTGGGCTTGGCGCTCGTTTGAACGTGGGGGAGGCCACCGATCTGCAAAAAGCGATCGATATCGAAATCACCCAACTCTTGAGAGACCAACGGGAAAAGGCGAGCCTCCCAAGCGCGCCCTCCTAACATATTAGCGTTCTCGCGCTTAAGCCGGCGCGCAGAGCTTCCGGTCAGCAGGAATGTTCCTATTCTCTTTTCAATCAGTCGATGGACTTCATCGAGAAGCAGTGGAAGCTTCTGTACCTCATCAATTACGATCAGCCTCTTGCCTTGCGCTGAAATTATCCTCTCAAGGTAGCTAGGGTCTTGGGAAAGTCGTAGCAACGTATCAGCCTCAAGCAGATCTACAAGGGTACAGTGATTCCCCAACTGATTACGGATGAGCGTGCTCTTTCCGGTTGAGCGCGCCCCAAAGAGAAAGAACGACTTCTCAGCAAGAAGGGTAGGCAGGTGTAGTAATCGTGTAAATTCCATATGTTATAATAAATACAGCAGCGTCGCATAAAATACAAGAAAATATTCGACTCAATCAAATTATTTGAAGGTCCAGCAAATCGATCCTTGTTTTGCTTGAGAAGTCTCCACGTAACATTCCACGTCCGAATCCTCCTCTGACTCTCCCAAGACGCCTTCGCTGAACGAGTACTCGCTCAACTCCACAAGCAAGAGCTTATCTCTGACGATGACGTAGCGCAGATCCTCTCTCAGGAATATACGGGCTTTGGCGTATGGCTAGGGGACCCCTTCCACGACAAAGAGAGCGCGCAGTTCGTTGCGCGCTACATCGAGCGCTCCCCTCTCTCGCTTGAGAAGCTCTCAATACAAGACGACATCGTTACCTATACCACTAAAGACGGTGCTGCTCATGAGTTTGACGCACTGGAGTTCCTTGCTCAACTCTCGTGTCATATTCCGAAGACCTATGAGAGCATTACACGATACTACGGTCGGTACTCGTGTAGGCGACGGGGTGAACGCGCTAAAATCGCTCCTCCAGCCGAGGAACAAGAGAGCGACTATCGTCGTGACTTCGGTGAGCTCGCCGAAGTCAGTCGAGTCGAGTTTCGTCAGAGTAGTTGGGCCGCCTGCATAAAGAGAATCTACGAGGTGGATCCTCTT
>JBILEW010000040.1:0-29856 GCA_044351885.1 Bdellovibrionota bacterium
ACGGACACGGGTACTGACACCACCACTGGTACGGACACGGGTACTGACACCACCACTGGTACGGACACGGGTACTGACACCACCACTGGTACTGACACAGGTACTGACACCACCACTGGTACGGACACAGCTACTGACACCACCACTGGTACTGACACAGGTACTGACACCACCACTGGTACGGACACAGCTACTGACACCACCACGGGTACTGACACGGGTACTGACACCACCACTGGTACTGACACAGGTACTGACACGGGTACTGACACCACCACTGGTACTGACACAGGTACTGACACCACCACGGGCACCGACACAGACACGGACGGTAATCCCGATTCATGTGCAAACTGTACGGGCCCAAATCAGTGTTGTGTTAACATAAACGGTTCTCCCGCCTGCATCCCTTGCTTCGACCCCCCTGGTGGTGGCTGTGACAGCTGTGCGGGTCCGACCGCGTGCTGCTACAATGTGAATCCACCAGGCTACCCAGAGCACTTGAATTGCACGACTACGACTGCGTTCGGTGGCTGCAAGACCGGTGATAGGTGCGGGTGTACAGACCCTGGGGATGTATGCTCCGACGGACATTGTTGTCCACCGTTTGCGCCTTACTGGAATCCCACTGGGGGGGCGTTTGGAGTAGGAGCCTGTCAGGCGTGTCCTCCAGGGACCCCCCCCGGCGGCTCATGCGGGTCTGGCGCATCACTCAAGTGCTGTGGGGAAGATGCTCCAGTTTGTCATGTCAGTGGTACGCCAGACGGTGATGGAGACACAACTATCTGCTGTGAAGACAACAAAACGCCGTGCAATGTAGGGAGAACACCGAGGGACCTTATTTGTTGCGGGGTTGGCGACACATGTGCAGACGGAAAGGACAGAGACGGTGTCTCCAGGGGCGCTTGTTGTCCCAAAGATACGCCGAATTATGTTCTCGGTGATTGCTCCGCGTGCGAAGAAGGTAAGTCTCTGTGCGGAGCTGATCCTGATCCAAGGGACGGCAAAGCACCCCCCGAGGAGTTGTGCTGCACAAGCGATGAGTGCAACAGTGAGGCTGAACCGAATAAATGTTGTCCTAAGATGGGGGGCAATGATGCAAACGGCAACCCGGTCGAAACCGGCGGGCCTTGCGGGACGAAGTGCTGTAACAGAGCTCTAGAGCAGTGCTTGAACTTTGCGGGCAAGGACGTTTGTTGTGGGATCGATACTGAGCCTTGTGCAGACAAGCTGCCTGGAAGCGAACCATACTGCTGCGGCGCTGGTGAAAAGTGCGCGCAAGGAACCATCAGTGGTTCGACGTGTTGTTTGCAGGAGCAAGAGGCTTGTCCGAGTGCTTTCGGAGTCGAATGCTGTAATACCGGTCAAGGTGAGCAATGTATAAACGGCAAGTGCGAATCGTGTCCGCAAGGCCAGCAAATGTGCCCAGACCTTTTAGGAACGGCCTTTGCGTGCTGTCAAGCAAATCAGATCTGTAGTGCATCGGGCATCTGCGAATGTATAGGGCCGGAGTGTGGCATTGGTTGTTGTGGCATGGCAGAGCAATGTAAAGATCCAAACACCAATCCACCGGTCTGTTGTATGCCGGATCTGAATGGCTACATAGGACCCGTCTGCGGTGATAAATGCTGCATGCTAGGACAGACATGTACAGAGACCGTCGACGGAGCTAGTGAGTGTTGTAATGCCTTGAGTGTTACCGACACTAATCAGTGTTGCCCAGGAAGTACAATCTGGTGTGATGGTGAGTGCAAGGATGCAGGGGCTTGCGAACCGGAGTCCAGCTCGACAAGTTGTTGTGACGATGTAAATCAGGATGGATGTAGTTGTTACCGGAATCCCCCCGTCACAGGCGACTTGTATTGTGAGGACAGCAGGTCACTGGACGGACTAACCATCCATTGCACCACCACGCCACCAGAGCAGTGAGGTAAAACCTCTCCCCGTTACGAGTGCGTCTCGTGAGTTGCGTCTCAATTTTGATGATGAGTAATCTCCTCAGTGTATGGCTGGCTTCGCCGATCTCGCAGAGGTCAGTCGAGTCGCGGATGGCTCTGCGGCTTTGTCCTATCAAGCGGCTCAAAGGCATGTGCGTCCAGCCAGGGAGGCGGGGCCGGGAAGGCGTGGATGAAGCAGGAGTCCTTCATCGGGCAACTTTCCGCGCATTGTGCCGAATATCCCAACATGTTCGCTTCTGCACACTCCAGCTGTATCGTCGGCCTCGATGCTGTACCGGTTGAGGTCGAGGTTACGCTCCGTAACGGTACGGAGCGCTTTACCATCCTAGGCCTTGGTGGCGCTGCCGTGCGCGAGTCGCGTGACCGCATCCTTGCGGCGCTCAGGCATGCAGGCTTTGATCCGCCTGAGGTGATCCTCGTTAATCTTGCTCCCGCTGAAGTCCGCAAGGAGAGTGCGGCTTTCGATCTCCCGATAGCCCTGGCGATCGTGTGCGCAATGGGGGGTGTATCGAGTGCTGCTTTACAGCGCATGGCGATCTGTGGAGAGCTCTCCCTTACGGGTGAGGTGAAGGGAGGTCCTGGTGTGGTCGCGCACGCAGTGAGCGCCGCGCAGAGCGGCTTTGAATTCGTGATGGTGCCCGAGGAGAGTAGCGCCGATGCGGCGGTTATCTCCGGTGTGAAGGTTATCGGAGTCGCATCGCTGTCGGAGGCGATCCGTATATTGAACGGCCAGCACCGTCCTGAGATTAGGGAGCGTCCGCACGCGCAGGTGCGTCAAACGACTGTGTCGCTCGATGATGTGATGGGGCAGGAGGCCGCCAAGCGAGCACTTACGATCGCGGCAGCGGGTGGGCACAACATGCTCATGATCGGCCCGCCGGGATGCGGAAAGAGTATGTTGGCAGAGCGGCTCGCGGGGCTGCTCCCGGAGCTCTCGCAGGCTGAGCTTCTCGAGGTGCTCCAGATTCACAGCGTTGCTGGCCTCTCTGTCACGGGGATACTTTCCGGTGCCAGGCCGTTTCGGTCGCCGCACCACGTGGTGAGCGATGCAGGGCTGATAGGGGGCGGCGCAGGTCCGCGGCCCGGGGAGGTGAGCCTGGCTCACCGTGGAGTGCTCTTTCTCGACGAGTTCCCAGAGTTCAGACGGAGTACGATCGAAGCGCTCCGGGCGCCCTTAGAGACCGGCTGTGTGCAGGTAGCGCGCGCCAAGGCGTCTGTAAACTTTCCGGCCCGTTTTCAGTTGATTGCAGCGATGAATCCCTGCCCGTGCGGACGATTCGGTTCGAAACAGGGGGTGTGTCGGTGCCCACACTATGCGGTGCGTGAGTATCTTTCGCGACTCTCGCAACCGATCTTGGACCGTATCGATCTACACGTCGAACTGGAGGCGGTGGCGGTCGAGGATCTGGTTTGGGCGGCCCCACGACCGAGTACGAACAAGGCGCAGGGTGCAGCGGATGCAGTGAAGGTTGCTCGCGAGATTCAGATTCAGCGCCAAGGTGTGCTCAACAGTGAGGTGCCCGAGGTGTGGATCAGGACTGAGTCGCAGATCTCTCATTCCGCTCGCACGCTGCTCAGTGAGGCTATACGGCGTCTCGGCATGAGTGCGCGAGGGTATGTGCGGGTCTTAAGGGTATCGCGCACGATCGCCGATCTGCAGGGTGTGGAGGAGATCAACGAGGAGATCGTGGCAGAGGCGGTGTCGTACCGCTCGCTCGAACGGTTAGCCAATGTGGTACACAATGGGGGAGTTGGAGTTCAACGGTAGGGGGCTTACGGACGACGGCTCCGTTGCAAAAGCTCTTCCTGTTCCTTGGTTCGTAATTTGAAGACTACTGAGGTTGTCTTCGAGCGGCCTGCACTGTCTGTCACGGTCTCGACTACGGTCATACGATCCGAGAGGATCTCTGTAACTTCCCCTCGATTGCGCCCTATCTTGCTCCCTTTGCGCACGATGAACCCGCGACCTTTTGCATCCTCCACGGTTGCCGATGAGAGATCACCGGCAGCAATGATAGCAGTGAGCTTGAGCTCTGAGAGCGAATACCGCTCGAGCGGGGGAAGGTCGCTATCCTCGTTGGTTTGTGAGGGAGCTGCGTCGTAAGGAGCGAAAGGATCTCTTCGGTTGGCGGCGTCGTACTTGAACGATTCACCCTCCGAGGCCACAGCAGAGGGTGTCTGACGAGCAGAATCCGCACCGGCTTTCAGTGCGGCCTGGGCGGCGTTACCTATCAGGGCGCTTGCACCCTGAATGACGAATGGAAATGGCTCTCCCGATTCAGCCGAGCGAGGAACCTTCGCGAGATAATCTGGAACGAGAGCATCGAGCGAAGATGGGGGGCGGTTGCGGTCCTTGACGAAGTGCTCGATGGCGAGGCTTGCACGGCGCTCCTCGAGGGCATCGCCGACCAGGTCAGTGTTGGCGAGCTGTTGATCGATGATCTCGCGCGGTAGAGGGGAGCTCGGGGCGATCAGGAACTGATAGGTCGCCCCCGCTGCGAGAAATATCACAGCGATGAAGCTTGTCAGTCGGATGATTGCCCGGCGTTTGTGTAAGGACATCGTATTCCCCCGGCGTTGTATGGAGTGCCTAAGGAGAATAGCGCATGGGAGCGTCGGGTAAAACGGTGTAAATGCGGGGATATCGCCGGGATTCTTGGCGGATCGACGGACGGCGGGGACGCCGTCCCTCCTAAAGGTCGATCGCACACAGGAGGGACGGCGTCCCCGCCGTCCGTGACCATTCGACCCCGGCAACAACGGCCTGCCTTGCATGGGGGCGACCGTGTCGGTCGCCGTGCGCCGAAACCTGCGGCCTGCGTTGGTTGTGGTTGGGATTGAAAAGGTCTGTCGGGGTGCCATAATTGGCGGTCGACAAACCGAAGGCAAGTGGTCGGGGTGAGAGGATTTGAACCTCCGACCCCTAGTTCCCAAAACTAGTGCTCTAGCCGGGCTGAGCTACACCCCGATACGCCACTGTGCGAGGGGGGGAGGTTAACCGCTCTCTGCGTCAGAATCAAGCCCACCAAACAGCCTTCCGCACCTTACTTGCAAAGCCCCCTATGATGTACGATAGCCGCCGAGCGGGGTAGAGTATCGACCAAACCCGTCATTCGGAGTGCCATCATGAGTAGATTCATAGCCATTCGCGACATCCTCGAAGACAAGATCGCGCTCGGAACGTACGAGCTCGGAGGGTGGGTGAGGACCCATCGGCAGTCGAAGAGGGTCTCTTTCATCGAACTCTCGGATGGGACCGCGGTTGGGAATCTTCAGCTCGTGGTCGAGCCCACCTTGCCTGGATACGTAGAAAGCGCCGCGAAGGTTTCTACCGGCGCTTCGATACGGGTGGCGGGTGAGTTGGTGACATCGCCGGCCAAGGGGCAGAAGTACGAATTTCAGGTGAAGGAATTCAGTCTGGTCGGTGAGGCTGACGCTGAAACGTATCCGCTCCAGAAGAAGGCGCACTCCTTGGAGTTTCTCAGAGAGATGCTCCACTTGCGTCCGCGCACGAATACGATGGGAGCGGTGCTGCGCGTGCGATCCGCCGCTTCGTTCGCGGTGCATTCCTTCTTTCAGGAGCGAGGGTTCTACTACATCACGAGCCCGATCATCAGCACCTCGGATTGTGAAGGAGCCGGGGAGCAGTTTCATGTAACCACCCTTGACGTCGACGCGCCACCGCGCGTGGACGGGAAAGTCGACTATTCGCAGGATTTCTTCGGGGAGCCGGCGACCTTGACGGTATCGGGACAGTTAGAAGGAGAGGTGTGTGCTACTGGGCTTTCGAAGATCTACACCTTCGGGCCAACCTTTCGAGCTGAAAATTCCAACACCACGCGACATCTCGCAGAATTCTGGATGATCGAGCCCGAGATGGCTTTCTACGAGTTAGCTGACAACATGGAGTTGGCGCAGGAGTTCGTGCAGGACGTGATTCGGAGGGTGCTCTCGTCGTGTGCTCCCGAGCTCGAGTTCCTCGCTTCGCAGGAGTGGGTACAGCCTGGGCACCTCGATAATCTGCGAAAGGTAGTAGATGCGCGTTTCACCACCTTAGATTATACCGATGCTATCGCTATCCTCGAGAAGAGTGGAAAGAGTTTCGAATTCCCTGTCTCCTGGGGTATCGATCTGCAATCCGAGCACGAGCGCTTCCTCACAGATGAGTACGTGAAGGGGCCGGTTACCGTGGTCAACTATCCCAAGGACATCAAAGCGTTCTACATGCGTCTGAACGAAGACGGCAAAACCGTTCGTGCTATGGATGTGCTCGTGCCGCGCCTGGGAGAGATCATCGGAGGCTCTCAGCGTGAGGAGCGCCACGATGTGTTGCTCGAAAAGATTCGGGCCATGGGTTTGGATGAGGCCCCTTATTGGTGGTACCTCGATCTGCGTAAGTTCGGAACGGTGCCGCACTCGGGCTTTGGTCTCGGGTTCGAACGGCTCTTGATGTATCTGACCGGCATGCAGAACATTCGCGATGTGATCCCGTTTCCGAGATTTCCGCGATTTGCGAAGTTTTGAGGGTCCGCCAATGAGCGGCGACCGACACGGTCACCCTCCCAATCGGACCCTTGCATCGCCGCGATGTCGTGCAGATTATCGGACGGCGGGGACGCCGTCCCTCCTGAATACCCACGTCACACGTAGGAGGGACGGCGTCCCCGCCGTCCGGTCGATTGGCGTCACGGGATCATCCAGGAGGGACGGCGTCCCCGCCGTCCGGTGTGCCCCTGTGGGCTCTCTTCCGGTGGGAGTTTCCCGAGGGACGAGAGGCGAAGCTTTCCTATGGTCTCACTTTCGAACTTAGCACGTAAACGTGCTCGTGCTCGTAAACGTGCACATGCCCGAAAATCTTGACGTTTTTGCTTCGGGCACGTTTACGTTCAGGTGCACGAGCACGTTCACGTGGAAGAGTGAAAGGTTTCGCCTAGCGTCCCTAGAGAGTTCCCGCAATTCGAGCTATACTACAAATATACGGTTTTTTCGGGTCTACCTATGTCTGCCAAAGACTTCATCGCATTGACCGAGCAGTACTGTGCGCACAACTATGCGCCGCTCGAGGTGGTTGTTCACTCCGGCCAAGGGGTGTGGGTTACCGATGTCGATGGGCATCGGTACATGGATCTCTTGAGCGCCTACAGCGCACTCAACTTCGGACACGCAAATCCCCGGATCCTCAAAGCCGCTCACAAACAGCTCGATACACTTACTCTTACGTCTCGCGCATTTTTTTCGGACACAGCAGCGCTCGCTGGTCGCGCCCTTGCTACTCTGTGCCGCAAGGACAAGGTGCTCTTCATGAACTCGGGCGCAGAAGCGGTGGAAACTTCGATCAAAGCGGCCCGCAAGTGGGGGTACGACATTAAAGGGATACCGGAGGACGAGGCGGAGATCATAGTTTTCTCCGATAACTTTCACGGCCGGACGACTACCATTGTAAGCTTCAGTTCATCTGCGGATAGTCGCCGAGGGTTCGGGCCCTTTGCCAAGGGTTTCCGTGTGGTGCCGTATGGAGATGCTGATGCAGCCGAGGCGGCCGTCACTCCTCACACGGCGGCGGTGATCGTCGAGCCGATTCTGGGAGAGGGGGGCGTGATCATTCCGCCCGCTGGGTTCTTACGGCGTATCCGAGAGGTGTGCACTGCAAACAACGTGCTCATGATAGCAGACGAGATTCAGACCGGCCTGTGTCGCACAGGAAAGGTGTTTGCGTGTGAACATGAGGATGTCATTCCTGATGTGTATATACTCGCAAAGTCGCTGGGTGGAGGAATCGTTCCGGTCTCGGCGATTATCGCCAACGATGACGTGATGCAGGTCTTTACTCCAGGCACTCACGGTAGCACGTTCGGAGGTAATCCGTTTGCGTGTGCGATCGTGTGTGAAGTAGTTGCGTTGATCAACGAGGAGCGCCCGCATGAGCGAGCGGCAGAGCTCGGGGTCTACGCGTTGGAACGGTTGCGTGCAATCCCATCGCCGTTCGTGCGCGAGATTCGCGGACGAGGGTTGATGGTCGGGATCGACATCGATCCTGGTGCGGGTACAGCGAAGGATTTTTGTAAGAAACTCAAGTATGAGGGGGTTCTCTGCAAAGACACCCGTCAACAGACGATCCGTATCGCGCCCCCACTGGTGATTACGCGAGAGGAGCTCGATGTAGCTTTGGAGCGGTTCGAGAAGGTGTTGCGCGGGTAGGTCCGACCCCATCCATAACATTTCTACCAATCGGACCCTTGCATTGCCGGGATCTCGTGCAGATTATCGGACGGCGGGGACGCCGTCCCTCCTACGTGTCACGTGGGTATTCAGGAGGGACGGCGTCCCCGCCGTCCGTCAATCAGCGCGAATCCGCGGCGCACCGAGCTTAGGATATTCCTCGCAAAGCTTTGTCGTCGGAGAAGTACTTGCCGAACTCGTTATTCAAGAGCTCTGGGAGGGAGATATCCTCGGCTTTGACGAGGCCTTTGCGTTTCCCTAGATTCCCCTGCAAAAGAAGATCGATGGCGGCGCACGCCCCGGCTGCTGTGGTCACCTGAATGGCCCCGAAGTGTTTTCCGGCTATCGCTTGATTGTACACGGTGCTGGCGTACGTCTTCTGGTAGAAGCGTCGACCGAGCATGCCGGTTACCTCCACTAGGATCATGCACTTGTCCTGCGCGGTCGTCGTGATGCTGCGTTCGAGGATCTGCTTGAGGGCGTCGCGGTCGTCGCGAAAACGAAGATCGTTGAGGAGAAACGCTACCAATTCGCGGTGTCCCGGATAGCGGATCGACTTATAGTTGAGCTCTCGTACGCGCCCCTCGAGTGTTTCGCACAAAGTGCCGAGTCCTCCCGAGGTATTGAACGCTTCGTACTCGTCTCCATCCAGGGAAAAATGTTCGTAGCCCTCGAGAGCTAAGACGAAGAGGCGCGATCCGTCCTGAATCACTTCGCACAGGTTGCAGTACTCGTTGATGAGGCCGTCGGTGGACCAGGTCAGGTTGTATTTCAAGCGATTGGTCGGGTAGATCGGCAACGCGCCCACACGCATCTTTACTGTGTCGAGGGAATCGAAGAGTTTTATGAGGTGAGCGGCTGCAATGCTCACGAATCCAGGAGCCAAGCCACATTGTGGCATGAAGCACGAGTGCTTCGACGTCGCGGCGAGCTTTCCGATGAAGCGCGCCGACTCGACGTCCTCGGTGAGGTCAACGTAGTGAATACCTGCATCGAAGGCGGCCTGAGCGACTTGACTGTTACAAAAATAGGGAAGGGCGCTGATGACCAGGTCGCAACCCGCTAGGATCGTTTGTACTGCGGCTGCATCGCTCAGGTCGAGGCGATGCGCTTCGGTGGAGGCCCAGTCTCCTGCGACGGCCTCGGCTCGCGTGAGATCGTGATCGCAGATCTTGACCTTGTAGCGCCCCGACGACGCGAGGAGCGCGGTAATGGACTCTCCTATCTTTCCGGATCCGAACAGTGCAACGGTATGCATAGGAACTCTCGCTCGTGTAAGAGACGCTTCCCTACGATTGTACACTAGGAATAGGGGTGCGAGCCTAGCCCGAAAATTTCGTATCAGACGGGTGGTATCAGTGTTCGCCGACAACCCGCAGAGACATGATTTCAGCCAAGGCCAACTGCTCCTCGGCTTGAGCGAGCGGAATAGCGTAGTTAGCTCGTGAATGAGCCAGGCACGCTTTGGCGGTATCCTCGGATTGCGCCGCAGTCTTAAGGTCCAACGTGCGACCCGAGAACGCCTCTTGAACTTCGCCGTCGATGCTCATTTTGATGTAGAACTGCCTCAAGGGCAGGTTCAAGAGATCCTCGGCTCCGAAGCGCGGCTTCAATTCGTCTGCGACTATACCCGCGTCCTCCGATCCTAATCGGAATGCGATGAAGTTCGATACGTTTCCGAATACCGTTTGCTTTACGGCCCCGGGGAGCTGCCCGAGGAACTGATTCGCGAAGGTCAGGCAAAGCCTGTATTTGCGGGATTCGCTCAAGATCTCTCCGAACGAATCGGTGGCGAAGTTCTGGAACTCGTCGACGTAAAAGTAGAAGTCCTGCCGCGACTCGACAGGCGTGTCAGCGCGAGACATGGCTGCCTCGTAGATCTTCCAAATAATGAGCGAGCCTATCAGCGAGGCATTCTGAGCGCCGAGCACACCCTTGGAAACCTTGAAGAGGAGGATCTTCCGATTATCGATGAACTCTCGGAAGTCGAAGGTGTTGGTGGGCTGTCCGAGAATGTTACGGATCATGTCCGTAGCCAGGAGTTCATCGAGATGGTTGAGGAGTTGCGAGACTGGCCCCTCCTCGAACTCTTGACGACGGTTTACAAAGTCGACCTCCCAGAAGCGCTTGACCGCCTCGTCGGTGGTTCTCTTGAGAACCTGAGCGCGGAAATCGTCGTCAGACAAGAGCCGTCGCAGGGACACGATACTGGTTCCAGGTACGTTCAACAGGGCCACTATGGCGTAGCGCAACACGTGATCCATCTTCTCGGACCACGCGTCGCCGACGGCGCGTTTGAATGTTTCAAGGAAGCTGAGGGTGACCCGCATCTTGAGTTCCGGCCTGATCGGGATCATCGGGTTGAAGCTCGGCGGATGATTGACGTCGCTCGGATCGAAGATGACGACGTCTTTGACCCGGTTGCGCGGGATGACTTTCAAGAGATCGTCGACCAGATCGCCGTGCGGGTCGAGCACTGCACATCCGAATCCGTTCTGGATGTCGTTGCGGATGAGAAGTTGTAAGAGGCATGATTTCCCGTTGCCAGACTTACCGAGTGCATACAGGTGGCGACGCCGGTCGAAGCGACGTATGCCGAACGGAACGGTGTGATCGCGGTAGTTGGTCATCCCGAACATGCATATCTGAGGATCGCTCTCTACGGCTGGCAATGCGCGTGGTGGTGGCGCTTTGCGCGAGAGAACCATGGCGGTATTGGGGAGTGTGCCCAGTGTAGGAGGGTGCCACAGTGTGCTCACTTCGATCGGCATGCACATGAAAGGCCGATCGAATCGGCGCTCCTGCATCTTGAGTAGAGCAGCTTTACCGTACAGGATCCGATCGAGTTTGAACTTGTTCTCGTCAGTGGAGTTGAAAATTTTCACTGCATTCGAGACGTGCACGACGTTCTGGGTCAAGCGCGCCTTCGCTTCCGCAACCTCGTTACGCGACGGTTTTTCGGAAAGTTCAGTGAAGGAAGAGATGCGATAATTGACTCGAAAGTGGCGTTTGAGGCACTTGTCTTTGACGAGGTCGGCGCTCTTGAGGTTCAGGTCGCGTTTGAGCCATGTGCGAGTTCTAAAGAGTCGTGCAAAACGATCGACGTTTCGAGCAATGGCTAGCTTCGCCTGATGGGCGTAGCTGTCGGGAATCGCCCTGGCGAGCACCTGTATGACCATCTTGTCGCCTTCGGCGATTCGCGAGAGGGCCGTTACGACGGGTGCCATGCTGTCCCACAAGAGTGCAACGGCGGTTTGAAAGGGGTAGATCTCTGGCCACTCCAAGCGCATGTCTGCACCGGCTACGAGGGTGTTCTCGGTGACGTTCTGGGTGTAGTCTTCGAAGTCTCGAATCTCGGCATCGGGGAGCCAGATGTAAATGCCAGAGGTGATGGCTTTTACGGTGTCCTCCTCTCCCGCAACGCACATGTAGGTCGTTGCGCCAGTTGAGTACATCTCCAGAGAGAAGGGCTTCTGCAGCTTTTGAGCAACCTCGTTCAGTTGATCCGTAAAAAGGTTGGACTTCCAGTTGCCCCAGGCCGTCTCCATGATGGCCTGCGCGAGTGAGCCTCCGCCCCTTGGGATGTAAATAACTGCTACTCGCATAAGACGCTCGAAACCCTCAATCAATCACTAACCGCTCTATAATATCGGTATACTGATCCTAACTGAAGAGCTGTTTTGATCTGTCTGAATCATGTCCTCTGCAGCGAGTCCGGAATGGCTGGAAGTGGTCAATTCCAGGCCTCGTAAGATGTAGACACTTTGTATATTCTGTATCTTAGGGAAGTGAGGATAGATGGTCATAGAGCATGAATCGAGGTTGTTCGGAGCGAGCGGGAGCCGTGCCCTGGCGCTGCGCGGGGTTGCGCAGGCATACGCCTGGGGCAAGGTGGGAGCTGCTTCTCGTATCGCTTCGGTGGTCGGAGCCTATGACAAGGCGCAGCCATTGGCTGAATACTGGATCGGTAGTCACCCTAAAGGACCCTCGACGTTGCTCATGGGCGATGGAACGAGCGTTTCTCTGGCTGAAGCGCTGCGTGACAACGCTTCTCGGTTACTGGGAGACGAGGTGGCCGAACGGTACAACAACGAGCTACCTTTTCTCCTCAAGATCCTCTCGATAAATCCCGACTGCGGTCTCTCAATCCAAGCGCATCCGGACAAGCAGCGTGCAGCAGCTCTGCACGCGCGCGATCCGCTCAACTATCCCGATCCTCGACACAAGCCCGAAGTCGCTCTCCCGATTACGCGAGTGAAGCTTCTGTACGGATTCCGCCCGGTCGCCGAGATTCGGGCAATCTTCGAGCGTTTTCCGGAGCTGAGCATGTTACTCGATGACGAGCTTCGCAGCTCTTTCCTCACAGTAATGGGAGCTGATGAGAGGGCACAAAGCGAGCTCGTGAAGCGATTGTTTTGTCGATTGCTCACCAGTTCTCCTGCCGATGTTGCTCGGGTGGTTGGTACTGTGAAAGGACGAGAGAAACTAGAGGGTGCAGGAAGCGAGGAGTCCGTGCTCGTTGAGCGACTCTCTCGTCAATATGGGGATACGGATGTGGGGTTGGTTGCCTTGTTCATGATGAACCTCGTCACGGTCGAGCCGGGGCAGGCGCTGTTCATCGGTCCCAACATACCGCATGCCTATCTCGACGGAGATTTGGTGGAGTGCATGGCGTGCTCGGATAATGTGGTGCGAGCGGGGCTCACTCCAAAGTACCGAGATGTCCAGACGTTACTCGAAATGCTCGATTATGCACCTCGTCCCGTCACCATCATAAAACCTTGCATGAGGGACGACGGGTTGCTCAGTGTCGACACACCGGCAGAGGAGTTCCGTCTTGCATTCCTCCCGGAAGGAAGCGATCGGGCACGGATAGTGAGTGGCCGAGGGGCCATGGTCATCCTCTCTCTCGGGCGTGAAGCGGTGCTGCAGCACGCAGATTCGGCACAGCGGCTGGTCTTGCCGGATGGTGGGGCGGCCCTCGTGCCGCCTGAAAGTGGTGAATACCTGCTTGAGCGTTCTCATGCTGCGGTGTTCGTGGTTTCGGCATAGTTGGGGAAGCGAGGCAGAACCGGCCACTCTCCCACGTGAGCGTGCTCGTGCACCTGAACGTAAACGTACCCGGAACAAAAACATCAAGATGTTCGGGCACGTGCACGTTTACGAGCACGAGCACGTTCACGTGGTATGCTCGAAAGTGAGACCACAGGTCAGTTTTGCGTCGCTTTGTTGGGGAATCGAGAGTTGTACTCTGACCGAATGACGTTTATTCTTCAGGCCGATAGGGTAGCGTACCTATTTTGAATATCTTCAGGTAGCTGTGGCGTTCGCGAAAAGAAAGGACGAGGAAGTGGTGCAGAGTTCG
Source organism: Bdellovibrionota bacterium (assembly GCA_044351885.1). Lineage (GTDB taxonomy): Bacteria > Bdellovibrionota_C > UBA2361 > UBA2361 > OMII01 > OMII01. The sequence goes on from JBILEW010000040.1 coordinate 13,543, forward strand.
GAGGCTGGCATCGAGAAAGCACGCGAGTTGATGGAAGCAGATGGGCTTCCCCCGGCTGTGATCACGAACTTCGAGAGGCTTTTCCGCCAGGTTATATCCGGTGAAACCGGAGTCATCACTGAGAGTGATATCGAGCCGGTCGCCGAGATCGACTCCTTCGATGCTATCGCCGCGTCTCCTGAGCTTGTGCAATCCGGTCACAAGGCGCTCGAGCGCCTCGTGGTAGTGCGCTTGAATGGAGGGCTCGGCACGACGATGGGCCTCGAGCGCGCAAAGTCGCTGCTGCGCGTCAAGGGTGAGATGACGTTCAATGATATCATCGGACACCAGTTGCGCTTCTTGAGTCACAAGGTGGGGACGTCGATTCCTCTCATTCACATGACGAGTTTTTCGACCGATACCGATGTGCGTTTAGCGATGCGCGAGTACGAGGATCTGCAACCCGAATCTCTCCCAGCCACATTTCTGCAACACCGACACCCGAAAATCTATCGTGACTCGCTCATGCCGGCACGCGAGCGAAACGAGGAGCTCAACTGGAATCCGCCTGGGCACGGCGATATCTACGCAGCGCTCTTGGCGAGTGGTCTAGCCGAACGATTGCTGTCGCTCGGTAAGCGCTACATGTTCGTAGCAAACGCCGATAACCTCGGTGCTACCGTTGAGCCCGCCATTCTCGGATACTTCGTAGAGAGTGGCGCTCCGTTCCTCATGGAGACGGCCGAACGGACGAAAGCCGATGCCAAGGGAGGACACCTGGCACGTAGTAAAAAATCCGGCCGACTGATCCTGCGAGAGAGTAGTCAGGCGCCTAGTACGCCTAGCGGTGATGTGATTCCCGAATTCCAAGATATCTCCAAGTATCGTCACTTCAACACGAACAATATCTGGCTCGATCTCGAGGCGGTGGTACGGGTGGCTCGCGAGCACAACGGATGTATCCCGTTGCCTCTGATAAGTAATCGCAAGACCGTCAACCCACGAGATCGTACGAGTAGACCAGTCATCCAACTGGAAACCGCGATGGGTGCGGCGATCGGGGTCTTTGATGGGGCTCGAGCGCTTCATGTTCCGCGCGCGAGGTTCGCTCCGGTCAAGAGTAACAACGATCTGCTCGTCGTGCGTTCGGATGCGTACGAATTGACGAGTGACTACACCATGGTGGTCAATCGCAATCGCGCGCTTCGGGGGCTTCCCGTGGTGTCGCTCGACAGCCGATACTACGGACTGCTGAAGGACTTCGAGGCGCGTGTGAAGATCGTGCCCTCGTTGGTCGAGGCGACCAGCTTTGCGGTGCGTGGCGATATAATCTTCGCGCACCCGTTAAAGATAAAGGGCGAAGTGACGCTCACGTCAGATTCGGTTGATTCGACAGCGTTGCCCGCAGATCTTCGGGCGCTCGACAACGAGGAGCACGCCCTTTAACTGCCTCAGATCAGGCCATCCTCGGCGCGGCTGAAATCGATCCACAACCAGTGAGCCACGGCCATGAGTGCAGGGCCGATGAAAACGCCGATCAATCCGAAGGCGGCGATCCCTCCGAGCACACCGATGAAGACGAGGATCGGAGATACCTTCGTGCTCTGACTTATGAAGAGTGGTCGGAGCAGGTTGTCCACGGTGCTCACGACGAGTGCTCCCCATATTCCTAGTCCTACACCGTGATACCACGGCAGTCCCGAAAAAAAGAGCAGATACGCGGAGACCGGTAGGTATACGAAGGGGGTACCGAAGGGGATGAGTGAGACGATCATCGTCACCATGGCTAGAAGCAGTGGAACAGGGGCCCCTGCCACGATGTATCCGATACCAGCAAGGATGCCTTGCGCGACAGCGGTTGCCAGTACGCTGTAGGCAGCTCCGCGCACCGTCACATTCACCGTATCTAACAGTTTCGGAATATTCTCTCCGCCGATACGTTGGAGGATGCGACGAAACTGGTTAAGGAGCATCTCTCCGTGTCTGAACAGAAAATAGCATCCGACAAGGGTGGCTATTGTTACGACGATTGTGGTCAGTACTCCGCGCGCCGCCGCTGTCGCAAACGAAAGGAGCTGGCGCTGATGCTCGCTCAGCAGGGAGTTCACGTCGATCGGCTCTCTCACGGCCCTCTCAACCATAGTGGCGATGATCGGGCCAACGAGTGGGATGGCCGAGAGTGAGCTCTGCAGAGTCGGGAGATCGAGTGCCGAGAGGTGAGTGCGAAGTTCGGCCACCTCGGCAGCGAGCTGCAAAGGGAGGGGGACCATGATCAAGAGTAATACGATCCCGAGTAGGAGCGTTGCACACAGAGGCGCCAGGTACGCAGGTGTAGGGAGAGTTGCTCGCAGCCGCGCATACGAAGGCCACGTCGAAGTGACGAGGATGATCGACCACAAGAGTGGATTCACAAAAGGTCGAACGACGAGCCCGAACGCAGCCATGAACGCGAGCAGGAGCAAGGCCGACAAGATTCGCAGGGCAGCTCGGTATTTCTCTGGGCGTGTGACTTCGGTCATGTTGGTAGCTTGGTTCTGGGATCTTACCACTTGCGAGACGGGCGATAGTGCCGTCGATGCTATACAGTAGCACACAAGAGGTAACACGTCCTCCTGATATTCCTCCTCTTAATCCTTCTCCTAGTTACTCTCGCCGCCGCTCTCCTTGTGTTCTTCCTTCCCCGACCATTTTCAGCGAAGAGCCTTCATTATAATTCCAAAGCGTTCTATCCTTCGGTTCGTAATCTCGAAGTGAGAGAGGTTAGAATGATACCGGAAACTCTCAATATAGTCGGATGCGGCAAGCTCGGCCGGGCCATGGCAGCCCTGTGGATGAGGACTGGGGTTCTGCGTATAGGCGCCGTATGCAACAACACACGCGCTTCCTCAGAGCAAGCTGTCTCGATTCTCGGGGCAGGGACGGCGTGCGAGTCGATTGCAGAGATGCCACCCGCGCAGGTTTGGATGATCGCCACGCCTGACAGCGAAATCGCGTCGAGCGCCGAGCGGGTCTCTCGTAGTGCCTCCGTTCGCCCCGGAGATGTGGTGTTCCACTGCAGTGGCGCGCTCGCCTCCGATGCGATAGCGCCTCTCAGGGCACCAGGAGCATCGATAGGATCTCTTCACCCCGTTCGGAGCTTCGCCGACCCGGAGCTTGCGATCGAAAGCTTCGCGGGAACGTATTGTGCGCTCGAGGGCGATAGCCAAGCCGTCGAATTGTTGAGGCGCCTTTGCTTCGCCGTGGGTGCGCGGGTTTTTACGATCGAGGCGCACGCCAAGATGCTGTGCCACGTGGGGCACGTTTTTGCCAGCAATTACCTAGTAACTGTGCTCGATGTAGCCCAACGCCTCTACCGTACCGCAGGACTTCCAGATGACGTGGTAAACGGATTGATAGAACCTTTGGCGCGCAGTGCGGTCGAGAATGCCTGTGTGTTGGGTTCTGAACGAGCGCTTACGGGACCGGTTGTTCGCGGAGAGTATTCCGTGGTGGAAAAGCACGTCCGAGCCCTCGAAGCTACTTCACCGGAGCACGCCGTCTTGTATCGTCAGTTGGGGAAGGCAGCGCTCGAGATCGCTCGACAGCGTGGGCAAGTTTCCGACGAGAAGCTTATAGCGATCGCTGAGCTCTTGGGAATTCGAACAGCTTGATGCTAGTCGTATCTCGAAGACCTCTTCACCGCTCCGCGGACGGCGGGGACGCCGTCCCTCCTTGTATCCGTGATTATGGCACCCCATAAACATGATGGTGGTAATTTCCCAGATTGCATGGAAACCTCCCCCTCTTTTGTCGTGGTACATGGAATCACGATTCAGGAGGGACGGCGTCCCCGCCGTCCGAGACTATTCGAGCTGTTGATGTTGTGTGGGTGTCTCACGGACTACGAACACACTATCCCTGCTGTATGCGCATGGGATTGGTCGATTCATGTCCCCGTTACAACTGAGTAACAGAGGTAGACGGCGCAAGATATCGGTACACGACGAGCAGGAGAATCGCGCCGATTACCGACATAATGAGTCCGGCAGGTTCCCCTTCGCCGTACAACCCCAACACTCGTCCGACGAGGGAGCCCACTAAAGCGCCGGCGACACCAAGCACAGTAGTCACGACAAATCCAGCGGTATCTCGTCCCGGCATGAGTGCACGAGCAATGAGTCCGATGAAGAAGCCGATGATGATAGTCCAAATAATAGTCATAACACCTCTCCAGTTCCGCATCTGCGGTGGGATTTGAATTATGCATATGAGAGCGTGATTAACGGGGATGTCCGTATGCCCGAGCTCATGGATCTCCGCATCCCGCGGCGTAGCGTATGAAAAGGATAGGGTGTGAAGAAAGCGAGGCGAAACCTATCTGTGGTCTCACTTTGGAGCTTAGCACGTGAACGTGCTCGTGCTCGTAAACGTGCACGAACCCGAAAATCTGGATGTTCTTATTCGGGTACGTTTACGTTCAGGTGCACGAGCACGTTCACGTGGTAGAGTTGCAGGTTTTGCCTCGCTTCCTTAGGAGGGAGACCTATGAACGAAGAGAATGGCTTCGAAGCAGGGCGCAGTCGCGACCCTATAACGGGAGAACCGGGATTCCATCCGATCGCAACTGTGGCAGGGGGCGCTTCGGGAGCGATGACGGGTGCAGCTATCGGCGCTATGGGCGGACCGGTGGGAATCGTTTTAGGTGCTGCTGCTGGCGGTTTGATTGGGGGCTTGGCAGGGGACGCTTTGGTAGAGCTCCTGAGTCCATCGAGAAGGACCGAGCGGCATGCAAGCCGCTCGGTCGCCGATAGTTCTTTGTGTCTTTTCTTCGACGAACTCTATCCTATAGCGGTAGGAAGAACCTCTTTGAGGTCTTTGACTTGTCGCTCGAGGTCCGACGGGATCGATGCCGTCAATGAAGGCTTGCGCGCTCCGTAAAAGGCGTTCTCATTGTCTTCGTCTCGATTGATGCTCACACCATCGACGCTCGCTCCGGCAAAGAGTCCCTCTGTTCTCCGGTATACGACGACCTCGGCCTGACGTGGCTCGAAGGTGCGGTCGAAGCTTCCAGCAACGGCACTCATCTCTCCGCCAACTCGAAACTCGCCGCGTCGCAGAGCGTCTTGCGCCTTGTCTCCCGTGATGAAGAGAACCATGTCCGCCGACTTGTATCCGGCTTGAAGCCCGATGCTGCCACCTGTGAGGTTGAGGAACATCGGATTCTCCCACGTGCCTTGAGCAGTTTTGCAGAAACCGACGCCGTCGCTGTGAGTTCCTCCCACTCCCAGTGATACGGTCCTGGTATCGGGGAAGATAGCTACGCACTTGGCGCTCTTGAGCACGCTCGCGGGAACCTTCTGCTCCGGCGATTCGGAGATCGCTTTGTACACCTCGGTGGAACGTTGCAGTGAGTGTTCGGCCTCTTTGAAGGAGCTCGAGGAGCGATCGAGTCCTCTATCCTCCGCGAACGAGTCACTGAGCGGTAGTAGTGGCACAGCGAGCGAGAGTAGAGTTGCTTTTACCAATAGTTTGCCTTTCATATATTTCTCCTTACTCCTGATATCGGGGTAAACCTAGACGGTGGAGAGGTTCACCGCCGCGTGCTAGGACTGCCATGATAGCAGTCAGTTGATTGGAGGATGGCTCACCAGGGTGTGCGCTGGCTGAGGTCTGTGATAACGCTCGAGGCGTTTATAGTTCAGCTCTCCTGCTTTTGCCGAGTCAGGTTCCAGGGTATTGTTTGCCCATGCGTTGGCTCAATTATCATCACCTCTTCTATTTCTGGTCGGTCGCCAAGAGTGGAAGTGTCACTAAAGCATGTCGAGATCTGCGGTTATCGCAGCCGGCGGTGAGCGCGCAGATTCGCAGTCTCGAAGAGGCTCTTGGAGAGAAACTGTTCGAGCGACACTCTCGAGGATTGCGATTGACGGAGCTTGGGCAGATGACCTTCAAGTATGCCGACGAGATCTTCGCTCTGGGTAACGAGCTCCTCAATAGAGTAGAGGGTGCCGCGCATTCAAAGGTATCGACCCTGCACATCGGTATAGCAGACGTCGTGCCGAAATTCCTCGCATATCGGTTGATCGAACCTGCGCTCCGGGGGAAGCCAAAGCCGCACATCATAATCCACGAAGACAAGAGTGAGCGGCTCATATCCGAGCTGGGGACCAAGGAGTTGGATCTCGTAATATCGGACTCTCCGATTCCGCATCATTCGAAGGTCAGAGCGTACAACCACTTCCTCGGAGAGTGTGGGATCGCTTTCATGGCGACGGAGAAGCTCGCCAAACAGTATCAGCGGGATTTCCCCGCATCCCTGGACGGGGCGCCGCTCATGCTGCCTTCCGAGGTGGCGGCGGTTCGCCGCGAGCTCGATCACTGGTTCGAGCAGGAGGAGATCGAGCCCGAGATTGTAGCCGAGTTCCAAGACTCAGCCTTAATGAAGACCTTTGCCCGACGAGGACACGGCATATTGCCCTTGCCGATCGCAGTAGAACGTGAGGTCACGCACGAATATGGACTGCGCGTCGTCGGGCGAGTCGAAAAGGTGAAGGAACGTTTCTATCTCATCTCTGTCGAGCGGCGGGTGAAACACCCGGCTGTGCTGACGATCTGCGAGCAGGCGCACGAGCGGCTTTTTGGTTAATCTGTCGGGATGAAGTGAGGGTAGAGCACGTGCGTATCCCTCAGGTTGCTAGCTCAGGTGTTGTGTGGGTCGACAGTGCTCCGACGTCCGATCATGGTCTCGATCATGTGCAGGTGAGGAGAGGGGTTCGTGGAGCTGGCACCCGGACTTGAACCGGGAACCTACTGATTACAAATCAGTTGCTCTGCCAATTGAGCTATGCCAGCGAAACGACGTGATTCTGAAGATCATAGCAGAGAACACGCCGGAGCGCTAAGGTACCCGCCAGGCGGGAAAAATTCAATTCCTGAAATCTCTCCAAGGGGGTGTATTTACTTGAGGTAGGTAATTGACCATAATGCCGCCTCGTTGGAGACCTGTGCCCATGTAGCTCAGTCGGTAGAGCACTTCCTTGGTAAGGAAGAGGTCACGGATTCGAGTTCCGTCGTGGGCTCCATATTCAACGTACACTCATTCAGATGGTGAGGTGCCCGAGTGGCTAAAGGGGGCAGACTGTAAATCTGCTGGCTCCGGCCTACGGTGGTTCGAATCCACTCCTCACCACCATTTTCTCCGTATGAACGTGCGAACGCACGGCCCCTCCGGCATCTCCAGGAGGGACGGCGGTCGCCGTCCGAAAAATCCGAACACGCAGCACCACGTCTCATCACCGAACTACATCAACACCCCAACACGGACGGCGTGGACGCCGTCCCTCCTATACGCAATGAGGTGAGTAAACATCCGAACCCACAACGACAGCATGCCTTCCATACTGGTCCCGCGGCGTCCGTATGCCTTCTCCGAGTCCCGACCAGATGTTCCAATTTCCGAAACTTGTGCTATCCTCCGGCTGACTTACGGTCGTAGCTCAATTGGTAGAGCATCGGATTCCAAATCCGAGGGTTGGGGGTTCGATTCCCTCCGACCGTGCATGTCATTGTGGAGCGTTGTAGTGGTGTTGAAGGGGTACTCCTTCAGCGAAGACGCTTTCTTGTGGAAGCGCGGCATAACTGACCTGTGGTCTCCCTTTTGAACTTATCACGTGAACGTGCTCGTGCTCGTAAACGTGCACGTACCCGAACATCTTGATGTTTTTTGTTTCGGGTACGTTTACGTTTACGAGCACGAGCATGAGCACGAGCACGTAGAAGAGTAGTAGGTTCTGCCTCGTCTCCCTGTCGTTGTCCTGAGGTCTCCCTTAACCATGTCTTACGTGTCGGAAGAGCTGGCGCCCGTAGAAAACGTTCCTGAAGCGATTCAAGAGGCGAGAAGTCGCTCGCCGCTCTGGATGGTGAGCCAGGAGCCTCTGCTTAATGATCTAGTAGTGTATCTCGCAGGGATACGCGAATCGCTTCTTCAGAATCCCGCGCGAGTTCAAGAGATCGTCTTCTCACGGGCGCAACTGCGACAGTGCCGAGGGGCATTTGACCGTATGATTCGGCGGGGCGAGGAGAGCTTGCACCGTTTGTGTGAGCTCTTGTGTAACGGCTTCTTTGCACAGTATCAGCTTCAGAGCGTGGTCATCGGCGAGGTGCCCTCCAACGGAGAGCGGTTCACGCTCACGCAACTGATCTCACGCCAAGATCTCTACTCGACCATCGATCTTGATCTCGGGAGTCGACAGCTCCGCAAGCTGCAGTATTTTGACGGCGAAGCGTGGTTGTCTCCGACCCTCGTAGCGAATGTAGTCGAGTATCAGCCTACCGAGCCCAACCTGTACAACGTCTACAAAGTCATCAGCCGAATCAAGGCCGAGGAGGAGCTGTGGAACAAGGTGGTGGACGAAATCTTCGGTCTCGACGCGCTGGTCAAGAAGGACAAACAGCTGCGCCATTTGAGCCGTTACGTCAAAGACGTCTTCGGAATCAAGCTCGTCGTAGGCACACCTGGGGAGGCCTTGAATCTCCACAGCAAACTCGAAACTCTCTCCTTCAGTGAGGGCGAGCTCGACCGGGTTGGTGTGGGTGAGAAAGAGGGAGCTCATCAGCTCGTGTTCGTTGAAACGAAGAACTATCTGCGTTCGTTCGAGAAGGATAGTGGGTGGGAGGCGATGAAATCGGTGGTGCGCTGGGGCGGGCGTATGTTCGAGATTCAGGTCCAGCCACTGCGTAATTTTTGGCGCGAACGTGAACACCTGACCCGTGAGAGCCATGCGGGCTTCAAGAGTCGACGTGAGCAGATTCGTCAGCAGGTCTCCGCTCAGATCCCACTCTTTGGTTTTTACCAAGCCCTGTTGAAATGGCTTTTTCAGAACCCAGATGGGCCTGCACCGGTGTTTCCCGGTTTGTCCGTAGTCGTGAGAGACTAGCGCCTGGTTGTGCTGCTTAAATGCAACCAGACGCGCCTCTTGATAATAAATATACGACACAGCTATACTTGAATAAAGCGATCAAGATTGGTACCCTAAGACGCATCGCCGAATTGACGGAAATAGCGAGCCCTTTGCGGGACTTAGTGTTCAGAAAGGGATATTCTTGACCGGCTCGGTGAAGCCGGACTGAGCAGGGAGTATCGTGCGGCTATCCGCACTCAAGGCAGCAGAGAAACTATGAGTACCGACGTTCTCGATACCTTTACGAGCCAAGAATACAAATACGGGTTCTACACTGACGTAGAGGCTGACGCCGCTCCTCCCGGACTGAACGAGGGGATTATCGCGTTCATCTCCAAGAAGAAGGGTGAGCCACAGTGGATGCTGGACTATCGCCTCAAGGCGTATCAGAAGTGGTGCCAGATGAAGGAACCCCATTGGGCTTTCGTTCAGTACCCGCCGATCAACTATCAAGATATCGTCTACTACTCGGCGCCAAAGAAAACCGAAGGCCTCAAGAGCCTCGATGAAGTCGATCCCGAGATCCTCAAGACCTATGAGAAGCTCGGTATTCCGCTGCACGAGCAGAAGGCTCTGGCGGGAGTTGCAGTCGATGCGGTTTTCGATTCCGTATCGGTAGTGACCACCTTCAAGAAGCAGCTCGAGGAGGTCGGAGTAATCTTTTGCTCGATGTCCGAGGCGATTCAGAATCACCCTGAACTCGTTCAGAAGTACCTCGGCTCGGTGGTCCCAGCCACGGACAATTTCTATTCGGCGCTCAACTCGGCCGTATTCACCGATGGGTCCTTCTGTTACATACCGAAGGGAGTTCGCTGTCCTCTCGAGCTTTCGACCTATTTCCGAATAAACGCCGCCAAAACAGGTCAATTCGAGCGTACCCTAATCATAGCCGACGAGGGGAGCTACGTGAGCTACATGGAGGGGTGTACCGCTCCGATGCGAGACGAGAACCAGCTCCATGCGGCTGTGGTCGAGCTCGTGGCGCTCGAAGGGGCTCACATCAAGTATTCGACGATCCAGAACTGGTATCCCGGTAACAAAGAGGGAGAGGGCGGAATCTACAACTTTGTGACCAAGCGTGGCTTGTGCGCGGGTAATAACTCGAAGATCTCGTGGACGCAGGTCGAGACCGGCTCGGCCATTACGTGGAAGTATCCGAGCTGCATCCTCAAGGGAGACAACTCGGTTGGTGAGTTCTACTCGGTAGCGATTACCAACAATCGTCAGCAAGCCGACACCGGTACTAAGATGATCCACATCGGCAAGAACACCAAGAGCACGATCGTGTCGAAGGGTATCTCCGCCGGTCAGAGTCAGAACGCGTATCGCGGTTTGGTGAAGATAATGAAGAGCGCCGAGGGAGCCAGGAACTTCTCTCAGTGCGATTCGATGCTGATGGGCAACGAGTGTGGTGCGCACACCTTCCCGTACATCGAAGTGAAGAACCCCACAGCTACGGTCGAACACGAGGCATCGACCTCGAAGATCGGAGAGGATCAGATATTTTACTGCAATCAGCGCGGCATATCGACGGAAGATGCTGTCTCGATGATCGTGCACGGGTTCTGCAAAGAGGTGTTGGCGGAGCTCCCGATGGAGTTCGCCGTAGAGGCCCGTCGGTTGCTCGAAATCAGTCTTGAAGGAAGCGTTGGATAAGCGAGGGAAGTATGAGCTTGTTGAAAATTACCGATCTGCACGCGCGTATCGAGGGAGAGGGCAGGGAGATTCTGAAAGGGATCAACCTAGAGATTAATCCAGGTGAAGTGCATGCCATCATGGGCGTCAACGGCTCGGGTAAGAGCACCCTCGCAAACATCCTCGGGGGACGTGAAGGCTACGAGGTGACCAAAGGCTCTGTACAATTCGCTGGACAGGAGCTGCTAGAGCTCGATCCCGAGGTCAGGGCGCGAGAAGGTCTCTTCATGGCGTTTCAGTACCCGGTAGAGCTTCCGGGTGTACTCACCAGCTACTTCCTCCGTACGGCGCTCAATTCGGTACGCGAACATCGCGGTCTTCCTGCGATGAGCGTCCGTGAGTTTGCTGCGCTCCTCAAGGAGAAGTCGAAGGTGCTCGAACTCGGTGACGAATTGCTCAAGCGCGCTGTCAACGAAGGGTTTTCGGGTGGCGAGAAGAAGCGCAATGAGGTGCTGCAGATGGCAGTGCTCGAGCCGAAGCTTGCGATCCTCGACGAAACCGATTCAGGGCTCGATATCGACGCACTCCAGACTGTAGCCAACGGTGTGAATCAGCTCCGCTCCAAGGAGAACGGAATGTTGGTAATCACTCACTATCAGCGGCTCCTGAACTACATCGTGCCGGATTTCGTGCACGTGATGATCGATGGTCGCATCGTTCGTTCTGGTGGTAAGGATCTGGCGCTCGAGCTCGAGAGCAAGGGATACAACGCCTTCAAAGATTCCGTTAGCGCATAGGGAAAAGCTCATGACATCGGCAGTTTCAGTTTCCACCACGGGGGAGGGGTCTCAAGGCTGGGCCGCTTCTGCGATTGCAGAGGCGAAGGTTCGTCGTGCGTCGTGGCGCTCAACCGCACTCGCCGCGCTTACCGCCTCAGCGGAGCAGGCGTGGAGCAAGGTGCTTTTTCCGACTCCGCGTATGGAGAGTTGGAAGTACACGAATCCCGAAAAGGTTGCCAAAGGGAGCTTCAAGCTTGCGGCTGCCAGCTCGACGGTGAAGCTTTCGGCCAAAGAGATCGAGCCCTACTTGATAACGGGGCTCGATGCGCACCTCATCGTATTGGTCGATGGAGTCTTTGCACCGGAGCTGTCGAGCACTGGAGAGATAGCGGGAGCACGCATCGCGCGAATTTCAGAGTTGGCGCAGGTCAGCGAAGGCGATCTGCCGATCGGTTCTTCCAATGCGCACTGTGAGGAGGCCTTCGCAGCGCTCGCCACGGCACTTATGGTTGATGGAGTTTCGATCTCTGTACAACGTGGGGAGCGGGTTCAAAAGTCGATTCACATCGTGAATGTGGCTACGACAGCTTCGAATGCCACGGTTGTTGCTCCACGTCTGGTGATCGATGCAGAGGAGAATTCCCAGGTGTCGGTTGTCGAGTCGCACGTTGCTGTCGCAGGTGGTGTGTACCTCTCGTTACCCGTCACCGAGATTCGAGCAGCCCAGGGCGCGAACGTCGATTATGTGAAGTTTCAAAATGAGTCGCGGGATGCCTTCCACGTGTCTACGACGAGCGTCGATCAGGGTAGGGACGCAACAGTTCGCACGCATATCTTCTCTTTCGGAGGGGCGTTGGTTCGTAACAACGCGCAGGTGGCTCTGAATGGCAGCGCTTCGAACGCCGTACTGAATGGCCTCTCTGTTCTGAGTGGTTCCCAGCACGTGGACAACACGACCCTGATTCACCACATCGAGCCTTCGGCAGAGAGTCGAGAGCACTTCAAGGGGATCTACGCGGACGATAGCCGCGGAGTCTTTTCGGGTACGATCACCGTCGAGAAGATCGCTCAGAAGACGAATGCGTTCCAATCGAATCAGGCTTTGCTGCTTTCGCCGTCGGCTAGCATCGAGACCCGTCCGCAGCTCAAGATCTGGGCAGATGATGTCAAGTGTACCCACGGGGCTACCGTGGGCCAGCTCGATGCCGATGCGCTGTTCTACCTGCGTTCGCGAGGTATCGACCGCGATGTCGCACGCAACTTTCTGATTCATGCCTTCGCCAGCGAGGTGTTGACCTCGGTCGAGAATGTGAAGGTGCGGGAGTATCTGGAAGGGGTGCTCTCGGGGGTGTTGGATACGTTGGCTCGGGTTTAGCGCGGGAAGCGAAGGCTCCCTGTGAATGGCCTCTTCTCCCGTGAACGTGCTCGTGCACGTAAACGTGAACGTACCCGCAGGAAGAGTTTCCCCCTGTAACGCTCGATGAGAGTGCGTACAGCGACCACAGGGAGCCAGGTCTAGCTTCAGATGAGCCTGGTGCCGGAGCGTCGGCTTGGCTTTGAGCCATGTGTTTTAGACTAAGCCTCGACGGCGCGTCGCTACTTTTCCGGGTACGTTCACGTTTACGTGCAAGAGCACGTGCACGGATAAAAGTTGCCCACCCGAGTCCTTTAAGATCAAAAATGCAAGGTTCTCCCTGCAAATACGTCGAGTTAGGAAGCTCTTTTGGGCGATTCCGGAGTTTAGGGCAGGGAAGGGGGTGTGCCTGGTGCCTCTAAGAGATAGTAGCTAGATACACCACCGAGTCATCCGATCCTTCAACCTCGAAAGCCCCCTACCCATTTGCTCCAGCCCCCGAATTTTGGTAACGTCCACCGGCTTCTACGTAAAACAGAGCCGCGCAGAGATGGTACGCCGGGTTAAAAATGGCCCATAGTGCCGTAGCGTTGTATTGCCAAAAAGGGGCTAAAAACCCTTCTAAGGCGCTGAATTTAGTTACTGAAGTGTGTGGGGTTAGGATGAATGACAAGGCTGCCGGAGGATCGTCTGGTTCGCTCGTTTCCCGGGGTAGGGGATACTTCTCCGAGAGCTACGAGGAGCTCAAGAAGGTTCAGAGCCCCACGCGCCAAGAGGCATTCCGACTGACGTTGGTGGTGCTGATGATTATCGTGTTTATCTCGCTGTGCCTCTTCCTGATGGACATGACGTTCAACTGGGTGATGGGAAAGCTGATTGGGTAGGGCGAAATGACTTTGATGGAACCTGATATGGAAGCAACCACTACTGAACCGAAGATGAACTGGTACGTCGTTCAGGCTTACGCCGGCTTCGAGATGAAGGCCAAACAGGCGCTTGAGGAGCGTATTCGCCTCAACAATCTGACCAACCTCTTCGGTGAGGTCCACGTTCCGCAGGAGACGGTGGTCGAGCTGGTCAAGGGCCAGAAGAAGACCTCCACCCGTAAGTTCTTCCCTGGATATATCCTCGTCCAGATGGTGATGAACGAGGAGACCTGGCATCTCGTAAAGGAGACCCCGAAGATCTCCGGCTTCGTCGGTGATGCCACTGCGCCTCAGCCGATGAGCGAGGAAGAGGTAAAGAGGATCTTCAGTCAGGTGGAGGAGGGCGCTGCCTCACCGCGATCTAAGATGAATTTCGAGCAGGGCGATGCCGTAAAGGTCATCGATGGTCCGTTTGCCGAGTTTAACGGCACGATTGAAGAGGTACGACCGGAGAAGGGCAAGGTCAAAGTGTTGATCAGCATCTTCGGGCGTGCTACTCCAGTCGAGCTCGATTTCATGCAGGTGGAGAAAGCTTAGGAGGCCCTAAGGGCTACCAGGCTGCTACGCATAATCTTGTCGTAAGTACCTGATTCAGGACGCTTCTTACTGCGACATGAGCTAAGCAGAGCACTGCTTGTTCAGGGGAAACGTTTGTTCAGGAGAAAGTAGTACAGATGAAAGAGATTAGTACCACAATCAAGTTGCAAGTTACGGGTGGACAGGCCAATCCTGCTCCTCCTATCGGCCCGGTGCTCGGTCAGCACGGCGTGAACATCATGGAGTTCTGCAAGCAGTTCAATGCCAAGACCCAGAAGCAGCAGGGTGAAGTAGTTCCTGTAATCATTACGGTTTACAAGGATCGTTCGTTCACCTTCGAGCTCAAGACTGCGCCGGTTTCTTACCTGATCAAGAAGGCCTTGAAGCTCGAGAAGGGCTCCTCGGTCCCGAACAAGGACAAGGTAGGCAAGATAACGAAGGCTCAGGTCTACGAGATAGCTAAGCAGAAGATGTCGGATCTCAACTGCTACGACGAGGAGGCCGCCTTCAAGATCGTCGCAGGAACTGCCAGAAGCATGGGAGTTGACGTTATCTAATTGACCCGCAGATATTGACTTATTTTCGGTTACTTCCTAGGCTACGCGCTCCCTGCTTCAGCCTGTTGAAAAGGGGTGTTTACGAGCCGTGTTGAGCCGATGTGGCGCCCTCTAAAGGAGCGCCCAGGTCGGTGCAAGGAAGTTGCCGAGAGCTCGATAAGAATTTTAAGTCGCATTTAGAGTAGTTATGGCCCGCAAGAAAGAAGGTAAAAGGATGCGCGAACAGCGCGCCAAGGTTCAAGCTGATAAGTTTTACAGCTTGGAAGAAGGGTGCCAGCTGATAGCAAAGACGGCTTCGGCCAAGTTCGACGAAACCGTCGAGGTAGCTATCCGTCTCGGAGTTGACCCTAAGAAGGCTGATCAGAACGTGCGCGGATCGATCCCGCTCCCGAACGGTCTCGGTAAGAGCATTCGGGTGGCAGTGTTCGCCAAGGGCGAGAAGGCTCAAGAGGCTCAGGCTGCCGGCGCAGATATCGTCGGCGCAGACGACCTCGCAGAGAGGATCAAGGGTGGTTTCTTCGATTTCGACAATGTTGTTGCTACCCCTGACATGATGGCTCAGGTCGGTAAGGTCGGTAAGCTCCTCGGACCTCGAGGATTGATGCCCTCCCCGAAGGTAGGAACGGTCACGTTCGACATCGCAGAGACTGTGAAGTCTCTCAAGGCTGGTCGTGCGGAGTATCGTGTCGACAAGGCTGGCGTCATTCACGCAGCTGTAGGAAAGGCTTCGTTCGGAGGGGAGAAGATCCTCGAAAACGCGCAGGCGCTCTTCAACGCGATCAACAGGGCCAAGCCCTCGAGCAGCAAGGGCGTATACCTGCAGTCCGCGTCCCTGTCGTTGACGATGGGGCCTGGAGTGGCGATTGATGTAGCACCGCTCAGAGCATAAGGAGTTTGAGAGTTATGGAAAAAGCTGAAAAGCAAGCTGAGCTGGATGTCCTCATCGACAGCTTTACGCGCGCGAAAGTTGCTGTGTGTGCAGACTACCGTGGTCTCACCGTGGCCCAGATGACAGAGCTCCGTGCAGAGCTCCGTCGTGCAGGGTCGGGTGCTCGAGTGGTTCGTAACACGCTCGCGCGTATCGCAGTAGAGCGAGTCGAAGGGCAGCGTGGTGGGGTTCAGGACGAGGTTGCTAAGTTCCTCAAGACGATAGAGGGTCCGACGTTGGTCGTGTATTCCTTCGAGGATCCTATCAATCCGACCAAGGTTCTCGCCAAGTTCGCCAAAGGGGCGAAAGATAAATTTCGAGTGAAGGGATGTTGGCTGGACGGTGCGTACGTCGATGCAGCTGGTGTGGATGCTCTGTCAACCATGCCGGGACGCGAAGAGACGTTCGCTATGTTGCTCAGCCTCATGCAAGCGCCTGCTACTCGCCTCGTCCGTGTGCTCTCAGAGCCTGGTGCGCAGGTGGCTCGGGTCGTTGAGGGGTACCGGAGAAAGCTCGAAGAGGGTTCGGCTGCTGCGTAGGGGTAGCTGGGCTGTTAGGTAACAATTAATTTTTTGTTGTGTCGTTAGGAAAGGAGTAAAGCCATGACTGAAGCGTCTGGAGTTTCGTTCGAAGGCGTTGTTGAGTACATCAAGGGCATGTCCCTCATGGATGCTGCCAAG
>JBILEW010000041.1:0-29812 GCA_044351885.1 Bdellovibrionota bacterium
TAGCAAGCGGAGCAAACGGACCGCGGACTTTCTAGTCCGCCTTATGCGTGCATGGTGATGGTGCTGGCAAGCGGAGCGGAAGCTCCGCGGTCCAGGGTAGTCCGCCTTATATTAGCATGGTGATGGTGCTAGCAGGCGGAGCAAACGGACCGCGGACTTTCTAGTCCGCCTTATGCTTGCATGGTGATTGTGCTAGCAGGCGGAGCGGAAGCTCCGCGGTCCAGGTTGGTCCGCCGTATGCTTGCATGGGATAGTGCTATCGAGCGGATCCTCGGAGGGCTGTTGGCCTTTGGTAAGAAAAGGGCCATACAGCGCGTGCGCTGTCAAATGAACATAAGGAAAACCTCATAGATTCAACTGGCCACTGTGTCTCACTACTCTCGACTAACCACTATGCTGGAAACATAGCGTCGCAGAGTTTGCGAGCCACCTGTGCAGGCGTATCGCTGAGAGTGGCTCGCACTTGAGTGATGTCGTTTGGGAACATCTCGTACGACAGAAACTGCTTGCGCAGCCTCTCTGAGTAGTACGTAGGATGAGTTTTGTCCGCGTCCAGCTGTTGCTGGTACGGATTCCCTTCGCCACGCGCCTCTCGACGACGCTGAATCTCGCTCTCGATGGGAGCCATCGCTGGATGTCCGACTACGTTGTCGGATTTCAGCTCGACCCCCTCGGGAACGAGGAGCAGCTGGAAGAATTTGATCCTTTTTCCGAAGTCGATCTGCATCTTCTTCAAGAGGGGAATCTTCTGATCTCCCACCAGGATCAAAGGCGTGAGGTCCTCAAACGGACCTGGCATAACAACATCAAATCCCTGGCTGGCATAAAATCGGCAAGCCGCTTGATAGTCCATCTGGCCTTGAAAATTGAATGTCTTCACAAATTTGGGACTGTTAAGAGCCTCTCCGGTTGCCTCTGCGATTTTGCATCGCATCGGCATTGAGAACCCCACCTCGTTGTCATTAGTGAGGAGGGGGCGAGTTCGTCCTCGTGTGAGGGGAACAAGCTCTCTGACTGTCGCTGATTTTCCCACCAGAGGTGCACCGGATACTAAAAGTGTATCGCCTTCCATGAGTCGTAGCCTTTCTTCAAGAAACCTGAAAACCAAAACCTTCATACAACACGCGCTGTATGATCTGGATCCGCTCTACTCATATTCAATTGGAGTCTCTTGGAGACAGGTTCAATTTTAAGGGTGCATCTGACTCAAAGCAAACGAGGTGGCAGGATAGGGGAGAGGATCATCGAAACCGTATCGGAAACGACTGAAGCATACAGGGTCGAACTGGGTTGGCACTCTCAACTAAGTCGGGATAAAGCCGACGAGGTCACCCACCGTAATTCCGAAACGCCTCCAGGATCCTCACCGCCGCTTGATTGAGCGCTACGCGCTGAGCTTGCGAGACGACGCTGCGTGCAAAGGCGTGCTGCTCTGCAATCGGGAGTACTGCACCTGCCGAGAATCGCTTGTCCTGGCTGATGAAGGTTCCTTCGGTCGGAAACGCTGTGACCAGAGCCCCGGTGCGCCCGTCGAGCACCGTTATGTCCAGGACTACTACTCCTTTCAGTTCCGAGCTCTTGCTCGCCACTATACCAGGCACGAATATCCGGGTCCGGTTACCTTCGACCTCCTGTACCTCCTCAGTCACGATGGCTTTGATGACGAAGGGGCCGACGGCACCACTTGGCAGATTCGCACGGTACAGACCGTTCCCCATCGAGGTGGCGGCAGCCGGAGCGAGGAGTAGGAAGTTGCCGACACCAGCGAGCGACGAGGTGAACTGAGCAGCGACATTGATGTCGGAGCGAGCGACCTCCCAGGAGCGTTGAGTCATGTCGACCGCTCCGTCGTTGTGCTGAGTCAGGTGCTGATGTCCATTGCTTTTGGTAGTGCCTCGACCGGTCACTTCTCCGCTGACCTCGCGCGCATATTTCTGATCACTCTGAATCGTTGTCGAGCCCTTACTGCGAGCTGCGTTCACGACCTCTGGAGAGTCAGAAGCACTGACATCTCTGAGCATAGGATGACGAGTTGTCGTGGTGGTTTCTTCGGAAGGGCCTCCCAGCACCAAGGCCTTATTCTGGGAATCGATCTGCACCTTTTGCCCATCTCTGACGAGGTCTCTGGCACTACCTGTGTACGAGGCGTTTGATTGGGTCGAGCCGCTGCGCCTGTCGTTTTGCTCTAGAAACTGGTGGCTTCGGATCTTCGTTTCGCTGACAGGACCCTCCTTGAAGAAGGTTTCAACAACGAGGGCATACTTGGGTAAGGAGGAGTCGTAGGGGATCTCCAACCTGTCGACACGAGCCGACTCTGGGGCTCCGGGACGTGCTCGAACTCGAGAAGCGTCGATCGTTGCACACCCGAGCAGGCAGGAAATCGCGAGGATAGTGATTGCGCGGCGAGTTGTCATGGCGTTCCTCCGGAATATGCGAGTTTTCTGTAGAGTTCATCGACTGCTTCGTTCAGCGCTACACGACTCGCTCCTGAGAATGTACTACGAGCCTCGGTCTTCACATAGGCACCAAACATCTGGTTACCCAGCTGCCGAGCTTCCTCTATGTGTGTGCCGTGCACTGGGAATGATGTTACGATCCGATTGGTTTTCATGTCGATAGCCTCGACATCTATCCCGACGACCCCTTTCACCTCTGTGGTGAGATAGACACTCGGTAGCCCGGTGAGCATGCTCACCCAAAATCCAAGTATCGTGATCGGCGGCTTCCATAGGTAGGTCACTGCTGAGTCGTAACGCCAGGGATCGAGTCCTGAGTCCCGAACGATAGAGAATTGATCGAGCTCCGTCAGCAGTACGCGTACCTTGAAAGGGCCCTTATCACGTGTCCCCACAAGGGAAGAGCTGTGAGCGAATGTCGGGTCGAGGAGTCGTATATTTCCGTGTCGTCCCAGTGCTGAAATGAGCATTGCTGTCAAAAACTCTTCCGATGCTATGAGCTCCTGAGAGCTGTTGTTCGATAGCTTCCAGGAAACCCGTTGTGGCACGACGACTACGGTAGGTAGATCCGGTGAATACGGCACTCGAGCAAGTTCGTATTCGGCTACGCCAGGCAGGCTCCTTTGTCCCCCGAGGGTCTGACACCCGAGCGCGGATACTGTGAGAGTTAGCGTCAGAAGAAGAGCTACAGAGGCTCTCCATAAGACGAAGCGATGTTGGTTCATCCAGTCCCTCCCGCTCGGTCGGACAAGCGATGTGCAAGCCGCTGGGTCGCATCTTGGAACGCCATGTGTAAGGCTGACCGCAACATGTGGGTTCCGTACCCCTGCGGCACATCGGAGGCGAAGACGACGAGTCCTTCCGAGAGATACTCACTACGATAGGTTCCGGCTGCAGGATAGGCAGCTATAATCTCGCCCGTCTTAATATCGATAGCGGCCACATCGATCCGCGCGTACCCGAGGGTGCTCACGAGCTTCTGCGGGTCAACGTTTATCATGAGCAGGTTTCCCGCCACAGTTGAGCCCATTCCACCCGCCGTTTTTTCACCGTCCCAGGCAACCTCGGTGACGACGGCACGGATGAGGAGCTCCTGCGTGGTAGAGCGGTGTTGTGCTGCTGGGGGTTGTAGCCGCACGGTCTCAATATTCTGATACCTCTGCAAGAGGCCAGCAAAGTCGCCTGCTAGCGCTTCGGGCGAGAGTCCAGGATACCGTTGCTTTCCTACCTGAAGATACGTTGTGTGCGGGCCCACGGAACCTATCTGTGGAGCCTCGTAAGACGTGAGTCTTCCTCCGCATTCCGAGGAGAGGTGTTCGCACAGATTTCGAGCCAAGTCGTTGGGGACGTTCGCGACAAACTCAACTGGGGCCACCACCACCTGTAGCTTACCTACCCGTGAATCGAAGGAGATAGGTGCTAGAGCGGGCAGCGGGGGAGGCCTAGAGGCAAAACAACTTGCCAAAACAAGGGGTAAAAGAACAAGTATGCGATTCATTGTGCCTAGCTCCCAAGAGCTGGTCGGCTCGAAATGGTGCTTGGTTGAGCAATTGGAGCATTCTGACGGGGCGCGGGACGGGTTCGTGTCAGTCGCCGAACGTTCGAATTATCGACATCATTTTGGAGGAGGAGAGTCCCTGGTCGCAGGAAGCAGCCTGAGTTAAGGATCCAGGCGCGGGGCGACCGTATCGGTCGCCCCGCCAGCTATCATTTACTTCGTGTACCGAGCGCCCGTCTCCTTGATTACAATGTGACGCGAAGTCCCATCCTTCAACTTAATCCAAACGATCGAGCCGTCTGGAAATTTGTCTCCGGACTTCGCAAATCGGAAATGCTCGCGGTCTCCGTTGCCGACACCTGCGAACTTTCCTTTCTGAAGGACTCGCTTCTTGTCCGCTGATACGATCGCTACTTCGTCGATCTTACCTGTGAGCGAACTTGGGATAAGCACGGCAAGCTTGCCATTCTTGTCCGACTTAGGTTTCCACAGAAACTCCCCTGAAGCGCCGAGCTCTCCCCCGACATTCTTGAGTTTCGTGGGTGGCGTATCCTTGTTGTCGGTCTCTCCAGTTTTGTCGGTAGGAGACGGGCAGCAGCAGTGATGCGGATCGTTTGCTGGGTTACTAGTAACCGGGTTCGAAGGAGTTCCACCGGAACCAGAGGTTGCTCCGTTGCCGGACGTTGCACCGCCAGAACCAGAAGTTGCACCGTTACCTGATGTAGCTCCACCAGACCCTGAAGTTGCACCGTTGCCGGACGTAGCTCCACTAGAGCCTGAATTCGTCCCGTTCCCCAAATTTGCAGTTGCTCCGCCCGTAGTGGGCTGTGCTGGGTGATTACAAGAGGTTGTCGTTGTCGTTGTCGTCGTTGTTGTATGCGAGCATCCATGTGATGTCTGCCTTTGAGTCGACGTCGGCGTAGATGTATTTGTCGGGGTCTGCCCCGATGTCGGAGCTTTTGTCGGCACCGGCGCTGGCTTCGTTGAGACCTCGCCCTGTCCTTGAGACTTCAAATACGTAGTCACCAGCTCCAGGAAACGCCCTAGGAGCTTGATAACGGTTTCGAGGGTCTCCTGTAACTTTGAGGGGGTTGATGCAGACCCCGCTCCCTGTGGATTCGAGAGAACCTCCATGAGAGTAGCGCTTTCGGTATTCGATGATCCCGCCGTATTCGCCACCGTCGTTGTAGGTGAAGCGGAGGATTCTGCCGATGCAGGGGGTAAAGATGTGGTCGATGAGTTTGTAGTGGTAGCCTCAATCATATTTTTCTCCTTGTTGAACGAGACTCAGTTGATGAGTCATGAGTCCTAATCGCCGAAAACGAGCGAAAGTTGCGTGGAGAGGGATGGGCGGGTGTATTCGTATGTGTACCGTGGCAGCACAGCAGCAGAGGGGCCGTTCGAACAGGCTCAGTTACCTAGGGAAGTAAGGTGAGGGATTACGGGGATGAAGGAGTGCCCAGAGCCGGAATCGAACCAGCGACACGCGGATTTTCAGTCCGCTGCTCTACCAACTGAGCTATCTGGGCTCAACAACGAGGTCTTTTGCTACCATGTCGGGCAGGTAATGACAAGAGTTCCAGGTTATTCAGGTAGATATAAGGAAAATCAAGCCTCTAAAGGGTCGTCCTGCACAGCCTCTCAGAGGCTTCGGATGGCTGAAACTTGAGTAGCGTGGGGAATCTAGGACATTAGGCAGTATGACGCAGCATGGTGCTAGCCGCAGCCCCCAGGCGCAAACGGGGCATTCTGAGAGTGCAGGTCTTGTGAAGGGCCCGAATAGCGATGCCTTTGCCCTGGCCACGTGAGATGCAGCGATGGCTCTGTAGGCAAGATAGTTCTCGCTGATTTAGAAGCCTGGGGTGAAGCCGCTACTCGTCAGCTCCAGGGAAAAGGCTTTCGAGGGCCCCTTGTCATAGATCCCCTCACACGCAGTGTGTATCGGGTAGAGGAAAGGCTCCCAGCGCAAGAGATTAACCGTTCAATCCACTACGATCGTCTTCCAGTTGAGCTCTCTCTCGCTCCTTTCAGATTACGATAGAGGAGACGTTCTCAGGCGTTCACGAGCTGCTTCAGGCCGGTGGTGGAAGCACGAGAGGCACCTCTTTCGAAGTAGACTCTTTTGTTATCGGAGACTTCTCTGGTGGACCTGTCGTGTTCGGGTTCTCCTTCGCAGATGCGCCTTCTTTTTTGGCAGGGGGCGAAGTCTTTTTCGAGGCAGGCGTCGATGCCTTCGAGGCAGTAGTCTTCGTTTTGCTTTTAGTCGCCGATTGGTGAGCGGTAGAAGAGGGCTCCTCTTTGGGACCCGTTTTCTTCTGTGTTTCCGGAAGCGCTGTTTTGGTCTTGGTAAGCAGAGCCGCTGGTGGGTCTTCACTGAAAGGTGAGAGTTCGGCCCCCGACTGCTCAATCATAGGAACGAGCGCAGGGCTCAGGATTTTTAGAAGTTCGGCAGCAAGGGCGCTAGTGAAATCGAACTTCGCGGCCTCGGCTCCAGGAACATGAGCGGAGATGACTCCGAAAAAGCGATCTCCTACGTAGAATGCGAAGGTGGCTGTGCGGTTGACGACTCTCGAGGATATGAGGTGCCCTCCTGGGCCATAGGTCTCGTATCGGTGATCGCCAGTGCCGGTCTTCCCTCCGATCGTGTATGGCCGTTTGTCAGAGCGCACAAACGTATTGAACACACGACGAGCAGTTCCGGACTCGACGACGTCTTTCATGGCTCGTTTCAGAGCTCTTGCCACTTCGACTTTCAGAACACGCTCACCTTGCGCTGTATCGCTGCGTCGAAGCCTGGTTTCGTAGGGAGTCTCTGCGGCGAAATGTAGCTCGTCCAATCGGATTAGTGGATACCGCATGCCATCATTGAGAATGATGCCCATCAATTCAGCGAGTGCCACAGGGCGATCGCCGGAGCTTCCGATGGCGGAAGCAAGCGATGGGACCATCGAGTTGAAAGGGTATCCGACTTTTTTCCACTGCTTGTGGATCTGAAGAAAGGACTCGACCTCGACGAGCGAGCGGATTCTGATGTCTTGAGCCCGCGCATGAGGGGTCTTGAAGAGCCACTCGTACACCTCCTGACGCTCGTCTTTGCTCGCAGCAAGAGCTTTGTCGATCCCGATACTCGGATTGTCCTGCAAGAATTTCACGAGCCACAGTTCCAGTGGGTGCACTCGAGCCAGGTAGCCCTGGTCGTTCAAGTTGAATTTTCCGGGAGCGAAGTCCTTGTACCACTTATCCACTAATCCGATAGACACGTTGGCGTTAGGAAGGTTGTCGCGTAGGAATGCCGCCATTCCCTCGACAGAGTCGTTCGGGCGCACGTAGCGAAACATGACGGCTGCGTGCTTGGCGGAGGCGCGAGTGCTCTTTATCATCTCCGACAAGAGCTCGTGAGGCTTCTTGCCACGGTACTTGAGATAGAATTGCTTCTGGAAGTAACTGCCTTCTTGATCGGCGAATTTACGCAGGAAGTGCATTCGCACCGGATCTTTGCGGTCCTTGCCGGTGCTGGACAAGTTGATTCCCAGCTGATGTATGTAGTACCGGGATATATCTCGCATCAGGCGCACGAACGGCAAATTGATCGAGTGAGTGATCGCTTCTTGCAGCGTCGGATTCTTTCCGTTGTCTTCCTTCTTGAAGTTTTCGAAGGTGTGCAATCCGCCGCCAGTAAAGAAGCTCTCTCCCGGGCTCGCCGAGTACCTACGTTGGAGCGCCTTGTCGAGCAGCTCTGTGAGTGGGAGCTTCGCATCTTGTAGGATCTCTTGGACGACGAAAGCAGTGATCGGATCGGGCTTGTTGGTCAACTCTGCTTTGAGATCGGAGGGTGGCTTTTGCGCAAACCGATCGTACGTCTCGCTCACGACATCGAGATAGGTGGTGAGTGTTCTCAGCTTGGCAGTAGAGCCGAGATCGAGTCGTGTTCCTTCGTTGATACTGAAAGGATTGTCGAAGTTGTCTGTTTGAACCCGCAAGAGATTGGCATTGCCGACGCGCTCGTACAGCGTAAGGCTGTATATGACCTTTGATGGATCGCCTTTGCTCAAGTTGCGAGCCCCACTCAGGCCGAATTTCTTGACGCTCTCTTGATCCTTGATCTCTCTCAAGACGCTCGTGACGGCCTCGTTTGCTTCGTTGTCCATGGTGCTCTTGACCGTCAGATCAACCTGATCGAGGTCGTAGAGCTGCGGATAGTTCATGAGTTGCAGGAGGCGGGTTCGAATCGCGTTGGCAGCTTTACGCTGTACGAAGGAGATGGGAGGGGCCTTCGGAGCAGCGCGGCGTAAGGTCAGCTGTACCTTCTTGCACGCTTCTTGAAGCTTTGACGGTATGATTCCCTCCTTGGCGAGGAGATCAACGTAGGTATCGGTCAGCTCGTCGAGCTCTTTCAATCCTGCGATGAGAAAGAAGCTGGGACGCCTATGTGCGATGAAGAGGCTCAGCATCTGTTTGTACGGTTCGGCGTAGGGCGTGACGTCAGCGTCGGATGGTAGAGTCGAAAGGGCGCGAAGCTTGGCGTTGATTTCGTCGAAATCCGCCCCGTACCACGCCCACAATCCATCACCTAGTCCGTTCACCTCTCCGTAGCCGCGTAGCGCTGCCAGTGGAATCGAATTGATGTATTGCAGTACGATCGACTTGCGAGTTTCGATCGTTTCTTTCCCGTATAGGTAAGCACGGTAGCTAGCCGAGAGCATTTGGAGCAGCTTGTCGCGTGCGCTACTTGTTCGCCCCTCCTTCGAATGTCTGTATTTTTCGAGCTGTGTTGCGATCGTGCTGCCTCCAGGGGCATTGAGGTCAGGCACGAAAATCTGTTTCACCTTTTCGAGGATCGCCTTGCCGAAACGATCCCACTCGACAGCTGGATTTTTCGTTGGGTGAGTTTGATCGAGTATCTCACGGTTTTCGATGTACAGGAGGGTGTCGATGACTATCTTCGGAAGGGCACCGAAGGTGTCGTAAACTCGCTCGGGTCTGTAAGCGGAGTAAATAGTGGTGTTACTCCGGTCGAGGATCGTGATTCCAGCACGAGTCTTCTCTGGGAACGGCGGGTAAATGCCACCGGCTGTGAGTTCGAGCAGTCGCGGGGCAAGGCGCGTTTGAGAGGCGATCTGAAAACCGTTCTTCGTCAGGCTCTCCGTGATTGCGGGAATTCGAGTGTAGCCCAGCCGCTCATCGTAAGGGCCAAATGAAGGGAACCACGGTGTTGGATTGGGGCCCGACTCGACTTTGAATGTTGCCTCGGACACCACACGACTGAAGTAAGTCGCCTGCCAGCTCGATGTAGTGAGCTCGCGCCAGGCGAGGAATGCTACGACGATCCACAGCGGGATAGAATAGAAACCTATTTTGAGAGCTCTCTTCAGCACACTCTTTGCGGAGAGACGGAGCCCAGCGAACCTGGCGGCCGTAAGGGGTGGTGTGAGAGCCTCCAGGACGGGCTCGGAAGGTGGGGTGGGTGTGGGGACTGAGGGCGGCTCTTGCCCCGGCACAGCGTCCGAGAGCGGCTTTTTAGCCTTGTTACGAGGCTTTGACCTCTTTTTCTTGTGTTTGACGAAATCGGTGGTCACACACGTACCGTAAAATTCCAGGCTTTTTGGGCCTGAGAGTATGTAGAGATGCTAAGTTACTAGATGCTTACAATCTTGCTTCAGGTCCACTTAGGAGGAAAGATCGGGGGCTCAAACCAACTGGACAAAAAGTCTTCGTAAGATTGTGTACACTGAGTGCCTTGTGCGACCCTATGAGGGTAAAGACTACCAGTGCGTTGAGTCCTTTCGAGAGATAAACGATGTCTCAAATGCCTCCAGGGGAATCTCGGTCATTTAGTCACAGACCCACCGTAGCGGAGATAGATCTCGCGGCCCTCCGCTACAATGTCCGGGCGCTCAAGGCGTTGGTAGGGCCGGCCCAGATGATGGCTTCAATCAAGGCCAACGGATACGGGCACGGCTTGGTCGAGGTCGCTCGGCTGATGGAGTCTGAAGGGATCGATGCCTTGGGGGTTGCCTATATCGATGAGGCAATCGAGCTTCGCCGGCACGGAATCTCCTGCTCGATCTTGGTGTTCGGAGGGTTGCCCCAAGAGCAGGTTGAACTCTATCTCGATCATGATGTGGATATCACGGCGTCCTCAGTTACCAAGCTCGAACAGATTGAGGAGGCCGCAAAGCGCATGGGCAAACGTGCCCGCGCGCACCTGAAGATCGACACCGGCTTCGAACGGATAGGGGTGCATTACTATTCTGCTCAAACGCTCTTCGATGCTGCACTGAAGGTCGAGCATGTTGATATCGTCGGAGTCTACTCCCACTTCGCCGACGTTAATGCGGATGACATGAGCCTCACCAATCTTCAGCTCGAGCGTTTCCTCCAGGCGCTCTCCTACTACGAGGCGCGCACAACACAACCTTTTGTGAGACACATCGCAAGCTCTGCTGGCTTGATGGTTTCGAAGGCTACTCATCTCGACATGGTGCGGCCAGGATTGGCCTTGTACGGGGTCTATCCAGGTCGAGGCTACGATGGAATCGTATCCCTCAAGCCGGCGCTCTCGTTGAAGAGTCAGGTGGTGTATTTCAAGGTCGTCAAGAAGGGTGCAGGAGTGAGCTACGGACATACATGGTATGCGCCCGAGGATACGCGCGTTATTACGGTGCCGGTTGGCTACGGAGATGGGTATCTTCGTCAGCTCTCCAATAAAGCGTCTGTGATCGTGCGCGGACAACGGTGTCCGATCGTTGGCGTGATTTGTATGGATCAGTTCATGGTGAATATCGGGCAGGGTGAAGCTTACAACTCCGACGAAGTGGTGCTGATCGGTCGACAGGGGGATTCCGCGGTTACCGTTGAGGAGCTGGCTGCTCTGATCGAAACCACTCCGCATCAGATCTTAGTTTCGCTCAATGAGCGTATTCCGCGTGTTTACGTGGATTCTGATGGTCAGTGAAGAACGCCCACCGCTCGTACGATGGATGGCGTCGAGCGGTGGATGTTCGTGAATAGCGCGTGCGTCAGGCCGAAACGTTTACCTGCTCACCAGTGCCGTACAACTCTCGTGGGACGGCCTCGGCATTCTCCGTGACTGCGGCGTCCTGCTGTTGCTCGCTAGCTTTTTTTTCGTTCTGTTTCGTATTTACTTGTAGGTCCGATGTGGCTGGGGCCAATGGAGAGCCCCCGACTGGTCCTATTCCTGGATCGCTCATACAACCTCCTGTTTTCGCGTGTGGGAATACAAAGCGCGACGCCTCGTTTCCCGTATCACAGCTAGGATCGGCTAGAAGCTGAGATTCTTTACGAAGGGAGGCTAAACTGATCCGCGACGAGAGGGGAGAGGTTATGAAAAATGAGTCTCGTACTTCTCGCGGCACTCGCTGACCTCTTTGTAGAAATTCACTCCGGGGCCCGCGATAGCTCTCTCGTTGTGCGCCATAATCGTTAGCTAGCGGACGCTTTAGCGGCCAGTCTCACCGCTAGAATCGGGGGCCGTCGAAACCTTCCTCCGGTCGTACGAGTGGGTGAGTAAGTAGCTGCTCAAAATAAAATCCGCCGTCGCGCGATTGCACGCTACGGGAATCTCGTAGAGCGCCGCAATGCGGAGCAAAGCCTTTACATCAGGGTCGTGCGGTTGTGCTGCCAAGGGGTCCCAAAAGAAGATCAGGATATCCAACTTTTCGTCGACGATCAGGGCTCCGATCTGCTGATCTCCTCCTAGGGGTCCCGAAACACACTTCGTTACGGGGTGGCAAAGTTCCTTCTCGACCAGGGCGCCTGTCGTACCAGTGGCTATCAAGTGATGCCGTGTTAGATGTTCTCGGTTGGCGCGCACCCATGCACACATCTCGGGTTTTTTGCTGTCGTGCGCTACGAGTGCTATCCGTTTTTGCTCGGGCAGCGGAGAGAGGGGATGATCAAAGGTTATCGTCTTCACGGTGTTGATTTACACGCAAAGGGGTTTGCAGGACAACACAATAAGCCACTTCGGGAGGTCTACTCCGGTCGGATGGAGCGCTCTCTGGCGGCTAAAATCGCTGCAACTACTGCCAGCTCAGATCGCAATACCGATTCCCCAAGCGAAACCCGCATGAACCCCCGTTCCGAAAGGAGGGTTTCCTCGTCGAGCGTGAGATCGCCTTCAGGTCCGATGGCGATATGAATAGGGGCTTTGTCGTTCCATTTCGAGAGGGCCGCTCTGATCGGAACGGTACCTTCGGAAAGGGAACACAGCACCTTGCATGGGTTAATATCGCCGGCCTCTTCGGTAACGGCGAGCGCATCCGAGAGGGTGCTCGTAACGATTACGGCTGGAGGCTTTGTTTGTCTACTCTGCTGGGCAGCGGCGAGAGCTATCTTCTCGAGGCGCGCCGCTTTCGATCGAAGATCCTTCGTATCGTGCAATCTAACAATGCTCCTGGTCGCTTGCCAAAAAACGATCCGAGCGGTACCGAGCTCCGTCGCCCAATCGCATATGAGGTCGTTCTTTTGCCCTTTGCACAGCGCACAGAAGAGCGTTATGCGGGGCGATGGGGTGGTCGATGACGCCTGTGACTCGATGACTCGTACCGAAACACTGCCTGTGAGAGATTTGATCTCGCCCCGATATACTGCGCCGCTCGACGGATCGGCGAGTTCTATCGGTTCCCCTTCTCGTAATCGGAGAACGTCTTTGATGTGGTGCGAGGAATCTGGAGGGAGGGGAAGATCTGCGCCTGGTGTGCTGTTCAGGTGTTCATCGAGGCCGGAAACGAATACTCGAGGGCCTCTCTGCTCACGTGTCACGGCTCACCAGACGCTTAGGATACGGGACTACTTCTTACGGAGCCCCATCTTGTCGAGGCGCGAAGCCAAGTACGCACACTTGTCGTATCCGACTATGCGCTCGCCGCTCTCGAAGACGAAGGTCGGAGTGTCGAAAACACCCAACTTGCGCCCGCGTTTGTAGATACCTTTGACGCGCTCGCGTGTATCCGATGACGAGACCTTGCTCAGAAAATCACCGAGATCGATATCGAGGTCATCGCACAGCTCGTTCATGAAGCTGTCGTCGTTGGGGTTCTCGCCGAGGCCCCACCACTTGTTGAAGACCTTGATGTTGTACTCCATCAAAACGCCGAAGTCGTTGGCGATGAGAGCTCCGCGAGTGATCCGACCGGGGTCGTACTCGGCCTCTGGCCAGTTTTCGGGGTAGACCAACGCAAGCCCACGCTCTTCCGCCAAGCGCTTGGTATCCTCGAACAGATACGAAAGCTTGTCGGGAAGGATACCGGTTTGTGGAAGAGGTTGGCCGGACGCCTTGGCCGAAAAGGGCTGCCACAGCAGCTCTACGTTGTACTTCTCCTGGATGTCGTAAATCGCATCCATGGCAAGATACGAGTAGGGGCTCTGAAACGAATAAAAGACCTCAACATTCACCGTCATATGCTCACTTCACTATAGAAATACCTTTTCATTTTCCTGGCGCTGGCCTCGGTAAGCCATTGTCGTAAGTCACAGAGGAAGAATAACGGATCGTGTGACTGCAGGTCTGGCTATACGTGCGAAGCGCAGGGCTCCCTCTCCCTGGTTTAGAACCTACGGAGAGCATTTGACTGTGGAGTACGTTAGAAGAGTGACTCGGACACCGCCCACGCGACGCCCACCCTTCAAGGCGCATCGGCACGGCTGGCTGCCCTAGGTGTGGTTGTAAACCAACGAAAGTGTCTGAAAGGTAGTCGGAATCGGACCTGTTTGCAAGGATAACTTGAGAAACAGGTTAAAAAGTCCGTCCGCGCTCCGCCCAGGTGAACTTTTTGGTAAGGCCGACCCCTCGGGTACGGTTGTACCTGGTAAGTCACTGGTTTTCTTTGGTATGCTTCCCAGGTCGATACGATGCAAGCGATACTGTAGGTCGACGGGAGTAGATAATTCATGTCCGAGGGGATAAATCGACTGGTACAAGGAAGCGGCAGTGAGACGCGCCCCCTGCTTTGCCTAGAGGTAAATCCGCCACGTGGAACGGATATCGAGGCGGTTTTGACTCGCTGCGCGGACCTCAAGGGGATCGATTTCGTCAACATAACCGATTCTGCCTTGGCGAAGATGCGACTCTCCGCGCTGACCTTTGCCGCTATTTTCAAGCAGCGCTTGGGGATCGAGCCCTTGGTGAATGTGTCGTGTCGTGACCGTAACATCATAGCGCTGCAGTCTGAGCTTCTCGGAGCCTGGGCTCTGGGGGTGCGTTCGGTGATCGCCTTGACGGGCGATGCGGTGACCGTTGGGGACCTTCCGGATGCCAAGGGAGTTTTCGAGGTCAATTCCATCGGCCTGCTCAATATCTTGGCGACCCTCAACGGTGGAAAGGATCTTGCGGGGGTCGAGCTCAAGGGGGCTCCGGAATTCGTTTCGGGTGTGGTCGTCAATCCGAACGCTCGCAATCGGGACGCGGAGATCCGGCGGCTTGCGAGGAAACGGGATGCTGGAGCGAAATACGCGTTGAGTCAGCCCGTATTCGATCCTCAACAGGCTCGAGGGTTCTTCGAGGCCGCAGCTTCGGTAGGGCTCGATCTGTTCATCGGTCTCATGCCTTTCAAGTCTGCCAAGGCCTTCGAGGGCATAGCCAAGGTGCCGGGTATCAAGATTGGCGACGACCTGGTGCAGCGCGTCGGCGGTTTGACGGATGCAGAGGTGGCGGAGCTCTCCCTCTCGTTGGCACTCGAGGTGGCGGCCGAGGCGCGTCCGTTTGTTCGTGGATTCCATGTGGTGAGTGGTGGGGCTCCACTACTTGCCCTTACCCTGTGTGAGCGATTAGTCTCTTGGATTGAAAAGTAAGATAGGTAGGGTCGAATATGAAACGCCGTGAGGAGATGTCCTTCCTCGAAAAGATATACGTGGTCGAGATAGCCAAGGGCCTACGCATAACTTTCGGGAAATTGTTTCGAAACCTGTGGCTGCATACCTTGCACGCCTTGGGCAGGAAGATGGATGTGGCCGCAGGCGTAGCGATTCAGTACCCGAACGTGCGTCGCCCGTATCCCGCACGTTACCGGGGCAGACACCGATTGACACTCCAGCAAAACGGCGACGTCAAGTGTACGGCGTGTTTCCTGTGCGCGACGGCCTGCCCGGCGCGATGCATATACATCGAGGCGTGTGAGCACGAGGATCCGAACGTCGAGAAGTTTCCGGCTCGTTATGAGATCGACACCTTGCTGTGCATTTACTGCGGATACTGCGTCGAGGCGTGCCCGGTCGATGCCATACGCATGGATACCGGCATACACCCCGAGGTGTATCCTGCCGACCCGCGACTCTTTATCGAGGACAAGGAGGTTCTCATGACTCGCTCTCGGATATTAGAGGACCTCGGTCCTCAGACGTTGTACGAGATGCACATGCAGAAGATGCAAGATTTGGAAAAGGTTGTTCTGTAAAGGGCGCCCTGCATGTATGCATGGTCGAGGCTTGTGCGCTCTTTTTGGCTGACCCTCTTCGTGCTTTCATTTGTGTCGACCGCGTTGGTCGATGGCCTCTGTCGATCATCGAGTGCCGAGACTCCGCAGCCCTCGATACCTGAAGGTACGGGGCCACTGCCAGATTTCAGCAAAGGGGCAAAGTCGGGTGTCTTTGTTACACGCGAGCACGTCGACAAATACCGGGCTCTTCTCCCCCGCGAACTTGCGGAGCTGATAGGTAGCAACGAGTTTGTCTGCGAGGTGGCGCTCCATCCTCAGCGCCCCGAACTGTTCGAGCGAGTCAGTAAAGAGGAAGCAACTTCGGCGAAACTCACGGAGCAGGGATCTCTTTCTCCCCTTCCGCAGAAGGTAGAAGGCCCCATCTTTCCTGTCATCTCTGAAGCAACCGCGCAGAACGATCGAACGAGGAGGGCCTACGAAGTGCTTTGGAACGCCCACAGCGCCATTTGGGCGATGCGTTCGAGCGCCCACACCCTGATGCTGACGATCTTCAAAGAACTCCGAAGTGAAGGGCGCAACGTCGAGTTTCTCGTAGAGCGCGTGTATCCTCAAGGCTTAGGTGTGAGACGGGGGAGCCTCGAGCCTTTGTTTCGTGAGAAAATCTCTGCAACAGCTCCACAGATCATCTCGCCTCTCAAGTGGCTAACTCTCAGGTTCCTCGGGGATGTAGATGACTATGTGTGGGTATCCTCTCCTATCACTGGAAAGGTGAGGCAGCTCACCGGCAGTAATCGCTCAGACGTTCTCTTTGCGGGCTCCTTCACGCCTGATGACCTTTTTGTGTGGTCCGGAAAAGTGGAGCATGTCGAGCCGTCTGCTCTTTCGTTAGTGTCTATGCTCGTACCTGTACTCGAAACGCCGATGGGAGATGCTTCGGCAAAGAGCGAGCAGTGTAGCAAGCTCGATTTCGGAGATGGACCACTTGTTCTCAACGCGCAGTCCCAGCGCTTCCGAAATGGGCCTGCATGGATACCGACGAACGTGAGGTTCGTGGTGCGCTCGCTGTGGAAGATTGAGATGACAGCCAAGGATCCCTTCTCGCTGGACGCGCGACAGACTCTGTACGTCGACGCTGCTACGTTTCAGCCGATTTATCGTTCTATTTGGGAGCACGATGGGAGATCTCGCCGGTTCGTACTCGGCGTGCTCGGTAGTACCATTGGCAGTGGCGCCTATCGCCCTGGGTGGGCTGGGCAAGTTCTCTTCTCAGCGACGGACGGAAGTCGTTCTGTTGTAGTCCCGACCTCGGTCGAGACGTGCGATGCATTCGTGCCTGGACGAACGCTCGATGACTTTGACCCATCCAAAATTGCACCGCCCGCGACTACCGAGAAAACTGCACAAAAGGCCAACGAGGATGCCGCAGTCTCACAAGAGAGGCACGAGTCTGGAGAGTAGCGCTTTTCTTCTTACTTGACGCGGCGTAAGTGGCCTGGGTTGGGCCGCGCTGCCCGCTGAGTTCCGCTAGCAGGATGTCGCAGCTTTCGTGGGCTTTCGTGGTCCGCATGCTCTTTTAGAAGATGGAGGATCTCCTCGGGAGCGGCTTCCTTCCAGACATACTCGTCACCTTGCAAAGATGAAGCACCCCAGATGCTTCCCCATGGAATGACACAGGTGATGTATGCAGATCCGAAGAGAAGCTCTGCCGTAATTTTATCGGCGTCGGTAAGCATCTCGCCCTTGAAGTACCGGCTCAGTCTCAGAGTAACCGTCTTGTTCTCTGCGAGATGGCTGGGGATAACAACTCCAGGGAAGGAAGGATTGACGTGGATCAGTACCTGTTCGTCATCGAGCAATCGCTCGATAGTTGTTTTTTGGTCAGCTCGTGACTCTTTACCCGTTGTCATCATGGGCGTTAGCTCCTCCCGAGGGCTATAAATTCTTACCGCAAGCGTCAATTCAATACAAAACCTGCAGATCACTTCCGAGAAGCATCGTCATCGTGGTTCCACGCTCGAGGCTCGATACGTAACCACGCTCCAAGCAGACGCTTCATGTAAGGGGTATAGATGCAGCACGACAATGCGGGGCTTCACTCCTCTGATGGTTCGACTAATCAAATGGAGTTGTACGCTCCTCTGCAGCAATGTCGGCAGCGACATGCCTTGACTATCATGCTGAATTCACAAAACAAAGTGTCGCCTGTCCATTCTTAGTATGTTCTGCACAGTGGTCTACCTGCCTGAAGTGGCGCAGGTCTCCGATTGGGATAGAGCACTGCCCTAAAAACACTCAAAGTTTTCTGATTCGTCGGCCGATATGGCAATTATGGAGAGCTTGAGGGAGGGGGCCCTGATAGGGGGCAAATACGAGGTAATCGAACTCCTTGGAAAAGGAGGAATGGGAGAGGTGTACCATGCGCGACACCATCTCATTCCTGAATTCCACGTTGCGCTGAAGGTCCTGGATCCGGCTCTTACGTCCCAGGTCGAAAATAGGGAGCGCTTCCGTAACGAAGTGATCGCAGGATACCGAGCCAATCATCCCAACGTTGTGCAAATGTACGAATACTTCGATCTCGGAGAGCTCCAGGCTTTTGCGATGGAGTTCGTAGAGGGAGGTACCTTGCTCGAGGTGATGAGCGAGGGAGCTTTGCCCATCGATGTCTCGCTCAGCTTCATGAAACAGATCGCTCTCGGACTCGGAGCCCTTCATCGTGCTGGTACGTACCACCGAGATCTCAAGCCGGAGAACGTGCTGGTGAGTAGCGAGGGGTTCGCAAAGCTCACAGACTTTGGTATCGCACGGGTTCGTGGTGCTGTCGTGGTGGATTGCGAGGGGATGCTGGCCGGAACGCCCAAGTATGTACCACCTGAATACGTCGAAAATGGTGAGAGTGATCATCGAGGAGACATATACGCGCTTGGGGTGATGGCGTACGAAATGATGACCGGAGTTCTTCCGTTCCGCTCCCTCACCAATACGTCGCTCCTGAAGGAGCGCCTGGAGCCTCATGGGCTCGATCTCGGGGAGCGTGTACCCGAGCTGCCTCCTGATATCATCGCACTCGTCGAGCGTTGTCTCGCTGTGCAGGTCATTCAACGTTTTCCTCAGGCAGCAGACGTCGTGGAGGCCGTAAGAGCTATTCAAAGCGTGTACGGGCTCACCGATACAGTGGAGTGTGATGGGGTGGCCAGAGACACTCGCGTCATCTGGAGCGATGTACTGAAGGAGTTCGAGGTGATTGAGGACAAACAGTCGCACATGGCTGATGCAGAGGTCGATGTATGACGAGATTGCCGATACAGCATGATAGGGCCCAGCGTTCGAGACCGAGGCATCTGACGCTTTTACTCGTGCTCGTGATGGGGCTGGGGGCTCTTGTTGCAGTCTTGGCGCTTCCCGCCATTGAGCGCGTGATCTGGCCGGATGGCACGTACGAGAGGGCGCACTAGAAGGGAGATATGGGAAGTTTCCTCGAGAAATTGCAACGTCGACGAGGTGGAGGGCGGTCGCTTCAAGCGGAGGATATCGTCGTTAGGAAAACGTCTGGTGGTAAAAAGGAGTCCACAGCGCGTAAGAGAGCACAGACGAGTATCCTCCTCACGACTCGCGAGCCCTCGCCAGAAGGGCTCTTGGCGGAATTGACCGGGTTGGGCAACCAGACCGAGAGGATGAACGGGCGTGGCGGGCTCGACCCAAAAACTACCGACCAAAAACAGGGACCTGCCTGGTTGGCCCGCGGGGTGGTTACCAACCCTCAACTCGATATCCTCGTTCCGGCAGCTCGGCTGGTGCTGTACGAGCTTTTCGACGAAAAAATTCCAGTCAAAGATACGACCTCAGCGGTCAAGCGGGCAGTCGGGATAGCCGCTCACAGGCTTTCGGCAAGCAATCGTTTCTCCAGTCGTGACACCCAGGATGCGATCTGGGAATTGAGCGGACTGATAGCTGGTAAAGGACCACTTCAAACCCTCTATGAGGATCCGTTCGTAACGGACATCTTTATCGATGCCTACGACAAGATTAGATGCAGAAGGTTGGGGCAGGCTCTCGAGACTCCATTTGCGTTTCGCTCGGCACGCGAGTACGAGGCGTTCTATACGTCGATGCTGCAATCGGTCGAGCGAGCTCTCTCGGTCAGCTGTCCGATAATCGATTGCGTGCTGGACGACGATTGGCGCAGTCGAGTGAACGCGGTGCACGGTTCTTTGCGAGAGACAGGCCAATCTTCTCTGGTAATCCGAGTACCCAGGCTCAGATCTGCCACGTTGTATGATCTGCTTCGCTCCCAGACCATGCCGGCACAGATGGCGGCGTGGCTATCTGAAGTCGTGAGTTTTGGTGAGACGAATATCCTGGTTGTGGGACCGACTGGCTCGGGGAAAACAACACTGGCGGCAGGACTCGTTAGTTGCGTAGGATCCGACGAACGGGTGTGCACAATCGAGGACGTCCCTGAAATATTTGCGCCCACGTGTCTCTTGGAAAAGTTGGTCACGCGAGCTCCGGATGCAAAGGGGAATGGGGCTGTTACCAGTGACATGCTGCTCAAAGCTGCGCTGCACAGAGCTCCTCACCGCCTCGTGATTGGGGAGGTGCGAGGACACGAAGGTGCTCTGTTTCTCGAGGCTCTCGAAACCGGGCACTCCGGTTCTCTAGCCACGATGCACGCCGAGAATCCGTACGAAGGATTGTGGCGACTGTTGGACGTGGTGTCGGCTAGCGAGCATGCGCCCATGGATGTCATCAAGCGCCGTATCTCTCGAGTGATCAACCTCGTCATTGTGATGA
The DNA here is from genome assembly GCA_044351885.1 of Bdellovibrionota bacterium. Lineage (GTDB taxonomy): Bacteria > Bdellovibrionota_C > UBA2361 > UBA2361 > OMII01 > OMII01. The sequence continues at coordinate 20,145 of JBILEW010000041.1, forward strand.
ACCTCGTCGATGGAAGGCCGTGTGTCGTCGATGTCTCCGAGGTCAGACGAGATCCATCAAAAGACTTCGAGGTAATACAGTTAGCAAAGTACGAAGGAGAGGCGAAAGGCAAGCGCATCTGGAGGAAGTGCGCAGAAGACTCCCCGCTCCTTCATCTCATGTCGGAGCGAGGGGTAGAATTAATGACGGGCGCAACTCTGCGCCCAGTTGAGTCTCCTCAGGCGTATCCACAGGGAGAGCCGTCATGAGAGAGCTCATATTTACTCAGCATCTTCGAGCCTCGGTTCCTGAAGCTCGGGAATCTCTGATGATTCACAAGAGCTCACAGAGATCCCTTTCCAAACTATCCCCGTTTGCACAGCAACTCGTTCGGGCTCACATCACATGCTCGCCGATTCTGTTCATTGGTGTATGCGTCGGCGTTGGCTTCGGATTGTTTGCTGCGGGCCTGCGTGTGGGGCCTTTTTTCGCTGTATTCATCGGCGTCACTGTAGGTTACGAGTTGTTGTTCGCTTTTCCCAGAGAGCGCGCATTCCATCGGGCACAAAGGGCCGCGCGACAGCTCCCCCTTCTTTTGGAGACCTTGGGCCATCAGCTTCAGTCGGGGCTTTCGTTCGAGAGCTCCCTCGCCAAGTCCCTGGCGCATGTGCCTGCTGGTGAGCTGGCAGAGCAGGTAGGGGTACTTGTCCACAAAGTCGAGCGGGGCGGGGAACTCCATGAGGGCCTCGAAGAGCTGTGTGATCTTTGTCGACTCCCGGATTTTCGTCTCTTTACCCAAGTGGTGAAGCTTTTCGGCCGCGGAGGGATGCTCAACGGTGATGCTTTCGTGGAGCTTGCAACCTTCTTGCGGAGGTACAGAGAGAGTCTTTCTCTGTTGCAGAGGAAGGTAAGGGTACAACGAGTGTTTTTTCTCCTATTTGCAGGGCTAGTGACTGCAGTGGCGGCGCTATACGCGTATCTGGCTCCCGAGGCGCTTGTCCCTCCCTCATCGGTTGGACTGGGGCTGATCCGCGAGCTGGGAGCTTGCGCGGTAGTATTGATGCTTCTGATAGCGATGCGTGCAACGTCAGCTTTCTCCTTCGAGGGCCATGAACAACTTTGAGATTGCATTAGGATGTTTGGCCGTCGTGTGCGGTGCTCTCTCCGTGAGAATGATGCGCGACATTTCGAGGCGGCAGCGTGAGCTGGGGCGTTTCCAGGGGAGGGGCATTCACTGGTGGAATTTCTTTGTCAATGACCTTCGGCGCTACGCGGCATACCGAACTCCTATTCGAACCCTCTCCACTGTTCAAAGCGCTCTGGCGGACCGAGATGCTCGACGGCTCGAAGAGGCGGGCATGAGCCATGGACTTATGAAATCTCGATATTTTCTGCTCCGCGAGGTTTTGCTGATGGGTGCGCTCGTGACGTCAGTCTATTTCTTCGCTTCGTACGGAGCGCACGTTGCCGCCTTCCTGATGCCTCCCATCGCTATTGTTGCGGTATGGGGACCCCGTTTGTGGCTCCATTTGCGTTGGTTGAATTGGCAGCGTCGTTTGGACACAGAGCAGCTCTTTCTGCTGGAAATGGTGCATGTGGGTGCGTCGCAGGGTTGGGATAGTATTCGGATTTTGCACGAACTTGCCGATGTATTAAAGGATGAAAGAACCGCTAGTCCAATTGCCACAGAGCTTCGACGCGCTCAGTGGCGCGCTCGGATGGGCGGAACCTTCGAGGAGGGGTTGAGAGCCATTCCGACGAGAATGAAGCACAAGGGAAGTGTGAAGAAGATGGAGGCCCTCGCTGATTCCTTGAAAGTTAATCCTACCGGTGGGCATGACACGATAGCGGCTTTGAGCAGAGAGGCGTACCACGAGTATATAATGGAGCTGGAGCGACGTGGGTCTGTGACGTCGATGGTGTTGGCCAGTGCCGCATGCCTGATGGTAATTGGTTTCGTCTTTTGCTTACAGGTGCCGTTTACGGGCTGATGCAGGCGACAGCCAACTTCGGCATGGTAGAGACAGGAATTCGTAATGGTCGACCAAGACCGATGGTAACAGAGAAACAGCGCACGAGGCGCAAGGAGGGACGAGGTGGCGAAGATTTTGATAATTGAGGACTCCCCGGCACAAGCGGCGATCATCTCCGAGCTCGTCAAAGATGCCGGACACGATGCCTTTGTCTGTAAGGAATTCACGAAAGGTGTGCTGCCGATGTTGCAGCCGACGAACCCGGATCTTGTGTTACTCGACCTTATGTTGCTCGGGCCCGATGGCACTCCAGTTGGAGACGGATTCCAGATCTGTAAGGAGATTAAGCGCCTAACCAAAGGAGCCGTTGCAGTGGTGGTCGTTTCCGCGAAGGAGGACGATGCCTCTGCCGAGTGGGCCATTATGCAGGGGGCGGATGCGTTCTTGCAAAAGCCGTTCGCAGTGGAAGATTTGCTGGGGGTCATGAAGGAAGCCCTGGCAGCAATGGGTAAATGAAGGAGGAGATATGCAGCTGGTAGTCGTCGATACATCACCTCCTATGCGAGCAGCTCTTCTTGGGAGGGTTCAGGAAGCTTCGCGACAGGCGGGGCTTCAACGCATCGCGGTGATTGAGGTTGATCCTCTGAATCTAGATGGTGTCAATTGGTCGGCTACCATAGGGTGCTTCATTGGAAGTGGATGCGGCACGATGCTCAAGGATCTGCTAGCTAAGCTGCAGGCGGCTCAAAGTGTGTGCCCAGTGGCGCTCGTTCTCGACTTGGAAACGTATGCGAGCGATGCTGTGGCAATTCACAAAATCCTCGGTAGAGAGGTGATTGCCGAAACCGATTTGACTCAGATGGCGAACTTTATCGTCGATTGTGAGCGAGATGCTTCTGGTAGACCTTCAGGAGTTCGTACGCGGCATATCATCGGCGTCACGCAACTCAAAGGGGGGGTAGGCGGTACATCTCTCACAGCCGCCTTGGGTGTATGCTGGTCGATGGCAGGCAAGACAGTAGCGCTCCTAGATTTCGACGACGTTTCTCCACAGCTTACCGAGTGGGCAGGTATTCCTCACGCGCAACGGATACTCACTGGCGAGCTTCTGAGGTCGGGCGAAGTCACGATCGACAGATTGAGAGATTTCGTTCATCCGATTGAGGGATTCGACGGGCAATTGGTCGCAATTGGACAACCACTACAGTATTCGGAAGCTTTTCACTTCCGTGCCTATGTCATGGAGGGTGCTCCAAGTGCGAGCGAGTTCGTGACGAGTGTCTTGTCGCTGCTCTCCACTGAGTACGATGTCGTTTTGATCGACCTCGGACGATCCTGGGGAGTGTCCACCTTCGCAGCTCTCCCATGGTGCGAAAAAGTTCTTTTCGTAATGGATGATGATGGTATCACTGTGCGCCGCTCGCTCGATTCGTTGAGTCGCTTGAAGCAGGAATCGGGTGATCCCGAGGAATTCAACCTTAACAAATGGGTAGTCGCTTTGAACAAAGTTACGGGACGTCGATTGTCCGAGAGCGACATCGCTGTAGCCATAGAACAAGCAGAGCTTCTTCCGAAAAGTACCCCCATAGTAACGATCCCCTACACAGAGAGGGGAAGACAGTGGGGCGCCTCTGGAACCTCCATGTATACCTTGAGTGAAGCTCGAGTCAGAGCTGCATTCGATAACCTTGCCGAGATACTGGCGCCACAATCACGGAAGCCAACGGTGAGCGGCTCATCCGTTTCCAAATGGACGCGCCTCTTTGGTCGTGACAAGCAGGTCGGGGTATAACGCTTTCGACTTGTAGAAGATCCCGATAACGCACTATCGTACCCCCGTTGTCTTCGGCGGTGACGGATGTTTCGGATAGTGCCATGCCTCGCGTTTCTCTACTCATAGTCCTAGCAGCGTGCATGCTCTGCATACCGTGGCTCGACAGGCCTTTTTCCTCGCGCGGCGAGCCACGAGAAGCGCTCGTGGCTCAGGCTATGCTGACGACCGGGAATTGGGTGTCTCCCCCGGCGTACGATGGCGCAGTGCCGTCTAAGCCGCCGTTCTGTCACTGGCTGATGTCTTTGGCATCGATTCCGGGAGGAAAGGTCACGGAATCCACGTGTCGTATTCCATCGGCCGTAGCGTTCGTGCTCTTCATGTATGTATTCTTCGTATTCGTCGCACGAAGAACATCTGTCGGGAGCGCTACGACAGCCTCACTCCTGCTGCTGACTAGCTTCGAGTGGATGAAATCAGCTTCTTCGTGTCGAGTCGACACTATTCTTGCTACCAGTATGGCAGGCGCACTTCTCGCTCTCTACCGCTGGGAGGAGCAGGGGCGACGGGGTTTCCCCTTCTGCGCAGCGTTGTTGATTTCGATCTCTGCGCTGACAAAGGGGCCGGTTGGTGTCGTTTTGCCCCTCGGTATATGGGCGTTGTTCGGCATGATAGCGCGGGAGCCCTTCACGCTAGCGAGGTTCGCTCGTATCTGTCGAGACGGATTGATGGTAGCTCTGCCTGTCGTGTTCGTGGTTTCGCTGTGGTACGTGGCGGGATACCTCGAGCGAGGAGATGAGTTTGTCGCCAAGATCCGATACGAAAATTTCGAACGCTTTACGAGTACCATGGAGGACGAGCCGCACAAGCATTCGGTGTTCTACCTCTTCGGTATGCTGGCAGTAGGCTTTCTTCCATGGAGCTTTTTCTGGATAGTAGCTGGCGTAGCCGGATGGCGTGATTGCTGGAAGTTCATGCGTTCGCCTCGTCAGGTGTGGCTTTCTATCGGAGAGTTCCAGCGTTTTTCATTATTAGCTGCCTCTGTAATCGTTCTGTTCTTCTGTATTCCGTCGAGTAAGCGCAGTGTGTATCTGTTACCTGCCTATCCCTTCATCGCTTTGATCGCAGCAGAGGGTGTCTCGCGTTGGCTTAGGAGGCTGGAATCGATGGCGCATGGAGTGATTGTTTGCGCCAAGTGGCTCTGCGTGGTGTCGTTTTTACTTTGCGGAGTTTTGTTGCTCTATCCCGGCGGCTTCGGCTTGCCACACATGAGGGATTCGATCGTTGCTGCCGTCTCGTGGTGGAAGATCCTGCCGCTGATAGCGGCTGTTGTGATTATGTGGTGGCCGCTGCGAGCTGAGGTGCGCGCCACGGTACAGACCACTGTCGGCAGAGTAGCTTTGTGGGTGTTGGCACTCGTAGTAAGCGTCAACATCTTCGTCTTCGAAGGCGTGATGTATCACATATCGCCCAAGCGCTGGGTTTCTTCCTATGGGTTCGCGTGGTCTGTTAAGCCCTCTGAGCGCGAGCGCTTCTTTTCCTTCGGTTCCGAGATGTACGCAACGAGCTTCTATCTCCAGAAGCCATTCTTCCGGGCAACGGGGGCTCTTCTCCCCGGGGCACTAGTGGTCCTTGAAGCGCGCCACGTCGAAAAGCTTCGATCTACACTTGCCGTGCAGACACGCGAGCTTTCCCGGTTCACACCAGGTCTCGAGGATAAAAGGAATGAGCTTGCTGTGGTGGAGGTAACGTCCTCTGCCAGTGGTGAGTAGCACACGCTTCACCACCGGCAGAGATGACCAAGAGTTTACAATCGGTACTATGAGGGATTTGCTAACTTCGAAGCCGCGATTCTCAAGCTTCTTTGCTAACATCAAGCAGTACCGCCCAGAGCTAGAGTCTCTCTTGGCAGTGAAATTTCACACCCTCGGCATATGGGAGTTTGTTGTCTTCTACGGCGCAACTTGGCTACGCCAAGATTGCGCTCGCCCAGCTATTACCATTCATTTTTTTCAAAAATGAATGAGGCTGGGTTTAGATTACCAGCTGGACTTGGTAACGCCTGGGAGGAGCCCCTTGTGAGCCATCTCACGGAACACAATACGGGAGATCATGAACTTCCTATACACGCCGCGTGATCGCCCCGTGAGCTGGCAGCGATTGCGAATGCGCTCCTTTGCTCCGTTACGAGGGAGGGAATGAAGCTTGAGACGTGCTGCCTCGCGCTCCTCATCGGACAACTTCATGTCGACAGCCTTCTTGCGCAGCTCTGCACGGAGAGCGAATTGCTTTGCCGCCATCTTCTTGCGCTTTTCGTTACGAAGGACTGAGCTTTTCTTTGCCATAATATCTAGTTACTTACGTTACAACACACCCCAATGGTGAGCTGTGAATAGTATCATAAACTTAGGCTGTGTCCAGATCGGCTAACGTATTGAATTTTGGGAGGTCTTTGGGGGTAGGGAAGCTAGGCTAAGCTTACCTGTGGTCTCACTTTTGAGCTTAGCCCGTGAACGTGCTCGTGCTCGTAAACGTGCACGCCCCCAAATCTTGATGCTTTTGTTTGGGGTACGTTTACGTTCAGGTGTACGAGCACGTTCACGTGGTAGAGTTGCAGGTTTTACCTTTCTTCCCTAGTGACCCTCGCCATACAGGCAGTAATTGTACGATCGACAGAGACATCAGCCCGGCACTTATCCAGCTGAGCTCGAGAGGAGAGATGTACTGAAGGAGTAGGAATGACAAGGCAGGGGCTATCAACCCGCGGACTCCCGTGAAGAATACGTGGACTGCCATGTAGTCCGGTACTCGTTCGGGCGAAGCAAACTTGGTTACCCAAAGGCTCCAAGCTACGTCCCCCCCGGAGGTCGTAAATCCGAGCAGCAAGGCAGAGAAGGCCAAGCCCATCCAGGAATCGCTGGCGAAGAACGCTAGTGTTCCTATCAAGAAGGAAAAGTTGAGAAAGAGTCGTAGCGAGAAGAAGTTCGCCACGTCGAAGATGCGTCCCCAAATCGCGCTACCGAAAAGACGAGCTACGTTCGGAATGGTAGCAACGAAAAGAGCGATCTCGAACTCAGAAAGTTGGAGTCCGTACTTCGTGTTTGCGAGGTACTCGACTCTGATCGGAATCATCATGAGATTACCCAGTCCGAGTAGCATCCACGATATCAGAGTTCCACGAAAAATCGGATCGCTTTTTACGTATTGGAAGCAGGACAAGAGGGGCGGAGTCACGGTGGGATGTTCCTGCGCGGTGGGGATCTTCCAGGCTGCCAGTGCCGCCCCCGCGAGAGCCAGCGAATACACGCACAATACCAGAGGGTAGAGATGTAACCGGTCCGAGATGAACCAACCGGCCAAGCTGCTGAAAACGATACTCGTTGCGATTCGAATGCCGTTGTTTTGAGCGAAGATAGTCCCCCTGGCTGCGATTGGATAATTGCTCTGATAGAGCGTTGTCATGAGAGGGGCAGCTGCCGAAGGAACGAGTGCGGCTACGAAAGCCAAAAAAACGAAGGTCTGTTTGTCAGGAGCAACAACAGCTCCACCGAGCGCGAGTGATGCTACGAGCATCAGTACTGCGATGCCCGTAGGTGCCGACCATCTGAGTTGTCGAGCGATGAAAATAGTTGCAGGTGCCAAGAGTAGGCCCGCGTTATTAGCAGCTGCTATGAGTGACTTCTCGGTCGCGCTCCCATGAAACCAACGAACAAGGAACAGTAAAAAAAAGGTAGAGGGAGCGCTTTCGTAGATACCCATAGCGACCGCGCGGTAGCGCTCGAGTACTACCGTTCTGGCGGTGATGTCGGCGGGGGAGGTCGTCATATCGGCTCGCGGATCGATCTTGCGAGTATAGCCTGAGCTGCTCCGTTAGCGTAGATCTTTTGAATCTAACCCGCGAGTATTATGGCAGTTGATCCTTCCAGCGTGTGACGATACGGTAGGCTCTACCCATAACGTCGGGCTGAATTATGAGCGTGCCACAAAGTTGCTACGAGGATGCTGTTCGTCAGAGTTTACTCGAGGGATTTCGTTCGTATCGGCCGATTGATGCTGCTGATCATGACAAAGCTCGCGAGATCCGGGAATTCGTCGAGCGGGAGCCTGCCTGTGCCGATCGTAGTCTTATCGAGGGACACCTCACGGGGTCTGCCTGGATAGTGAATCAGAAAGGTGACGAGGTTTTGCTGCTCCATCATCGGAAGCTCGGCAAGTGGCTACAGCCTGGAGGGCATGCAGATGGAGAGATGAACCTGCTCGCGGTGGCGTTACGTGAGGCTCGCGAGGAGACAGGACTAAGCTCGCTCACTCCTTGGTCCACATCCATCTTTGATATCGATATCCATCGCATCCCGGCTCGTGGTAACGAACCTGAGCATCTGCACTACGACGCGCGGTTTGCGCTTGTAGCACATGAGACCGAGCCATTGCGAATGAACGATGAATCGAATTCGCTGCTCTGGGTTCCGCTAGAGCGCGTACGCGAGTTGACCGATGAGGAGTCCCTCCTTCGTATGTGCCGTAAGTGGCGAGAGCGCGCTTTGTGAGATACGGCTAGGGGGGTTGCCTTGCTTCCCTAAAGCTCGTGTAACGTCCACGCCACCGTCAAACGATGGACGGTAGACGCCGACGTCTACCGTTTGTCGTCCGACGTCAACGTAATTCGTCAGCGTCAGTCATCAAGTCACCACTAATCCCCCGCAAAACACAGAGACTTATTTAGGGAAGCGAGGCAAAACCCACCCGTAGCGAGAAAGTGGAGGTTGGGTTGATATTCAATTTTAACGATGGGGAAAAACCGCAGATGTATCCGCTGCGATACATTGAGGATTTTTTCCCATCGTGAAAATTGAAGAGCAGCCCAAGATCCGCTTTTGTAGCAGGGAGGGGTTTTGCCTCGCTTCCTTAGAGGCTTCCTGAGAGATCGAAATCAAGCTATTTCGTCTCGACCTACCGAAACAAATAGCAGCTGCAATAATCTGCTCGGTAACCTCATCGATCCTCATCTGTGCTCTCCGCGTTTTCCGCGCCTCCGCGTTACTTGACCCAAATGCTCTAACTAGCCATGAACGTAATTGGTTTGCGGGTGGTGGTGGCCAAGCCACGCTCCTGCTATCCGTCGCGTATGAACTCACGCAATTTCTCGATTTCGCTCCGAGCTCCCTCGATAGTGCCGAGAGCCGGAGTTTCGAGGATGAACGGAATGTGAGCGAGCTTCGGATGCAGGAAGATTCGCTTCAGAGCCTCTGCGCCAATCAATCCGTCTCCGATGTTCTCGTGTCGATCCTTTCTGCTTGCCAGCTCCGTCTTGCTATCGTTGAGATGAATCGACCACACTTTGTCGAGCGAGAGTTCGCGGTCGACGATCTCGATGACCGATTCGGTCTCGTCGACGAGGTTGTATCCACTGGCCCACATGTGCTGCGTGTCCAGGCCGAATCCCACGAGCTGTTTCTTGTCGAGCTGCGAGTAGATGAGCGCGAGCTCTTCTACTCGGTCACCTATGACACTTCCCGAGCCAGCAGCCACTTCGAGGATGAGCCTGGAGTTCTTCGGAGCGCGGTCCAAGACCCAATTGAGCCCGGATACGACCCTGTCGTATCCCTCCGCTTCGTCCGGTTGATCCTTCATGCTCCCGACGTGAAAGATGACCCCGGCTCCGTCGATACGTGAGTTCAAATCGAGGTAGTTCACGAGAGACATTTTGGCGGACTGAAACTTACTTGGATCGGGCGTAGCCATGTTGATTAGGTAAATCGCATGGAAAAATACCTTCTCCAAGCAGGATCCCTTCCTAGCTTCGTTGAAAGAGTCTTCGACTCCATCTGGGAAAGGGGTAGTGTTCCAGCGTTGGGGAGGCGAGGGATGGATCTGTATTGTGTTGATGTCGAGCTCCTGGGCTGCCAACGCTGCGTTCTTCAATCCTCCAGCCGCCGAAACGTGTG
>JBILEW010000114.1:0-10465 GCA_044351885.1 Bdellovibrionota bacterium
GCTCCGCGACGTTCGGGTTGAACAAGGCGCGAGGAACGAGCTCCTAAGCCGCCAGGCGACTCTAAGTGTACCTCTCAAAACCGCCTAAGTTCAAAATACAAGGCGCGGAAAACGCGGAGACCGCAGGATGGGCATTGCTACGATACTCATGGTAGCTAGTGCACGAGAACAGGCGACTTGAGGATCCGACCAATGGTCGTAACATTCGGCTGCGCCCTCCGCGTCTCCGCGTTAATTAACCAAAAAGCCAGGCTGCCGATTGACCTTGGCTGAAGCGGAGAACCAGTGCATCAACTGTCGACATCGACCACTAGTGCGCCGGACGACAGAAGCTCTGCCAAGAGTCTCTTGCATCTACCGTCGCTCACGAAGGGACCTATCATAGAAGCTGGAATTACGATCCTATCCGAAAGGATCCTCGCGAGCTCCGCAGCTTTACCCGAGAGCTCATGCCTGCGCCCGTTGTCGAAGAACGAGATCTTTTTTCCATTCTTTAGGTACGCTAGCCGAGAGCCTTCGGCGCGAACAATCAAGTTCGCGCTGCGAATCAACTTGCTGATACCGGCTGCTGTCGTTTTTCGAGCAGTCGCGCGAAGATCAACATCGTTGTACGGTTCGGTAATCGAGTGTCCGAGCCAATCGGAGATCACCTCGTCGGAGAGCAAGACCTTTGATATCTCCGCCTTGATTTTCGAAATGGCATCACGAGAGATCTCTCCAGGAGCCTGGGGTTTCAGATCGGGATCCACGTACCGACGTGATTCGTCAGTATTTACGAGGCCGCTTGCAACGACACCGTTCAAGATATCGTGAATCGAAGGAGAGCGGAAACCGACTGAGATCGTCATACAGTCCCCGCCGCGTGCGATACCGTGATGCGGAAAGCGGGGCGGCAGATACAGTATGTCTCCTGGTTCCAGAACCCATGTGTGCGTAGGCTTGAAGCGCCTCAGCAGTCGGATGGGTAGATCGGGTACGAAGTCGTCCTTCACCACTGGACGATCCTCGATCATCCACTCACGCTTACCATGTGCTTGCACGAGAAATACATCGTAATTATCGACATGGGCGCCAACGTTGCCCTCGTCCACAGCGTAACTAATCATGATGTCGTCCATCCTCCAGAACGGAACGAACGAAAACTCATCCAAGAGAGCGTTTACGGCGGGAACGAATCTATCCACGCCGTTTACCAAGAAGGTCCAATTCTTCTTGGGGAGCTTCTTGAACGTCGAAGGTTTGAAAGGGCCACGACGCAGCTCCCAGGGTGTCTTACCGCCCTTCTCGATGATGAGGCGGGACTCAACCTCTGGATCGCACGCCATTCCCGCGAGCTCCTCAGGAGTTATGAGATCAGGGAAGGGGTGCAAAGCTTTCTTCATCAAGAGCGGGCGCTTTTGCCAGTAACGGCTGAGGAAGTTCTTTTGCGAGAGCTTACCGAGGATCGGCCATTTGTGATTCTTCATAGCAAGATAGCTGTTGTTTCACGTTTACTTTTGTTTGTGGGATAATGCACTAAGCCGTGCTTCAGAGCTATCCCGCATCGCTGCGTAATCGGTGATAGCTGAAGGAGTGGCCTTGATATCTGTTCTGCCCTGGGAGTACCCCGTAATGTCCGAAATCGACAGAAAACAGCCACAAGCGTTCGGCGATCTTCTGCCGATGCCCGATGACTTGCGGGTAGTGGTTGTCTTAGTAGAGCCCAAGGATCCGCGAAACATCGGCGCAGTCGCTCGCGCTATGAGCAATCTCGGCATCACCGACCTGCGTTTGGTGACTCCTGCTAGTTTCGACGTGGTCATGGCGCGAGGTGTCGCGTGTTGGGGCGCCCCTCTGGTAGATTCAGCACCTTCGTTCGATTCGATATCCGACGCGCTAGCCGATGCACACGAAGTAATCGGCTTTGCGTCAGACAGCTCCTCTCACCGAGTTCCGCAGCTTCTGCTCGATGAATGGGTCGAGCGGCTCGCGCAGTCTCCTAATCGAACAGTGGCATTAGTCTTCGGCTCTGAGGAATCGGGTCTCAGACGCGAGCACTATCCGCTCTGCCATTTTCTAGTGAGGATCCCTTCGAGTGCGGAGAACCCCTCGTACAATTTGGCACAGTCGGTTCTCTTGGCTCTCTACACGCTTCGAAAACGGATAAGTTCAGCCGTAGGCTCTGAACGGGGCGAGTGGCCTACGAACGCCAGCCTCGAAGAGTTCGTGGGAATGGTTCTCGCAACAGCTGGAGAGGTCGGTTTTCTCAACGATAACTCTCCAGTCCACATGCGAGATCTTTTGGCGAACATGGCAAGGCGGGGACATTTTTCGACTCGCGAGTTGCGTATCTTGACCGGTTTATTTGGCCAGATAAACAAGGCTCTGCGGCGCGGGTAATCGTGCTTCCTCGGCGCCGAGGGAAGGGAGGCAAAACCTGTCACTCTACCACGTGAACGTGCTCGTGCATCTGAACGTAAACGTACCCGGAACAAAACATCAAGATGTTCGGGTACGTGCACGTTTACGAGCACGAGCACGTTCACGTGATATGTTCAAAAGTGAGACCACAGGCGGGTTTTGCCGCGCTTCCCTAGTGATAGATGACGGCTTAACGAGCCAGTTTTCCTGTTTGGTTACTTTCCCATCACCTCAACCCAGATATCCTTCGCCGTTCGGGGAAGATCGGAACCGTGCTTGGAAACTACTAGAGCCGCCATGCGCGCCGCTCCGCTAGCTGCAAGTCTAGGGCTATGTCCAGTCGACAATCCGGCCAGAAATGCTCCGAGGTAGACATCTCCAGCACCGGTCGTATCAACGACTGCTGTATCGTTCGTACAAGCTGGAGTGAAGAAACGTTCACCCCCGAAAAAGGTCCAGGCTCCCCGTTCCCCGCACGTTATTATAACGCCTGGCAGATGTTTCTCGAGGAGATTCAATGCATCAGTCGCACATGAGGTCTCTGTGAGTGCGCAAGCTTCCCGCTCGTTAGCAATTAGGAGCCCAGTGCGAGGAAGGACTGAGGCGAAAATAACGTCTCTCTCGATACTCGCTACATACTCGGATGCCAAGCAAAAAACGACTTTGTCTCGAGCTGATTCCAGAGCTGACAAGGCAGCAAATAGCGCCGAACGATTATGTTCTCCGCTAACGAGAAGATAGCCTTCAAGAACAACCCAGGCATGCCTGTGAAGGGAAAGTCCCTGAAGGTGCTTAGCGCTCAAAAGTGCCGAAGCTCCGAGGTTCGTTCTCATAGTACGTTCGCCATTCGGCGTTATGAGAGATACGCAGACTCCTGTCGGATGCTCCTTGGTTGCCTGGATAGGTGCGACGATTTTCTCACCCCACAACAGCTCGCGTACGCGCGCTCCGGCTGGGTCGTACCCCGTCAGGCCATAGTATGCTCCGTCCAACCCGAGCATTCGTGCGCTCTTAACAGAATTGAGAGCTGAGCCACCTGTAAAGAGATGCACGCTATCATCGGAGATCTGCGCGAGCAGCGTACTAATCTCCTGACCCGTCAAAAACTCGTGGCTGCCGGGTGCGAATCTGTGTCTTTCTAGAAGGCTTCTGTCGCACGGAACGATGATATCCAGAAGAGGCTGACCGATAGCGGCAACGCAACCGCCGTCTGCTGAGTGCCTCTCGGCCTCGTGTAAATCGGTTGCTACTCCAGGTGGTATAGAGAGTGAAGAGATCACGACGCAACTGCTCTCAATGTGGGTGATATAATCGAGCCGGACGGCTTATAGTGTTCAAGCGGATAGAACGATACCTTGTGCTGTCTGATTAAGGGATGTGCGGTTGCTCGCACGAGATCGCTTCCTAGTCTCTCTGTGAGTCGGTTGGTCAGTGGCTCCACCTGAGCAGCCGACTGAACGGCGGTTATCAGCACGAAATCCCAGTCACCAGCTGTTCGAAGGAGAGCATACACGGAGGGCTCTGCATCCGCGAATGCATAGATGGCGTGCTTGACCGCTTTGGAAACCCCTCTAGTTTGAACGTGAATGTCGAAAACCTGATAGCCGAGGGAGGAAAGATTCGCGATGTATCGAGTCCCGACGATCACACGGCTATCTCGTAACCTGTCAATCCTGTACTGCACAGTCGAGAGTTTGGCCCCGAGCATTCGTGCCAGCTCCGCGATGCTCCTGAAGTGCGAACCAGACAGCGATCTAAGGATACGGTGATCGAGATCGTCTATCTCGACGGATCGGCTGGTGTCTCCGAAACTGAGGCTACGCTGTACGTCAGAGTGATCGCCGAGGAATCGTAACGGAAAGTCGCAGAGGGATTCTATGAGGAGAACCTTTTTGTCCGCGAAGACCCCTTGAAATCTCTCTGCAATATCCTCGAGGAAGGTCATGACCTCCGCAGGACGGCGCGCTATCACATCTATGTTGCACTCGTAATCGCCTCCTGTTTGGGCTAGGTACGATACGAACGGAGATTTATGCAGATACTCGAGGATGGCAGACTTGTTGCCCGTGCCGGGAAGGAAGCGAAAGTACACCTCGAAGTAGTAAAGGCCTAGAGGGTACACATCGATGTACGTCACTCGTCGGACTGCTCCAGAGGCCTCTATAGATTCCAAGGCTCTCCGAACAACGTGGTCTTTCAAGCCCGTGCGCTTGGATATCTCTTGCACGGGTAAATCCGCGTCGAGGCAGCAAGCGGAGAGGATGATCTTTTCTTTCTCTGATACCATCATATCGTGCCAATCACTCGAGGCTTCGGTCCTCTCGAACACCAAACGCACGCCTTCTAAGCCAACGGGTGACATTCATAAAGATAGAGGATGGCCTGAGAGTTATGGCTTGCGCCGGCTCAACCGCGCCATAGTAATTCAAAAAAATGAAATTATGGAATGGAGTCCAGCCTATCCTGAAGCCTTTGCAGGTAGGCAGTTCTGACAATCCTACGTAACCGTGAGCTCTGATACGACTAGCGATTTCAATGTCTTAGCCAGGGTGTCATGCGGGGGCTGTTTGTATCGCTCGCCTGGGGACACATGTAAGGCCCTCAGTGCTTTTTAATATGGAAGAGCTCTCTGAAAAAGAGAAGTGTGAAATCTTACGGAACGTGCTCTTGATTTTGGAAGAGGAGTAGTAGAGTTCATGGAACAGCAGCAGTTATCTCAAAGCGCTCGCAAGGCTCTCAAGGCAGTTACGACACTCCCGGAACAAGAGCAAACAATTGTCGTTTCTCTCGCTTCCGCTGATCTCGCGGCTAAGATTGCAGCGAAAGTGTCCACTGCAACGCTCGAACAACGTGCTGTGGCATCATCGACAATCACCAAGCAGGTTAATGCAGCACTCACCCAACGGCTCGAGTCAACCGACGGCAAACCTCGTAGCGAGGTAGATATTACGAGAGCTAGCGGTAAATATTACCCAGAGCTTGAGACATACGGAAAAGATACGCTGGAAAAGGCAACTCTCCTGTCACATGCCGATTATAGGACCATCGTAGATGGCCGTATTGTAACGATTAGAGGCCTCAAGGTAGGTAACGGCGAGCGCAAAACAGACGATAAAGCTCTTCAAGTAGCATATCAAATAGTGGCAGAAGGTGTGCGCAGGGACAGAGGTTTCTCGTGGGCCGCTCCGATTTTGGATGAGGGGGATGCCGTTGCTGGTAGTCCAGTTCGTGCCCCCGTCCACTACTGGATCGACGTCGGCATACCCTTCACTTGCGCCTCTTTTACCGCTTCGCCTGGGAAATCAAAGGAATTTGATCTTGGATACTTGGAAGCCTCATCCCTTCCGTGAGGAGGGGCTGCGGTCCTTGCTCCTTGGTCTCCGCCTTCGCCAAAGAATACGGCGAGACTAGGCTTCGAGCGAAAGACTCTTTACTCTAGCCGAGGCCCCTAGTTTGCAAAGCGTTTCGTAGACAAGCAGTAACTGCGATCTAATCGGCGCGGCCTGCTCCGAGAGTCGTCTTTGCTCGCGAACGTACAAGTCATCGCGAAGCGATGATAAACTTTTCGGCCCTTCCCCTAGTCCTTATTCTACCGGAATGGGTGGAGGAAAGAACTTCATTCGTTTAGCAGCTGGAAGCGCATAGTACGAGAGTTGCTCGTCGCGGAATCTTTCCAGACGCGCTCCTAGCTTTTGCGCTATATCCCCCTCTTCTCGAACGATATTACGCATCTCGTCAGGGTCCGAGTCGAGCCTGAAAAGCCGAGAGGGCTCACCCCTGTATCCGCGAATAAATTTGAACGGATACGAGATAATGGCGTCCTCGAACACACCTGTCTGTGCAGTTACGAACACGGAACGATTCGTGGTTGATGTGTCTCTCCGAGCGTCTTGAGAATCGAGGACCGAACGCCCTTGAAACCCAGCAAAAGGTGGCAATCCCACCGCGTCGAGGATTGTTGGTACTACGTCGATATGACTAACAGGGGTCGTACCGTCGGCTACGCTATGCCGGCCGCGAGCCCCCGACACGACGAAAGGTACTCGGATGGCACCCTCATGAAGTCGACCTGCATGTGTGACCTCGCCATGCTCATGAAACATCTCGCCGTGGTCGCCCGTAATTATTATAAGGGTATCGTCGAGGCGCTTTGCCTCAGCGAGCGACTTGGTAAGATCCGCGACCATCTCATCAATTTTGTTCAATGTGTTCCAGTAACGATTCCTCATTATCGGAACGAGATTTTCGGGATACCCGTAGAAAGCTACCTTGAAGAGATCGACCTCACTAGGAAAAAAAGGGCCTTGATCCTCCGGATCCTGCTCGTAGGGAAAATGTGACGAATTGAAATAGACGAACGCAAAAAACGGGCGCGAATCCGCATCGTTGCGAACCCACTTGGAGAGCTGCTCGACCTGCAAACGATCGATAGCTACGAGCGACTCCAGATGTTCCGCATTGGATACCTGAGCCAACGTATCTCGAGATTGGATCCCGAGCAGATCACGAGATCGGAGTTCGATCTTTGCGTTGTCGGTAATCCTACGCTGCACCATCCATTCGAGCCCCAGGTTGGCGGTCCTGTACCCCGCAGCGTGCATGAAGTCGAAGATGTTGACGAAAGGATAGCTCAGATCGCTATTGAAATCCCGCGTTGGATACTTTAGTGGATGTAATCCAGTCATGAGTGTCGACTGGGAATATCCGGTCTCCGGCGCATTCGCGTACGCATGGCGAAACATGAGGCCTTCTCGTGCTAAACGATTCACCGTCGGCATAATCTCGATACCGCTGTGCTTAAGCTCCACTACATCGTGCCGTAGAGCCTCAATAACCAACACCAGGACATTTGGCCTCGAATCCTTTGAGCCAGAAGAGGCGACCCGCTGCATGTATGAGTGCATGTCCTCTAGCGGTGCAAGGGAAAGATCCTCTGCCGTCTTGTACGTGCGAATCGGGCCAAGCAACAGGTCGTTAGCCAGCGTCCCGTACGGTGTCACCAGGTGGGATAAAAAGAATCGGAACTCCTCTCCGGCGGAGGGCGATATCCTTCGCCCTCCCATCAAACAGCCTGCTGCGAGCAGCGCAAAAATGATTGAATACTGGAGGCTCGAGCGCGCGGCACTCCTCCAGCGCCTCGACGGCACTGAAAGCCACAGCGCAATAGCGCTCAAAACGGAGCAGAAAGCGAGCGCCGCCCCCAACACGATATCCCCCGAACTCACGTAAGCGTGGAAAGGGGCGAGATCCGGAATGTAGCGTAACAGCGAAAGGTCGTTGATCGAGAGGTAGAGCCCTTTCTTCAAAAACCACACCCAGCTCGTCGTCACAAAACAGACAAAGAGGGCATTCGCTGCAAGCACCGTTGGCGCTACTACAAATAGACACCGACGAGGAAGTCCCTTAGCTATCGAGGAGAGCAGAAGCATGAACGCTCCACAGAATGCCATCACAAACAGTGCTACTAAATAAGCAGCGTGAAAGTGACCCATGCTGAGGCTTGAACCCCGCAAATACCACGAAGCGATTGCATGAACCTCTGGTATTACGAATAAAGGGACAAAATTAATGCCCGTCCATACTACCAGTGCAGGAAAGACAAATCCCTTCCGGTTCGAGGGTTGTTTATTGTTGGAGCGTACTTTTATCATGATGTCTGGCGTATCATTATCCTTCAACGGACCCTTGACCAGTCTCTTCGAGAGATAAAGGATAGGAAAGTCAATTAAATCTGGCGTTATATGAGGAAGCTGTCGAGTCTCGTAGCCGCCTGCCAAGCGTTTCGTAGACATGCAGCAGCTGCGATCGAATCGGTGCCGCCTGCTCCGAGAGTCGTCGTTGCTCACGAACGTACAGCTCACGTCCTGCAGCGGATTCGATCGGGATCGCCTCGACTCCGAAGCTCTTCAGGTCGTAAGGACTCGCGCGCATATCGACCATTCGAGCATCCACCGCTAGGAGAAAAGCATCTGCGATCAGTTCGCTCGAGCACCAGGGTGCGATCTTGTGGGCGAACTTGTAGAGATCCATGGTAACATGAATACATCCACGTTGATCGTAGTCGGGTGTTTCCTCTCGGCTCAGGGAATGCTTGTTGAGCGGAGCTGCCTCGGACGTGAAGAAACGAAACGCATCGTAGTGCGTGCAGCGTAGCTCTGATTCTTCGACAACCGCATCGATCTCTTGCATCGTAAGACGTAAGGGAACCTGCTCATGTCGCGGTCTTTCACTTCGGTACACCATCGCCCATTCGTGTAGCCCAAAGCAGGAAAACGAAGCAGATCTCTGCGCGATTCCCTGCATATAGCGAATCGCCCATGACAGGTATCCTGCGCGATGAGCAGGGAAGCTCTCCCCGGGAATGACGACTCCGTCACCACATACCCGAAAGTCGTCGTACCAATCCACCTCGTCGAGGGAAGACCCTTCGAGAATGACATCTGCACCGGGAGACCATCGCTCTAGATGAGCTGGCCTGAAAGAGTAGTACGTGAAAAGGAAATCGAAGATGGGGTGCTTCTGGTTGAGGTTCGCCCGTGCAACGCGATCCTGCGTCCAATGACACACACGCGCCTTGTGTGCGCTACGACGCAACAGCCACTCGTCTCGGGTCAATCGTTGATAGTGCTCGCGCGAGGTGACTTCCATACCCAGGGAGCACGCAGGCACTTAACGGGGAGCTGCCGACACTAGACCTTGACCGGCTACACCAGAAGCTTGGCCGGTCAGTGAACCTTGGTCTAGGCGCTTGACGATCCTAAACGAGCTGTCGCGCTGTACGGGAGTAAATCCCGCCTGGTGAATATGCATCTCGAGCTCCGCAGGACTCATCGACCACTTGGTCGCCGTTGGAGCCCCGGCTTTGGACACCACATTCTCCTCCATCATCGTGCTCCCGATATCATCGCATCCGGCATGTAATCCGATCTCTGCGACGTGCGGTCCACACGTTGGCCAACTCGATTGATGATGGCGGATGTTATCGAGGAAAATTCGAGACCATGCGACGTTCTTGAGGTACTCCACCGCGCCAGCGCCGTATTTCGCTACGTGACGGCTACGGCCGAGAGAGGTGCGCTCATTGAACTGATGAGTCCAGGAGATAAAGAGGTTGAAGCCCTCGTGACCGCGACTCTTCGAGCGATCTTGCAGGTCGCGCAAACGTTCAAGATGGTTGATGCGGTGCTTAAGCGTTTCACCGAACCCGATCACCATAGTCGCAGTCGTCACGAGGTCGAGGCTCTGAGCATCTTCCATGACCTCCAACCACCGTGTCGCCGAGATCTTTTTGGGGCTGATGCGACGCCTAATCTCGTCATCCAGTATTTCGGCTCCTCCTCCCGGTAATCCGTTGAGCCCGCATCCTTTGAGATCTTCGAGCACCTGTAGAGAGCTCTTACCAGAGACGAGGGTCATCTGATGGATCTCCGAGGGAGAGAACGCATTTAAGTCGAGCTTGAAGGTCGAGTGCAACCAGTCGATCATCTCTAGGTAAAAGCTGTAGGGAAGTTCGTCATTATGTCCACCCTGCAAGAGAAGACGGGTTGCACCGAGCTCCTTGGCTTCAACTACCTTCTCGGTGAGGGTGTCGCGAGAGAGGACGTAAGCCTCTGGGTCTCGGGGGTCGTGTCGATAGAATGCACAAAACGAGCAATCCGAGTTGCAGACGTTCGTATAGTTGATATTTCTGTCGACGAGGTAGGTTACGGCGAAGGTGGGATTCTGCCGGAACCGAACCGATTGGGCCAGGGTCGCTAGCTCCGTAAAATCGAAGAGGTTCCACATCTCGAGCGCTTCTTCACGCGAGATTCGCTCTCCTTTGAGCACTTTATCTGTCAGGTACACCTTACGCATCACTACTATCGTCCAACCAAAAGATACGGCCCTCGAGCGGGCTCTCGACGCTCTATTGTTCGAATAAATGCGCCAATTGTAAAGTCTGCTACCTAGGGAAGCGAGGCAAAACCTGCCCGTAGCGAGAAAGAGGAGATTGGGTTGATATTCAATTTTCATGGTGGGGAAAAACCGCAGATGTATCCGCTGCGATACATTGAGGATTTTTCCC
>JBILEW010000116.1:0-10424 GCA_044351885.1 Bdellovibrionota bacterium
GCAAATGTGGAATTGATCTCGTCGGCAAATGTTCGAATGATCGATCCCATTCCCGCATCTCCCGGACGGCGGGGACGCCGTCCCTCCTGCGACCGAATAATCACTACGCCGCGCCACCGAGCCACCGGCACCACATTCAGGAGGGACGGCGTCCCCGCCGTCCGCGAACGTTCGAACAATCGATCCAAATCGTAAATGTTCGAATGGTTGGTCCTGTTCGCGCATAGTTACCGAATACGAGATTCTCCTATACCAGCCTGCATTCATTGAGCTGATTCGACCTAACGCCGCGCTTCAGCCAGGCTATAAGAGTCACCACGGGGGAGAGGAATTGCATAACCTAGACGTGGGCATGGAAGCGTTCCAGGCCAATGTTTGTTCCTCATGCAAGGAAGGTTCAAATGAGGAAGCTCATCGTCGTGTCGTTTATGTGCTTGTTGGTGGGGTGCCGTAGCGTTTCCCAACGTAACGAGGTGGTTTTTGGCCAGCGGCCTGAAACTGCATTCGAAGCACAAGCCCCTGCTCCGCGCCCTCTCTTCACTCCGCCGTTTCGGCACGAGTGGACTGTAGAGGAGGAAGAGATGCTTCGGGACACAATGGCAACGGTCGCACGTATCGGCGTCGTCGTTGCACTTGAGGTCCTGCGACAGCAAGCTCAGCGCTAGCCGAATTTTCGTCTAGGCTGAGATAGGGGTTAACGGTGTAGCGAGAGAGCTCTTCTTCATAGAAAGGAGCTTGCTTGGAGCTTTCTCGCCCACACCCATTCAACGACTGCGTGAGGAGCAGTGAGCCTCGTCGACTCTCAGGTTCTCCACAGGATGCTCACTATGCCTCGTTCGGTGGCCACTGAAGTTCTTCGGTGTTCGAAGATTTTGGTTAATTAACGCGGAGGCGCGGAAAACGCGGAGACCGCAGGATGGAGATTGCTACAATACTCAAGAGAGCTAGTGCACGAGAGCAGTCGAGTTGAGGAGAAGATCCCGATAATCGCAATGCCCGGCTGCGTCCTCCGCGTCTTCCGCGCCTCCGCGTTAATTAACCAAAAAACCTAGGCTGCCGATCGACGCCTGCTGAGGAGGGAGAATAGAATTACCTACTACGAACTCGTTGTAGACATAACAACTTCGCAACCAAGTAATGCCCCCGCTCACGATCTCTGGAGCAACACCACCGCAGTCGCAAGCACCCCCTCTTCGCGGCCGATAAACCCGAGACGCTCCGTCGTAGTGGCTTTGATCGTTATCCGCTCTGCATCACACCCAAGCACCTCGCTGATGCGCTTTTGCATCTCTGGGACGTAGGGCTTCACCTTGGGTTTCTGGGCGAGCAAGGTCATGTCGGCGTTAACGAGCGTCCACCCCTCTCGCGAAGCGAGCTCCCATACGCGACTCAAAAGAATTCGGCTATCGATACCCTTGTATGCGCTATCATCATCGGGGAAAAGTGTTCCGATATCACGCTGCCCCATCGCCCCGAGAACGGCGTCTATCAACGCATGCAACAGCGCATCAGCGTCTGAGTGTCCAAGGAGTCCCTGCTCGCTCGGAATCTCGACACCCCCGAGAACGCAGCGTCGCCCCTCTGCGAAGGGATGTATATCTATCCCCTGCCCGATCCGTATGTCCATCTCTAGCCCTCTCCTGAAAGTATCATCCGCGCAACCCGCAGGTCATCTGGGTGGGTCACCTTGATATTCAGCCGATCTCCCATCACCACCTGCACTGGCCGCACACGCGCTACGAGCGCCGCATCATCGAGCGCCTGTGTGCCCTCGCGTTCTGCTGCGGCGTGCGCCGCGAGGAGATCCTTTACCAAGAATCCTTGAGGAGTTTGAATCGACCACAGCGCTTCGCGATCCACATATGTAGTGAGCGTTCCGCTCTCCGCTCGACTCAACGCATCGAAGATCGGCACTGCTGCGGTCACGGCACCATGCTCACGCACCCCTTTCACGACACGCTCTACAACCTCTGGTGTCACACAACACCGCGCAGCATCGTGTACGAGGACGATCGAGTCATCTTGCACGCCGAACTTTTCTACGAGTGCCGACACACCACGGGACACCGACTCCTGTCGTGTGGCTCCACCGTTCACCACTGCAGTACGATGAGCGAAGGATATCTCCTGCGCACACTGGTCATGCCATGCTGCCGGGGCACACACCACGATAGCCTTGCAGTTTGTATCTCTGTCGAATACCGCGACCGTTCGCGCTAGTATCGACGTTTCAGGTTGCGGCTCCCGCGCTCCACCATCGTTACACGACAAGAGAACCTTGGGCGTAGGAATCCCCATCCGGCTTCCCTGTCCAGCCGCTGGTATGACCACCGAATACGTCATGCGCCGTTTAGGTGAAGAGGGACCGCAACTCGCCAACTACTTTGTCGTGTGGACGAGCCTTGGCGATAGCTATCTCGGATACGAGCAGCGTCTCTGCCATGTCGAGCATCTTCTTCTCGCCGAAGGAGAGCTCTTTGTCAGCGCTCAACACGGAGAGATCACGGAGAACTACCGCGATCTCGTACACCGAGCCGGTCTTTATCTTTTGAGAATACTCGCGGAAGCGACGATTCCACGTTTGCGTGTCGATCTTGAAATCACGATCCTTCAAGATCTCGTACACCTTGTCGATAGCGCGCTTGTCGATGATGCGACGGAGCCCAACGGCTGCCGCTTGCGAAACCGGTACCATCACCTTCATGCCGCTATCGAGGATCTGGATGTTGTAAATGTGGTGCTCTTGGCCTCCGAGAACCGTGGTGCGGATACCTTCGATCTCTCCTACTCCGTGGCCCGGATATACTATCTTGTCGCCGACCTTGAACGAGACCGCCTCGAAGATGGTGCTCGTGTTCACTGCAGGTTTGTCGGCCGAAACGGTGCGCACGGCGAGGATCGGCTTCGAGCCGCCATCGTTTCCGAAGGGCCCGGTGATCACCTTGTGGCCGAGCGGACTCGGCTCAGAACGAGTAATTTTGGTTACAGGAACACGCGCTCCCGGCTTCGCAACGAGCTTCAACTTCGTCTTCTCTGGCTTGACTGCTGTCAACGTCGGCGCGGCTTTGGAGGCCGACTTTACGGCAACTGCCTTGCCACGAGAACCAGCCTTGGATGATTGAGCGTCTCGAATTTTCTGAATAACCGCCTTCGCTGGCGAAGCCGCAGGGGTCGCTCCCCGCCGGACTACCTTCTTCTCGCCCTTCCCAGAGGAAGTCGATTTTGGATTTGCAATCTTCAGGTGTGCCGACTTCGATCCCGAGTTCTTGTTTTTCAAGGCTATTCCCCTCCTTTGGGAAGGCTCCAGTAAGTGCGGTGAAGTAGATCCTTCCAGACCTACCTCTCTTGTCTACGCGGAAGGTTTTATCCTTCTCGATCCGGATCAGGTCCCGAGCCTGCTACTAGCAATAAGAGGGTTGATCCTTACCTGATGAACAGGTATCTCTTGCCCATATCAGCTAGTATGTCGGGATAACCTCATTCGAACCCACGAGTGCTTCGAGAGTGTACCTCACTACCCCTATGCAGGTCAAACTCGGTCACTATGCGCCGTTTAATGCGGCAACCACCTTGAAGAACTGAATAAATAGCCGTTTCACGAGCGCGAGAGATCTGAGCCCTGAGCAACTACCCCTATAATCCCAACCTTTGTTGCGATACGGCACGCACCATTTAAAAATCCCGTTTTACTTATTGTCGGTTTCTGATACCTTCTCGCCAAAATCCTTTTTAGGGAGGCTGCCGTGATACGTATCCCTCACATCATCGCAATTCTTATAGCCGTCACTTTCAGCACACCTGCGTGGGCCGCCTCTAACAACTGTAGCTATCAGCAGCAACAGGTGAACTACGCGCAGCAGAGTGTCTTCCAGGCGCAGAACAACCTTAAAGCACAGGAAGCCAATTTCTACCGCACTCAAGATCAACTTGCAGATCGATGGTTAATCATGAAAGCTCAGGTAGACCAGTATAACTACGAGGCTCAGTTGGTGCGCTCGTATCCAGCCTCCCAGTACGGGTTCTGCTGGGGTTGGAACGTGTGGGGACTGATTCAATGCGGGATAGCGCGCAACAATAGGCGTAACGCTGCCATAAGAAACGCCGACTATCGTGCATATCAAGCTCAAGCTCGCCTAGAGAACTTCACTCGCTACGGACAACGACTCTTGGAGCGCCAAGCCCAACAAATTGTTGTTGCACGAGAACTCGTCGAGTATCGCAAGCGACAGCTCGATCAAGCTAACGCTGCGCTTGCTCAGTGCCAAGCTGGGTAAATAAGCTTACGCCACCCGCCGAATATCCGCCCAGGCAGTAGCAGCCTCACTGAGGTTGCTGCATCCATGGGTATCCATGAAACGTGTCAGATATCGGTTGAGGTTACGAACCATTCCGGGCCCCTCGTAGATCAACCCGGTGTAGATCTGCACCATCGATGCACCGGCAGCAAGCATTGCGAGCACATCCTCACCGGTAAAGATCCCTCCTACACCGATAAGCGCAAGCCGGCCCTTGATCGCGCCCCCTAGGAATCGTACGACCTCGAGTGACTTCGTGGTTATCGGAGCACCCGAAAGCCCCCCCATCTCGTCTATTGGAGTGGTCAAGCCTTCGCGCCCTAGGGTCGTATTCGTCGCGATAATGCCTGCTATTCGGTTCTCTACGCAGCACTGCACGACCTCCTCAAGCGCTGCAAAGGTGAGATCAGGAGCTACTTTGAGGAAGATCGGTCGCTTGAATTCGTTGCACGAGTTCAAGGCCGACAGAAGTTCATTCAAGCGCTCTCGATCCTGTAGCTGGCGGAGATTAGGTGTGTTGGGCGATGAGACGTTTACCGTCACGTAATCCGCAAGCGGCGCGAGCTTGACGAAGGAGTACCGGTAATCATCGATCGCTTTCTCGAGCTCGACAGCCTTTGATTTTCCGATGTTTATTCCGAGCGGAGGTAGATGCGGGATACTCGGGCGAGTGCGCGAGAGGTGACGTTCGATCGCATCCGCGCCCTCGGAGGGGAAACCCATACGATTAATCAAGGCTCGATCCTTAGCGAGCCTGAAGATCCTTGGGCGTGGATTTCCTGGCTGCGCCTGACCGGTTACCGTGCCGAGCTCGATGTGGCCGAATCCGAGGCCGGTCCACAAGCCAAGCAGTTCGGCGTTCTTGTCGAAACCTGCCGCAAGTCCTATAGGGTTCTGAAAATCGATACCTGCAACGGTGACCGCCAACCGCGGATCGCTCACCTGGTAGACCTTCCTCAGCACCTTACACACTGCGGGAACGTTCGCCACACGCGCCACGCTGCGCATGGTGTTGTGTGCGGTTTCGGGATCGAGCGCGAAGAGAGCTGGCTGTATCACCGTTCGGTACATATCTTCGTCCTATCCTCCACTTCCCGGTAGTTCCAGGCGCATCATGAGCGCATCCTCGTTGTTGCTGGAATAGTATCGACGCCGGACCGCTACGATGTCGAAACCGACCTTTTCGTACAGTGCCTGAGCCATAGAATTAGAAAGGCGCACTTCGAGCGTGACGACCCGAACCCCTTCGCTCTCCAAACTGCGCAGCAGATCGCGCAGAAGGAACTCGCCAGCCCCTCGGCCACGGCGCTCCGTTGCTATGCCGAACGAAAGGATGTGCGCTTCGTCACACACAACGTGTGCAATCGCATATCCGATTAGCTCATCTTCTACGAATAGTCCCCGAACTCGCGCGGCTTGGTTAACGAGCTCCTCCCGAAAGAGCTGCTCCGACCAGTGCCGCGGATTCCAGCTCGAGTCGATCTCGACCATTCGCGAGAGGCATACATGCGAAACCGGCGCCACCTGGTACGAGACCTGGTGAGCGCCGGTCATCGGGCTGCACACTCCCGGTAATGTAGAGTCCGGGTACTGCATAGCTCTAACAGCTTAGAGGGCTGCCTTTGCCTTCTCTGCGATCACCGCGAAGGACGCGGGATCTTTGAACGCGATCTCGGCCAATACCTTTCTGTCGAGATCGATCTTTGCCTTGGAAAGGCCACTGATAAACTTGCTGTAGCTCAAGCCGTTCATACGCGCAGCGGCGTTGATACGAACGATCCACAGCCCTCGGAAATCACGCTTCTTGGCGCGACGATCACGGTACGAGAACTGGAGCGCCTTCTCGACGGCCCGCTTTGCTAACTTGAAACAGCTCTTGCGACGTCCACGAAAGCCTTCGGCTAACTTCAAACGACGCTTGTGGCGGTTACGACTTACTACTCCACGCTTAACTCTCATGACTACCTCGTCTCAAAATCTGGCTAAACCCTAGGCGTACGGGAGCAAGAGGCGAACTGCCTTAACGTTCGTCTTGTCGACTGCGCACATCTTGGAGAGATTTCTCTTCCGTTTAGCGCTCTTCTTGCCCGTCATGTGGCTGTGAAATGCATGACCACGCTTTACCTTCCCGTTCTTGTTCGGGAAAAGCTTCTTCTTCGCCATGCGGTTTGTCTTCATCTTTGGCATAGAACTCCTTTACCTACACCTTCCCCAAAACCCAATCAAGGGGTTGTGGTTCCAGTGCAAGAGAACCAACTGATACTATTTCCTTCCTGCTTACACAGGTCGTCCACTCCGTGTTCAATGAAGCTTACGAGAACGACCTGGTAGGCGCGCACAGAGTCGAACTGTGGACCTCTTGCCTGTCAAGCAAGCGCTCTAACCAACTGAGCTACGCGCCTGGAAGTCGCGCGAGTATAGTCTAGTTGGCGAGCGGGTTCAAGTGGTTGCCGGAGGAGAAACCTTGAAAACACTGAATGTTTTCAGCAGGTCAAGGGCTCGCTGGAACTGATTGTCCTTACGCCCCCATTCGATCACATCCTCTTTTTCCGGATTAATCGAGGTTAGGTCTGACCGACCCGCGGGGGTCTTGTTGATCTTTCTGAGAGCACCAGCATCATCCTGCTCGGGATTGGTCGGATTGGATATCGCCCCAGGCAGGTCCTCCTCCCGCATTTCGAGGAGCGGCGAGCGGCTACTGACGGGCTCGGCTGCCGAGGTCGGTGGCGGCAGAGCCTCGAGCTCGATGTCCGGCTTCACACCCTTCGCCTGCAGCGAATTCCCACTCTTGGTGTAGTACACCGCCGTAGTGAGAGTGAGCGCCCCACCGTTCTCCAGCGGGGTAATCGTCTGAACTGAACCCTTTCCGAAGGTCTGAGTACCGAGGACCAACGCACGGCCGTGATCCTTGAGCGCACCGGCTACGATCTCCGAAGCCGAAGCAGAGCCTCCATTCACTAGAACAACGATAGGATAATCGGGCTCGGTGCCCTTGGCATGTGCGTAAAACTTCTGCTTTTGAGCTTCGACTCGTCCATCTGTGTAGACGATGATCCCTTCCTTGAGGAAGAGGTCGCTTACGCGAACCGCTTGAGCGAGAAGTCCACCAGGGTTGTTGCGCATGTCGAGGATGAGACCACGCAGCTCAGGCAAGCCACTCTCCCGAACTTGATCTTTGAGTGAGGCAGCGAGGTCATCTGCCGTGTGCTCCATGAACTGACTGACACGAACGTAACCAAATCCATCACCGAGATATCGACCACGAACACTCTTCACGGCGATATTGTCGCGCACGATAGTCACGTCGATCAGCTCCGACGCGCCCTTCCTACTCAACGAAATCTGAATAGAGCTTCCTCGCGGCCCACGCAAACGCTTGACCGCATCGACGAGCGAGAACTCCTTGGTGAATTTACCATCGATCTTGACGATCACGTCTCCAGGGCGCACACCAGCCTTCTCTGCAGGAGAACCCTCCATTGGTGCAACAACCACGAGGAGCCCCTCTTTGATGGTAATCTCTATACCGAGTCCACCGAACTCGCCCTTGGTTTGAATCTGGAGGTCTTGATAGAAATCCGGGTCAAGGTATCCGCTGTGAGGATCGAGCACTGCGAGCATCCCTTTGATCGCGCCCTCTACCAGCTTTTTATTCTCTGCCTCGGTAACATAATCGCGCTTGACGACAGAGAGCACGTCGGTGAATGTCTTCAGCTCTTGGAAAAGATTGGTCTGGCCCTTCTCTCGAGCGCTAACCTCGGAGAGATTTTGTCCACCAAAGACCAGTAGCACTCCGAAGAGTGCGCACACAGCAGCCAGAACCTTTTCTCGGGCCGAAAATCTCGACGCCATTATCTCTCCTCGTCCGCGCCTCGAGCGCTGGAACGTAACCTCATGAAATCGTTCCCTCAATGCTTGGATACACTATCGCCGCTGAACGATTCTCTCAGCTCTTACAGTATCAGCAGCAAACTGAAACAGACAAGGGCTAAGACCGCTAATTTTAATGAGAATGTCAGATTTGCTTCCTCTAGGAAGCGCGGCAAAACCTGCCACTCTTCCACGTGAACGTGCTCGTGCACCTGAACGTAAACGTGCCCGGAACAAAAACATCAAGATGTTCGGGCACGTGCACGTCTACGAGCACGAGCACGTTCACGTCCTATGTCCAGAAGTGAGGCCACAGGTAGGTTTCACCTCGCTTCTCCCAGAAAGCGAGGCAATCACCCTGCCTGCTGGGAAAGGCGGCTTCCGGGACTCTTCTCCAAGCATTTTTCCCTTGCCATCGCTCCAAACTCGACTACCCTGCAGAGCGGTAATTCAACAGCCACAGGAGGTTAAGGTATGTCAGGCACGCTTCTCGGTTTGGATATCGGCAGTTCATCGGTCAAGGCTTCCCTGATCGACGCAGAGACCGGACGGGTCGTGGCTCAAGCATCCTCCCCCTCCGAGGAGATGGCGATAGCTGCACCTCAAGCGGGCTGGGCAGAGCAACACCCGGACCTCTGGTGGGAGCACGTACGCCGCTCACTGGACACCATCCGCAGCCAGAAACCTGCTGAGCTGAAAGCGACGAAGGCGATCGGTATCGCGTATCAGATGCATGGGTTGGTGCTTGTTGATCGAGATGGAAACCCACTTCGCCCCTCGATCATCTGGTGTGACAGTCGCGCGGTGTCGCTGGGCGATCGCGCCTTCAAAGAGATCGGAGAGGAGCGCTGCCTGAAGCGCTTGGGCAACTCCCCTGGAAACTTCACCGCGGCGAAGCTCGCGTGGGTGAAGGAGAACGAACCTAAGATCCTCGAGAAAGCGGCGTACTTCATGCTGCCGGGAGATTACATAGCACTCAAACTCTCTGGACAGTTCGGCACGACTCCGTCGGGGCTATCCGAAGGGATCCTATGGGACTTCGAGCGTGGAACGCCTGCGGCATTCCTCCTCGAACAGTTCGGACTTTCGTCCTCTCTCATTCCACCGATAACTCCGAACTGCGGAGCCTTCTCGACCGTGCGAGCTGAGGTCGCGCGCGAACTCGGTCTCGCCGAGGGTACTCCGATCACGTACCGTGCTGGAGATCAACCGAACAACGCACTCGCCTTAAACGTCCTCGAACCTGGGGAGATCGGCGCAAACGCTGGAACCTCTGGGGTCATATACGGCGTCACTAAGGGTTTGGGTGTCGACAAGCGCTCACGCGTGAACAACTTCCTGCACGTAAACCACACCGAAGAGAATCCACGTGTCGGTATCCTCATGTGCGTCAACGGAACCGGGAGCTGCTACCGCTGGGTCAAACAGACCTTCGCTCCTGGCACCAGCTACGTGGAGATGAACTCCGTGGCCGAGCAGAGTCCGATCGGTAGCCGTGGTATCACCGTTTTGCCGTACGGCAACGGCGCCGAACGCACGCTCGGAAACGCCTTGGTCGGTGCGTCGATCTCCGGGATCGACCTGAATACCCACACCCGCGCCGATGTGTTCCGTGCAACGCAGGAGGGCATCGTCTTCGCGCTCAATTACGGACTCGAGATCATGCGTAGCATGGGACTCTCCCCGACTCGCGTGCGTGCCGGGGCGGCGAACATGTTTCAGAGTGCGATCTTCCGAGAGACCTTTGCGACCACCACAGGTGTGCCGCTCGAGCTGTATACCACCGACGGCTCCGAAGGTGCCGCGCGCGGTGCTGGAATCGGTGTGGGGATGTATTCGACACGGGACGCGTTCAGGGGATTGACCAAAGAGGGAGAGGTCGAGCCCAATAACGGTGCACGTTCCGCGACGCTCGAGGCTTATTCGAGGTGGCGCGAGATCGCTTTGAAGGCGCTCTAGGAAAGCGTCTACTACATGGACCGCGGAGCTTCCGCTCCGCTTGCTAGTAGCATCCACGATCCAAGCACAAGGCGGACTGGAAAGTCCGCGGTCCGGTGGTCGCGTCGCCTACCGCCACATGGACCGCGGAGCTTCCGCTCCGCTTGCTAGTAGCATCCACGATCCAAGCATAAGGCGGACTGGAAAGTCCGCGGTCCGGTGGTCGCGTCGCCTACCGCCACATGGACCGCGGAGCTTCCGCTCCGCTTGCTAGTAGCATCCACGATCCAAGCATAAGGCGGACTGGAAAGTCCGCGGTCC
>JBILEW010000117.1:0-10366 GCA_044351885.1 Bdellovibrionota bacterium
TAGCCGAACATCTTGATGTTTTTGTTCCGGGTACGTTTACGTTCAGGTGCACGAGCACGTTCACGTGATAGAGTGACGGGTTTTGCCTCGCTTCCCTAAGATACGTCGCCAAACTGAACGTAAAAGAATTGCCGCGCAGTCGTCTGCCCGCCCGTTACGTTCTCTCCGCGTGCCTCAAGCGCTACCAATGCGGTTCCCGTGCCAGAACCACCAGCGCGCGTGGCGCATGTTTTGAGATCAACGGTGAAGGTGAGCGTGTTCGAAGGTGATGCCGCGCGGTCTCCGATCGAATCGCGGTACGGTGCACCGTTTGCACCCTGATTGAAAAACACACTGTCCCCTGTGCCGAAGGGCGTTGTATCCTCTACTAGCTCGCTGGATTCATTCGTATACAATCCGGCACAGGTGGCCTGAATATCGCCTACACCAACTCCGTAGTTGAGAAAGCCCCAATCAAGATAGCCCGTTTCGTCAGAGCGGATAGCAGCGCGCTGAGGACGCCAAAAAGTCATCGTCAGCTGTCCTGTTGGTGAAAGAACGATCGGGTTTGATTGCGATGAGCCAGGGATGGATCCGGAGGTCGGGCTGATTGAGTTGTAATCGACCGTTACCTCCCCGGAGCCGGTATCATACGACTTGAGCGCTGGAACAGATACGAAGTACGGAGCGAGGGTGAAAGTTTTGCGGGTAATCTCAGCGGAGTCAGAGGTCACCACCGCCTCATAGACATCACCGGGTCTAAATTGATCTCTGCCCACACGTGGCTGGATCGCTGCAACGACCGCACCGAGGCTATTTATCTTCTCCATTCGCGGGAATCCCTCCGGTGTGAGGAGCTCGGCCCACGGCTTCCGGAAATCGTTAGAGCTCTCCGATACCCCCGAGGAAAATGCCGTCGGCGAGTTGCGTCTGCAGTATACGAGCGAGTCGTTGCAGACGATGTATCCTCCGGTTGCTAGGCTGCTTTGCTCGCGAGGCAAGGAGATGAACGTGGCCTGTACGAACTTGTTCTCACCTGCGATCACTGCGTCAATAGCGGTATCTGACAAGCCACTCCTAACGTGTGCGTTGAGAGAGGTTCGGAAGTCAAGAAGTATGGTGGTGTACGGGATATCGCTTCCTGCCGAGTCAGGATCTGTAACATCAAGGATTAGATCGCCGTCATCGTCTGCATCAAAACTGCTTGGAATTCCATCGCGATCACCATCGGCACCCGCGTCGGTCGCCAAACCCCTCTCAGAAGCTCGGGCAGTTCTTGGTGAGGTAGTGCGTACCAACCCGAGCTGCCCGGCGCCGACCGGCTTTCCCTGAGTCGCCTGCGTAGTTGCTTTGGCGATAGCTCCTCCAAGCGCTCGCGTAGTTGCCTTGGATAGCTGTGCATATCCGTCCTTAAGCATGATTCTGCCGAGCGAGATCTTTTTGAGCTTGCGCGCCAACGGTTTGCCTGAAAACAAGGTCGAAACCTTTTTGCCGGTCCCGCCAAGTACGATCGGCCCTCCATAACTACCATTCGTGTTGCTTATCTGAAGGCTCGCGCCGCGCAGTCGGGTTCTCGTGACATTCTTAAAGGAAAATTTCCCGTTACTACTGACAGGAACTGCTGTTGATCTGCCGCTTGGTTCGATGAGGTAGATGGTGTATCCAGATCCATTGACGAGTGTGCCCTGCATCACAAAAGATTGAGCACAGAGATTCGTGGCTGTGGATAGGAGGGTCATTACGAAAAGTAACGACATAAGAGCCACACGATAGGTAAGTATCATAGATGCCTCCAGCGTAAATGGTCGTATGCAGTGGTCGTCACACATCTGATACTAGTAAAGCTATAATTGTCGTCACCCTTGAAATAAAACAGGTTGTCATGGAAGCCGATAACACGCCGCGCCTACATAAAGGCCGTCAATAGTATGTGGTCAAAGACTCATCAGTTTTCGGAATGTGTGCGAAGCACGCAGCCCAAAATTCCGGGGGATCGAACTCTCAATCTACTCCTTCCATATTAGTATCGAGCACGATGTCGTCTTGTAGTGACGGAAGACAAAGCTTGCATCCAGAGCTGCTAACTTCTTAAAACCAGGTATAAAGTCTCAATAATTTGGTGAGCTCCAAAGCGACTCCGTACCTTAAATTACCCGATAGAGTGCATGTATCAATAATCCGCCATAACCTTCCCAGTAAGTTCGTTATTAACAAGGCAGAATGTATGGCGGATTTCTTTGCAAGGGCAGCAGCCCAGCAGAAAGCTGAAGCCCAAATGGGGAAACAGTTCTCTGATTCGATAACAAGGGCAGTCGAAAGTTTTGGATCGGGATCCGCCTTTGACTACAAGGATGGCGAATGCCGAGTGAAAGTGAATCATGGAATACCGACTCTGGATTATGTCCACCCCAAACAGGGCTTAGTGTGGAGCCTCACCGCGACTGGCGGACACTATGGGCAAGTTTCATTCTCTCCCTCGTCGCAAACTTGGCACGACCGTAATGACGTTTCGAGAGAAGTCAATGAAGCGCTAACTAAACTTACCGACGCAGTTTTCGAGGGGAAATTCCGAACCGCAAGCCCCGGCGATGTTCCCTCGCTAAGTGGAACCTTGTCTCCGCTTCCACGTAGAGCACTTGGAAGTGAGGAAGCTTTCATCGACCGGGGAATCGCGTGGAGACAGCTAGATCAACTTCTCAACGAGAAAGGCACGAACTCAATTTCCTTTCCCACAACAACCGATGCTCAGGCAAAGACACTAGGCTATCGTCAAACTATCAGTATATTTCGCACTGAAGAGGGAGACATTTATGTTCAACAGAGTCTCCCGCCAAGGGCGAACGGAATAGTTGGACCTCGTTTCCGCATACCTAAAGATCCTTCTGAGCCGATCGAGTATTACCCAGGTATGGATGACTGCTTACAACGGGTTGTCGAGCAGGACAGGAATGTTGCCTTACTCAATAGCTGGCTTTCCTCAGTAAAGCTTGGCTAAGTGGCGCGAGAATGGGTCAGCGAGCGGGCACCATGGCGATCCGCTTGACTGTTTGGTGATCTCACTCGTTGTAGCCGTACTCATCCTTAAATTCACCAGCGGCAGCGGTGTGGAAGGCAACCACTGTCCAATCGTTATCGCTTGGGATTGGCTGATGCCAAGTATTGGCGGGGACCGTGTGCCATCGCTCCAGTATCGAGGCAGCAGGATCACTCGATAGCCTAGACACGGCCCACTTGTCAGCTGACTTCACGCGAATGGAACCTTCGCCGTCAATAGATAGAACATATTGGGTAGCATTAGGATGCCTCTCAATATGATATGTGGTGCCGCCTCTCATGACCGAAAGTCTACATGATTTTAGTTCTGACGGTAGCGAAGACCCAAAAAGCTCAAGCGGTAAACCAACCGAAGCCGCAAGTTTGGAAGTGTCCGCCGAGAGAATCGCTTTCGCTTCCTGCGCAACTTCGACTAAGCGCGCTTTGACAAGATCCGTTCTTACTAGGTCAGCAACTGCTCTGCCGATCTGAATGTTCCTATCGAGGCTCAACATAACGACTCATATGACATAACGGTTAAGTGTGGGGCGGCTTTGCTGTCACCACCACTTCGTTGTTATGTCCGTCATTTATTTCAGGTAAGTCGTGCAAGGACTCCTGAGAAAATTTATCGGACGGACTTGCCTCAATCCCGTACGCGTAGTTTCCGCTTCTCCAGCCCTGAAAGTCTTGAATGGAGGAACCAAAGAACAACGCACTCACGAACTTCTCTGCATATTGGCAGCCCAGCTCGATAGCCGTCTGTGAGTTATCTGCGTGCACCCATACGGCTGAAGAGGATTCGTCATCTGTACCATGCTGAAAATTGTATGCCCATTCAGCAGGCGACTCGTAACCGAATATAAACAAAAATCGATCCATAGAGGTTAAGGACATAACGTTTCGAGCAGAGGACACCTGGAGCGCCAGCGTAAGGTGGTCCGACTGCCTTGAATTGTTATATGAAATCCAATCACTTTACGATGCTTCCAGCAGGGATGTTCGCCTCGGGGTGAAGCAGAATCGGCCGACCGCCTACATCAGCGGCGAGTATCATTCCCTGACTCTCTAGTCCTTTGAACTTGCGAGGTTCTAGATTAGTCAGAATCGGTATCTGCTTGCCAACAAGATGATCAACGGGAAAGAACTCTGCCATCCCAGTGATAATTTGCCGAGTATCGTCTCCCATATCGACCTGGAGCCTGAGAAGCTTGTCAGCTCCTTCAACTTTGGAGCATGAAACCACCGTGCCAATTTTAATCTCGAGCTTCGCAAAATCCTCAAAAGTAACCATTCATATTCCCTGATATAACGGTTAAGTTGAATTGTGCCCGGTTACGGGCATCAATTCAAACATTTTGTTATGTCGCGGAGTTACGGGAAGCTATGATTTGCCGCTGTCCGAATAGAACGATGCGAATTCACCAAAAGCGGGATCTCTATCGACGTATCTCCTGCGAGCTGTCTCTATAAGACTTGCAGCTGAACGAAAAGTACTGGGAGCAGCTCCTACAAGAAATTCAGGATAGCCCTCGACTAGTGAGTCAGCAGAGATTTCGAGGACATCTGCTTCTGATTCGAGCCAACGACGAACATCAGCAGGATCAAACTTTCGAGAACGAAAGGCTTCACGAATATCTCGAAGTGTTTCGAGACCATGCTGGTCACGGAACTCTTCGAGCACTAGTCGATCTGCACGATATTCTTTCTCAGCTTTTGAGCCCGTTGATGATTCCTCTGCGTGATAAATCATCTCAATGACCCTATTAAGCGGAATTTCTTCTACGGGGGCACTGTTCCAAATAGCAACAGCACGATCTCTAGCAGCAAGATTTTCTGGGGTATCAAATTTTGAGGAAGGGCTTCTTGAGGAATCCATTTAAACTCCCTGGAAAATTTCAAGCGACATAACGTTTCGAGCAGCGGACACCTGGAGCGCCAGCAGAAGGTGGTCCGGCTGCCTTGATTTGTTATCTCACCCAACTCCGGCGGCACCTGGGAGAGATCCAAGTATTTGGCTCGAGATAGAGTCATCGACCGTGCCATCGCTCCAGGCTGTCTGGTCATCCAGAAAACTTCTTACTATTCTGCTAGCACACGTAAAGTCTGCTCGTCCAAAATTTCACTGCCCATCTCCCGAACGTTTCTGTCTAATTCCTCTAGAAGAGCGGCGACAAAGTCACTTCTTTGAAAGCCAGCAACACCGGCCCGTTGCAGAATCGCTTGTAGATCGACTTGATCTACAACTATGGAACGACCAAAAGGTTCGGTCCCAAACAGCCTCCCATCAAACTTTAGTTCCGCCAAATCTCCAGCTGCTTCAGCTCCAGTGCTGACTTCAAATTTGCCACCTGCGCCATTACCCTCCACTACTTTTACACTTACCATATAGTCCTCCATTAAACTGATCACCGGAATTCTACCGTGCATTGAGCAGGTACTCAAAGCATCGATTGTCTTTACGAGATAACAGTGTGATCTAAACAACTCGTAATCCAACCCTACCAAATCTCGTGATCCTACGGGAGGGTATCGAGATTAACCCAGCCCCAATAAGGGTCATCTGCTCGTCCTGCCTCAACCCACTAAGCAATATCAAAGACTTAACGATAGTTCGATCGCATCTGCGAGGGGACTTTTCGAGTGTTTTATACCCGTCAGGTGTCGAGATCCTGGAGGCTAGATCTCGAGATGCACGCAACTTTTGCCACTTGGCTCCGAACTAGAAGGTATGAATGCTCCACCACCCATCGACAAACCGGATAGCGGTAGAAATCCAAGAGTAAGCCCCACTCCAGGCCTCTTCGCCACCATGCGCCGTCGTATGCGATTGGCGCACATGAGCCTCTTTACCGAAAAAACCTACATCGCCTGGTGCAGACGTTTTGTCGCTTTTCACCACGGAAGGCACCCCCGCGACATGGGAACGAACGAGATTACGGCGTTCCTCACCCACCTAGCGGCAGACCGTAATGTCGCGGCATCAACACAGAACCAGGCGCTCAACGCACTTGTCTTCCTCTACCGCGAAGTCCTCGAACGGGACCCGGGACTATTTGAAGGTGTTCAGTGGGCGAAGAAACCGATCTTCCTGCCCGTTGTGCTCAGCATCAACGAAGTGGCGGCTATCCTGTCGTCGATGTCCGGTGTGCAGAAGCTTATCGCGGCGCTACTATACGGAACCGGTATGCGGCTGTCGGAAGCACTTCGACTGAGGGTCAAGGACATCGACTTTGAGCGGAATCTCATCGTGGTGAGAGACACCAAGGGAGCCAAAGATCGTTCCGTGCCGCTGCCTGCATCAGTGAAGGCACCACTTCAAAATCAACTAGAGAAGGCCCATGCGATCCATCAACAAGATCTGGCAGAAGGGCTTGGTCGTGTCGAACTGCCACACGCTCTATCCAAGAAATATCCCAACGCAAACGCCGAATGGAGGTGGCAATATGTGTTTCCATCTCACAAACGATCCATCGACCCGAGAACCGGTAGGACTGGGAGATGGCACCTCTATCCGAATATCATGCAAGATGCGGTTTCAGCCGCAGTGCGCAAAAACGGGATCCAAAAGAAAGTAAGCTGCCACACCTTTCGGCATTCATTTGCAACTCACCTGCTCGACACTGGAACGGATATTCGAACCGTCCAGGTCTTGCTCGGACACAGCGATGTCAAAACGACGATGGTCTACACCCATGTGACTGTCGAGAAAGGGGTCGGAACCAAGAGCCCTCTCGATCGAATCAGCCCTCAACTGGGGGACGCTCTCCCAGCAACATACAAAGCATCTTCAGCGTCTCCTCACCCGGAGGCCTCGCCCACGACTGCGGCACGTGAAACTACACAGCGTCACGGCACAGGAGATCAGCGGAAATCGCCCTGGCAGCAGTTTCGAAGGTTTCTCGCGGAATTGTGGCAGCGCGATTGACGAGATGAACGCGTTCACCCCGTCGCCAGCGTCTATTGAATCTCAAAAACCACTCGAAACTCCGAGCCGGGTTCCTTGGGTCTATAGTCGACCGTCGCGCCCATGCGGCGCGCTAGTTCCTTTACCAAAGCGAGCCCGATGCCTGTGCCGTTCGTTTGGCGGGTCAGTTCGTCTTCGCTTCTGTAGAAGAGCTCGAAGATGCGCCGCCGCTCGGAGCGCGGGACGCCTGGGCCGAAGTCCCTGACGAAAAATGTAACGTGCCGGGAGCCCGGTGTGTGCTCGAAGCCGAGCTGCACCTCTCTACGCTCGACGAGCCGTGAAAACTTTACAGCGTTCTCGACCAGATTGATCGCGATCTGAGCCAGGGCATCTTCGTCTACCCGAATCATGATCGATGAGGCGCCGGGTGGTTCAACTAGTGTGAGAGTAAATTTGGCACTCGAGATGAGGGTCTCTACCTTGGAGTGCAGCATGCGCAGCGAGTCTGTGACCGATCGACTTTCGAGGACGGCCGCTTCTGTTTTACTGGAGATGCGTGAGAGCTGAAGAACATTACTAATCAGCCGTGATAACCGCTCACTCTCCTGGAAGATGTATTCATAGTAGCCCTGGCGCTTGTCATCGCCCTGCACCCAATCGTTCTTGAGCAGCTCGCTGTACATGCGGATCGAGGTGAGGGGTGTTTTCAGTTCATGACTGACGGATGAGACGAAGTCGAGGCGTTTCTGGGCTAGGGTGATGTGCTGATAACCGAGCCGGTATAGAGCAAAGAACCCCGCTGCTATGACACAGCTGAGAATCACGGCCACCAAAGCCAGGACGCCACCTCCGGGAGGTAGGGGGATTCGGTCAATTCCTATGAACACTGAATACAGGTCGAGCGGTGCACGAAGGGTGGCTTGGTAGAGCAGGACGGAGCCCGCTGACGTCGGTACCTGGCCGTCTTTGTAGTAACTATTGCTTAGTGTTAACGCTACGCTGCTGCTCGCGCGCTCATACGAGGAAACCCGAGATGGCTTGTATTCGAATGCAATGGCATCGCCACCCTCAGGCGCGAAGGTAATCGAGGAGCCTCGCAGCATCTGGCTTTCGGCTATCTTCTCCTGTACGACCCTCTCGACAAAGTCCCTCTGACGAACGACTACCCCTTGAATATAGCGGCGCTCATTGCGCCACGCCTTGCGGAAGAGAAGTAGGTGTTGGTCGTCTATCATCCGAGCCTGTAGTGGGTCGATCTCGGCTTCGAACGAGATTACATTCAAAGAATCAGCGCTTGCGGCACTCTTGGCGCTCGGCATCGCTGGTTTTAGAACCAAGCTGTTCGAAAGTTCCTTGCGGGCTGCTCCGAGTTTCCCGCCCGAAATTCTCATCTTCTCGGATGAAGCCCCATCGAGGTCTGACGATACGCCCCCGAGACCCTGCTCCACGCTTTTAAGCTGCCGTTGGTCGTACCCGGCAATAATTTTTCGTTCCCTCTCTGGGGTCGACGCGCGTGGCTCAAGCAGGAGATCCTGAGAGAGTACCGCCGATCCTTTGGAGTCAGAGGCGGAAGAGGGGAGTCCCCCATCAGAATAGTTCGCCACACCCCTTTCTGCCAAAATCCCCCCAGACCCGAGGCTACGTGGAACGGCTCCTGCAGGTTGTACGCTCATCAAAATGGCACGCAGCTTGTCGACTGCAGCCTTCCTCTCAGCCTGCTCGCTCGCGGCGAAGCTGACCGGTGGTGGAGCGGTACCTCCAGACTCAGGGAGTAGGGGCGATGAGAACCTCCCGTCTGGGTCGATCTGGAAGTATCCAACGATTCCCCGCGCGGAATCATCCGCATTCAGACCGGCTAGGGGGGAGCGCTGAAAGGCTTGGTTGTTGGTGATCTCACTTGTGGTTGCGGTGAAGAACGAATAGTGATCGAAGGGACGCAGCTCCTCTTCCTCAATGAACTTCAACAGAGCGCCCTCTATCGCCGTGACAAACCGCTCACTGACGAAGCGTTGGTGGAGAAAAGATTCCCACGCCATTCGTTGGTAAGAGAGATACGAGAGTGCTGCAAGCAGGAGGCCAACCAAGAGCGCCACGGTAGCGAGTGTGCGACGTAACCTTCGGCGAGCAAGACCGAGCGGGTTAATAGCTGTTGACGGGGCTCGTGCTCTCATCGTGATTGTACCGGTAGGATTCCGAAGCATGCGTCGAGGAGTCGATAGCCTTCTCCGCGTACGGTAGTCAGGACGGCGGGTGTCTTGGGATCGCTCTCGATCTTCTTACGGAGCTTTGCGATGTGGATATCGACAGTTCTCGTTTCGATCTCGGTAGCGCGAGCGTAGCCCCAGATCTCTTCGAGAAGCTCACCCCGAGAAACAGGTCGATCGTTGTGTTTGAGGAGATAGCGCAGTATCTCGAACTCGCGACGGGTAAATTCGCTCGACGGAGTACTGTTCATGGAGTGCACATACCCTTCGAGGGTGGCTCCATCGATACACAGGCGCTCCTGTATGCAGATGTAGCGCTCCTGAGATTCATCCCCGATCGTACGTCGGAGGATCGCTTCGATCTTTAGAACGAGAGCGCGAATGCTGAAGGGTTTTGCTACGTAGTCATCTGCGCCAAGGGAGAGCCCAGTAATCAGATCGTCCTCGGTAGTTTTGGCGGTCAGTATCACGATCGGTACGGTTCTATCGTGGCGGCGTAGTTCGTTGCAGATCGAAAATCCGTCCAGCGACGGCAACATGACATCGAGGATAATGATGTCGAAGCGTTTTGAGAGGGCGAGGTCGAGCCCCTGTTGTCCGTCCGAAGCGCTTTCCACCTCGTACCCATGAAAGCTGAAAAGGTCACACAGCCCGTCGAGGATCGCTTTTTCGTCCTCGATGATTAGGATCCGTTTCTTGGCGCGATTCATAGCGGTCATCTCTCCTACTATACCCCCTTCCGGTGATTCGCGCAGGTCATCTCTGTAAAAGTTGTGTAAAAGGCGACCAGTAACATTTTACCGACGCGTGTCTACACTATGTCCCACCCGTCACTGCATACTCTTTTTAAGAAGGCGGACCGCTCGCGGTAGCGCAGCTCAATCAAATCAAACTTTTGCAGAAGGCGCGGGGGCTAACACACTATGATCGATAGAATTGGCAGGATACTCAAGCGATTGGAGCGACAAAAAGGTGCAGTCTTGTATGGGCTCGTCGCCACAGCAACGATCTTCTTCATTGGGACAGCAGGACGTTCTCACTCGACCGGGTTCAAGTCCGTAGGGGATCGAATGATCGAGAAGGGCGGCCAGGTAGCCCGGACGGTGATGCCGAGTGGTGTAGCTCTGACTGGGGAGCTTTCGCAGACGATGTTGGCGCAAGCGGCAGATGGGCGGGTGTACCTGAGCCTCGCGGTAGCAGTTCCAGATATGCCGTGCGAGGGAAAAAGCTGTAGTGCGAATAG
>JBILEW010000042.1:0-29074 GCA_044351885.1 Bdellovibrionota bacterium
TGTCTCTGGGACCTTTCCTATCGACTCTGATATCCCTGATTCCCTCATTGACCGCACTAGCCCCGGTACAGAGGAAAGCACCTTAATTTTTATCGCAAAAACTTAAAAAAATGTGGAGCATTTCTGTCGGAGGAGGCGATAGGAGAGGGCTCCCCTTTACACACAAAGGAAGGTTCATCGGTACGCCGATGCGGGGGATCAGGGATGATGTATGGCTGAAGGCCCCACGGTTTCAAATCGTAGATCGTTTTTAAGTCAGGCTACAGGTGCTCTCGCCGCCTTGTCTTTTGGTAGTAGCTCCTCCGCAATTGCTCAAGATCAGAGACGCTTCTTTAACTTTCCGCTAGGCGGCAGAGATGTTGTGGGTCGTGGTCAAGATCCTAGCGTTCCGTCCAAACTGTACGATTCGGTTGCCGCGTATCTCCAACGATCCTTGGTCCAATCCAATGGTACGTTAGAGTTCAAAGAGGAATCCTTGGGATCGTATCAGGAATCCTTCCAGCCTAACAAACAGCGGCAGGCAGTTGATTTTGTGCGCGCGATAACTCGGGATATCTGGCGTGAAAGGATGGCGAGTGGGGGGCAACGTGGTGATGTAGGCCACCCAGCTACTGATGAGGAGTGTCAAAAAAGTATTGAACACAACCTTATGCTCCGGTTGCGTTACGCAGATGTTCCGGTACATATGACGGTGTTTGCGGCTGACGCAGAGCGCGGCGGGAGAAGTTTTGGGTCACCAGAAGAGGTTCGCGCCTGGAACCGAATCAATAAAGCACATGGCTTCCCCGATATGAAGGGGCCGTTTCGCAACGCAGACAAGTTTCTCCAAGCGATAATTGATACCCCACCAGTCAGACACGCCGACGGCACCCTGCACTTTGCAGCTGGCTTCAATGGCCACGGTGCTCCAGGGGGAGCCGGGATGTCCCTACACAGTAACGGGGCGAATAGTCTATCGAGCTCTTTGATGTCTTCTATTAGTGTGGTCAAGGCGTACGAGGAGCATATGCGTAAGCATCGAGATGTATACCTAGAGCAGCACAACTCTGGAAAGTCAGCCTACATCAAGCTCTTTTATTTCTGTTGCTATTCGCAGGATCAAACACGCAACAATCGCGGCTCGACCGGGAACGATACCTTGAGTCGCCTTGAGAACATCGCGGCAGAGTATCGAGTGCGGCCGATGGTGTTTGTAGTTGGAGAGCAGGGTAAGCCCGGCTACTACCAACCAGGTACAGTGATTCCGGTGCTTGGTGTGCGAGCATTCGCAGATGTCGCCGAGCGCAACGGTAATAAGCTGACGTGGCGCGATCTGTATGACTCAGTTGCGTACGGAGGAGAGGGTGTGCTCAGTAATCCGACGGGTTTCTTCGTGGATCGCCGGAGGCCACTCATGTTCCAGGTTTTTTAACGTTTTTTCGTTGTTTATGGCGGGGAATGTCGGTGATGCACTCCCTTAAGCCTACCTTAGCAGCCATCACGCAGGTTTTTTCCGGGTTGTAGTCGGTTGTTCATGATTGGGCTTGACTCATCGACTGATGTTTTATCGTCGATCGATGTTGCCCGTTGCATTCGAGAGCACCGATCGGATGAAGGATTCGTGTGCGCTCATTTGAGGAGGACTACTATTATGAAGATCAAAACTATAGG
Source organism: Bdellovibrionota bacterium (assembly GCA_044351885.1). Lineage (GTDB taxonomy): Bacteria > Bdellovibrionota_C > UBA2361 > UBA2361 > OMII01 > OMII01. The sequence goes on from JBILEW010000042.1 coordinate 1,651, forward strand.
CGCGGTTATGCTCGGCGTAGTGATCGTATTTAGCGGTGAATTCGCGTGTGCAGACAGTGAATTTGGCCATAATCAGGAACAAGAGTCGGATGGTGCATGGGGCTGGAAGCCAAAGGAAAGCGATGGTAACGACGGCCCAGCTCCCGATGGTGGTTCGAGCCTCTTCGATGGCTCTGACGGTGGAGGTGGTGGTTTTGGGGGTTCTGGCGGCTTTGGTTCAGGAGGTGGCGGCGGCGTTGGTTCTGCGCTGATGAATGCGGGATTTGTGACCCTAGTTACTAGCATGTTGCAGTCGTCCAGCGGCGCTTCGGGTGGATCTGATGGTGAGGCTACGGTCAGACCCGTGGATCGACCGTCTGACTCCAAGCAGCAGCAGGAAGGTATGGCTAATTCAGAGCAGAAGGCGACCTCTTAGCTCTGCGGTAATCTCTTGGCGGGCTGCATATTATTTTTTTTCCCTGTACCGGGGCTACTATTTCCGCTTTAAATACATAGTTTGCTGATATAACTCGAAAATTAATTGATTTTACTGCTATGAGACTTGTCAACGTCACGACAAAAAAATCCTGTCCGATCCAAAGAATCGAAGTATTCACTAAAATCGTTGGCGTAGAGTTGCCTTTAAAAAACCTGAAGTGCACTGGTCTAGACCTGATCTGACAACCTCCGCTCCAAGAGAGCTGATTTTTAAGCAGCCAACGGAACTGTCAGCCGACTCAAATCTTTTTCATTCACCAGACAACGGTCTTCAAGAAATGTCTGCATAGGAGTCCTTCCCTTGCAGTGCTTTCCTTGATTCGTTCTCTCGGTGTTATATCGCACTAGCCAAGTATCCAAATCAACCTGAAGTTCTTCGATGGATCGATAGAGCTTTTTTCGGAAAGCGCCTCGGTAGAACTCGTCCTGGATTGTACGATTCAGACGTTCGCAAATACCGTTGGTCTGCGGATGATTTGCCTTAGTTCTTGTGTGCTCAATATCATTGAGCGCCAGGAACAGCTGATAGTCGTGAGAGTCCTCGCGTCCGCAGTACTCTGTTCCCCGATCGGTGAGAACACGAAGCAAGGGTACCTCGTGCTTCTCAAAAAGCGGCAGCACTCGGTCATTGAGGATGTCAGCCGCTGTGATCGGCACCTTCCGCATGTACACCTTGGCACAGGTCACCTGCGAATACGTATCAACGAACGTCTGCTGATAGATCTTCCCAACGCCCTTTATGAACCCAACGTAGTAGGTGTCTTGCGAACCAAGATAGCCGGGGTGTGCCGTCTCAATCTCACCGTGCGCCTCCTTCTCTCGTTGCCGTCTCTCTAGCGCTGCAACCTGCCCTTCCGTAAGGATGATGCCTTCCTCGGCCACACGAGCCTCGAGCGCTTTGAGCCGCCTCTGCATCGTCTCAAGCCCATGCCGAAGCCAAACTCCTCGAACACCGCAACCGGATACGAAAATACCCGCCTTGCGAAGTTCATTACTGACTCGGATCTGCCCCCAGGCAGGCTCATCGAACGCCATCTTCACCACCGCAGATTCGATCTCCTCGCTCACTCGGTTCTTACGGTTGGGTTTGCGCCTACTCTCGTCCCGGAGCGCCTCAACCCCACCGGTCTCGTACGCTTCCTTTACCCTATAAAACGTGTCCCTCGAATACCCCATCACGCGACAGGCTTCCGATACGTTCTGCAGGTACTCTCCTAGCTCTAGCAGTCCGAGCTTCGACTTGATAAGTTTCTATTCACGGGTCATAGGTTTCTCCTTTCAAGGTTAAGTTACGGTCAATAACTCTCTTGGAAGGAGAACCAGGATCCACCACTTCGGGCAATCCATTAATTGTCAGATCTGATTTAGACTAGGGCAGTTAAGGACTTCCCTTTTTATTGTGTCTTCGGGCGCGCCGCCGATACACAAAACGCGGTTCGTGATTGTCGCGTTTTGCTCGGCAATTCCGTTCAGGGTGGCTCGTTCGTCAGCGACAGCTACTCGGCCGACGCTGCTGACACCAGTGTTGGGCTTCTCGCTGGCTGCAATTAAAAATTTGATCGTTGAATCTTGGTTTATTGATCCCGTCCGTAAGGAGGGGTTGGGATTCTTGACCATTGGTCTCCGCCTTCGCCACAGGCTACGGCGAGACTAGGCTTTGGTCGAAAAAGTTTGCTACTTTGGCCGTGAAGCTCTCAACGATGCTTCGACCGCGGCTACTCAGGTGTCGGAACTATCAGAACCGGCACACTGGTGGTGGCAAGTACCTGCGCGTCGAAAGATGGTTTAGCAGAACTCTCGAGGATAGATTGCAAAGACGACCCTATGACCACGAGATCCCACGCTCCTTCGTCGATCTGCCTTTGAAGCTCCCTCAACGGATCTCCCTCTACGACCAAGACATCGCTCTCTACACCGAAGGAGGTCAACACCGCCTGCGCTCGTGAGAGATGTCGATCGACTCGCGCGATCTCGCTAGCGCTCGTATCTCGTCGTCGAACGTGGAAAACTCGCGCCTGCGCTCCAGTGTGGCGCGCAATTCGAGCAGCGAGGCGAACGTCGCTCTTGCCCGGCTCTCCACCGGCAGTACAGATCAGTACACGCTTCAGCGCCGAACCCGTTTCAGACACGAGGATGACTGGAACTCGCGCACTGACCAGTACGTGCCGCGCGATCTCCGGGAAACTATCTGCGCCATCAGAGTCCTTCGAGCCTCGCTGCAGAAGCACGAGATCAAAATAACCTTCCTGAGACTCCAACACGGTTTCGACCACTGGCTCGCCCATTCGAGCTCTCGCCGTCAGGCGAATATCTCTGCGAGTACCGTGGACGGCTGCTTTCGAGACCTCCAAGAGTTCGCGGCTTGAGCTCAATTCGTCTTTACTGGAAGCGACGGAGAGAAGCGACAGCAGTCCGTGGGATGCACCACCCAGATGTGTAGCAGTTGCTATCAATCCATCATGTGTCGGCACAGCTTCGAGCTTCGTTAGAATTCTCAGACTCGTCGGCTGCAACACGTGACATCGCTTCAAGGAGAGCCATCGAGTCTCTCCGATAGCGGGGATGTCTGCAGCGAGCGAGCTCGCTACACCATCTACCAGAGTGCCGCGCTGCCCGTATTCGAGCGACAACCCTATCGATTGAGAACCTCTTAGATCATCGAGTTCGAAACGCAGCTTCTCCATGGCGCCGCCGAAGAGGCGGTCGCGTATGGTACCCTTGCCCAGCGGAAGGTTTCCGTGCTCAGCTTGGTCTGCCTCACGGCTGTAGGTAACCCATTCGGGACGAAACAGCATACGAACGGGAGCACCTTCATCGTGTGGAGGAGCATCTGCGGGGAACGGTAGATATGTGCTACCTAGGCGCACTCGCCCCTCGTTGTACCGTCCGAACAGGACGTTTCCGCCACCGACGAAGTTCGCTACGAACTCCGTCTTGGGGCTGTGGTACAGTTGATATGGTGTTCCGACCTCTACTATGCGGCCACGCTCAACTACGGCGATTCGATCGGCTAGCTCGAATGCCTCTTCTTGATCGTGGGTAACCAGTACCGTGGTTATTCCCAATTCCCTTTGAATAGCCTTCAAGCTTCGACGCAACTTGCCTCGAATTTTTACGTCTAGGGCGCCGAACGGCTCATCGAGAAGAAGCACCGAGGGTTGATACGCAAGCGCTCGGGCAAGCGCCACGCGCTGCGACTGTCCTCCGGATAGCTGTGCGGGATAGCGATGAGCTAAGCCACTCAAGCCCACAAGCTCGAGCAACTCGTCGCTGCGTTGCTTGCGTTGCACGGACGGCATCCTCCGAATCTTCAACCCGAACTCGATGTTCTCTGCGACGGTCATGTGCTTGAAGAGCGCGTAGTTCTGGAATACGACACCCACTTCGCGCTTCTGTGGCGGCAGGTGCGTCACGTCACCTCCTCGGAGGAGAACGCAGCCGCTGTCGGGCTTCACCAGCCCCGCTATCACCCGCAAGATGGTGCTCTTACCGCTGCCACTACTACCGAGCAAAACAAAGAGCTCTCCGTCCTGAACCGAGAGCGACACCAAGTTGATGACGAGCTGCTCTCCGAACTTTTTGAGCACCTCACGTAATTCAATCGTCATAAACCTCCCGCACTCCCGCGTCGAATTCCGTTCAGATGTCTCAATTCGACCACCCTCTTGATAGCAAGGGTGACGAGCGCCAACAACGCCAAGAGCGAGGAGACTGCGAACGCAGCCGCAAATTCGTATTCATTGTACAAGATCTCGATGTGCAGAGGCATCGTGTTCGTTCGGCCGCGAATGTGCCCTGAAACAACCGACACTGCTCCGAATTCACCCATAGCACGGGCATTACATAACACCAGACCATACAGCAGCGCCCATTTGATTGCTGGTAAAGTTACTAATCTCAGCGTCTGCCATCCACTCGCGCCGAGCACCAAGGCTGCCTCCTCTTCCGTTGCGCCGCGTTCCTCCATCACGGGAATGAGCTCCCGCGCAACGAATGGAACGGTCACGAATACGGTGGCCAGAATGATGCCTGGTGTCGCAAAGATGATCCGTATGTCCCACGCCTCTAGCCAGGACCCGAACCAGCCGTGGTGTCCAAGCAGAAGAACGAACACCATGCCAGCGACGACGGGTGAGACTGCAAGAGGAACATCCATCATCGTCATGAGGATCTGCCGCCCCCGAAATCTGAAGTGGGTAACCAGCCAGGCAAGCGCGATTCCAAAGATGGCGTTGCAGATGACCGCACTCGTGGATGCAATCAGAGTGAGGCGCATCGCCGACACCGTCAAAGGGTGCGTGACAGCCTGCCAATACGCTTTGACACCCGCCGAAAAAGCGTGCTCGAACACGATGACGAGCGGGAAAACGAGGAAGAGAACCAAAAAGGCCACCGTAAAGGCAATCAGTGCCACACGCACCGGTCCGGATTCCTGAATCGCTGCATTTCTGATGTTCGACTGCTCCACAGGCACCGTCCTAGCTTGATCTCGACCGCATCGCACCGACCTTCGATTGGAGGATGTTTATCGTGAGTAAAAGAAGGAACGAGAGCGAGAGCATGATACCTGCTAGAACGATCGCTCCATGATAGTCGAAGCGCTCCAGGCGCCCCATGATCACGAGTGGCAGCACCTCAGTTTTGAGCGGAAGATTCCCCGAGATAAACACCACCGATCCATACTCGCCCAAACCGCGCGCCAACGAGAGCGAAAAGCCCGTCACGAGCGCAGGCAGTACCACAGGTGCAACGACACTACGAATCGTCGTCCAGCGGTTTGCTCCCAATGTAGCCGCAGCCTCTTCCACTTCGATCTGCAACTCCTCCATGACCGGCTGTACTGTTCGCACTACGAAGGGCAATCCCACGAAGGTGAGCGCCACGACAATTCCCAATGGAGCAAAAGCCACCTCAATCCCCAGAGCTGCTAACGGCGCACCGAATATACCCTTGGGTGCATACAATGTGGTGAGCGCGATACCCGCAACAGCCGTCGGAAGCGCAAAGGGGAGATCGATCAATGCATCTAAAATACGACGTCCTGGGAAATCGTACCTGACCAATACCCACCCCACGATAGTGCCTGCGACACTGTTAATGAGCGCCGCCACGAGACTGGTCATTAGACTGAGCTTGAGAGCCGAAACTGTTCTTGTCGAGGATAGGATTCCGAGGAATTCATTCCAAGATATATCACTAGCGCCCAACACGATCGTCGAGAGAGGCAACAGCACGATAAGGGAAAGGTAGGCGACGGAGACACCGAACGAGAGACCGAACCCCGGCATTATCGACGCACACTTGGGCGACATGGCTCTCTATATTGCACAATGAGAGGAAAGATTCACCCCCAAGGAAGCGAGGCAGAACCTACAACTCTACCACGTGAACGCTCTCATGCACCTGAACGCAACCGTACCCCCAACAAGAACATCAAGATTTTCGGGTACGTGCACGTTTACGAGCACGAGCACGAGCACGTTCACGTGCTAAGTTCCGAAGTGAGCCCACAGGTAAGTTTCACGTCACTTACTTAAGGAATCTTGTACAGCTGATCAAAGGTGCCACCGTCATCGAAATGTACCCGCTGCGCCTCCGCCCAACCCCCGAAATCCTGGTCTACCGCGAGCAGCTGCACCTTTGGAAACGACGATTCAAATTCACGTCCGACATCTGGGTCCGATGGTCGATAGAAGGACTCTGCAAAAACACGTTGCGCCTGCGGCGTGAAGAGAAAATCCACGTAGGCTTTTGCGAGATCTTCGGTTTTATGTCTTTTCACGTTTGCATCCACTACTGTAACCGGGGTCTCAGCTTTGATACTGATGGAGGGAACAACGATCTCGAATTCACCATCGGGATTCAGCCTCGCCATATCACGAGCCTCACTCTCCCACGTGACGAGAACGTCTCCTATCTCGCGGTGCACAAAGGTCGTCATCGAACCACGCGCGCCGGTGTCGAACACAGGAACATTCGCAAGTATCTGCGAGATCATTCCTCGTGTACGCTCCTCTTCGCCCATTTTTTTCATCCCGAACCCCCACGCTGCCAAATAGTTCCAGCGCGCTCCGCCTGATGTCTTGGGATTCGGCATGACAACCGAGACACCCGGCAGCGCGAGGTCATCCCAATCACGTATCTTTTTTGGGTTACCGCGTCGCACCATGAAGACGATCGTCGAGGAGCATGGAACGCTTTTGTAGGGCAATCGCTCGCTCCAATTCTTTGGCAACAGCCCGCGTTTCGCTATGTGATCGATGTCGTAGGAGAGTGCTAGTGTCACGATGTCCGCCTCGAGCCCCTCGATGACCGAGCGAGCCTGCTTGCCGGAGCCTCCATGGGATTGATAGATAACTATATCCTCCCCGGACCTGGCTCTCCATTGGTCGATAAATATGTGGTTCAGCCGCTCGTACACCACACGTGTGGGGTCGAACGAAACATTGAGCAACTCACGATCCTCTCCCACCGCAACGAAGATCGGCGCCAAAAGCACTATCAACGTGCAAAGTCTACGCAACATTGAAGGACAGTCCCGCACTACACACATAGAAAGGCATCATCGTACAAGAAACCCTTGCGCAGACGGACCTCACAACCGAAAATGAAGGAGGTACCGTTCCATAGCTCTCCACATCGTGAAATACAAAGAGGGGAAAGTCTATTATGATACGTAAGGTATTTTTGATTGCCATCTGCACACTAGCGTTCTCGGCATGCGCTAACAAATCTGCGTCTCCAGCTGGAGAGAGCTGCGCCTGCGGCAAAAAAGCTGTCAAGGCCGCCTGCTCCTGTGAAGGCTGCAACAACGGCGGTTCATGCTCCTGCGGGCACGGCTCGGGAAATTGCGGCGCTTAGTGGAACGACCAGGGGACCCATTGTTCGGCTTCGTGCCCTTAGGGAAGCGAGGCAAAACTGACCTGTGGTCTCACTTTTGAACTTAGCACGTAGTAGAGTGGCAGGTTTTACCTCGCTTCCTTAGGGAGCAGCCTGCATCTCGCGACGCAGTCGCTCTACTTCTTGCTGCTCCTTCATGAGGAGCTCTTCGAAGCTTTCGACAGGCTTTGTGGTCGCAACGTCGGGCTCTGTAGGGACACCCAGGCCCTCTTGGACGAGCCCCGTTTTGGTATCATTAGACCCTGCGGTATTCGGGGTATTCGTCTCGACATCGCCTGTCGGTGCTGTCCAAGCGCTCGGGTCTAACGGATCGGGGTCAGACATGGCGGACTCAGGCTCGGGAGATTGAAGTGGATCCGAAGAGGTCGCATTTTCTGCTGACTCATCTTTTTTGGCGATCTGCGGAGCCTTAGGTCGAGCCTTCGGCTTCGGCGGCGGCGCGGTTTTCTTGACATGCGTTGTGGGAATCAGCACTCGCTGCCCGACTTTAAGCGGCGCAGATTCGCTCACACCACTGAGCCGGGCGATCTCTTTGGCAGGCTTGTCAGAACCAGTATACCATTTCGACAGGGCACGAACCGCCTCTCCTTGTCTCGTCACGAGATGAACAAGGAAGCTGCCCTGATCCACAGGCGCAGGGGCAGATACGTGCTTCGGCCCGCAGCCTACCAACACCGCACTGGCGGATAACATCAAGAGATAAATAGCCAAGGGCCGCATAGTCACTCGAAATACGCAGTCAGGGAACAATGTGTACCACCCTACTACGAGCAGCTATCGGCATTCCTCCAGCTTGGACTTGAGGATGTCATCAAATACGCTGTTCTAAAGCGTACTACTCGACCTTCTTAATTTCTACGACCTTTTCACTGAACTCAGGCTTCAAGTGCTGCTCGACCTGAAGCTCTACACGGTCACCAAGTGCAATGCCGTCGAGCGCGAGCCCAGGAGCGAGATAGAACGGCATCGTCATGGCCATCATACCGACCACCTTGCCCGATTCGTCGCGGTACTCGGGAATCTCTTGATGTTTCACGAGGATCTCGTCCTTGGCCAAGCCCTGTCCCGGTAACCCCCTTACTACCCCTTTCACCTTGAAGGTATACGCTTCATCGGCGTAGGCGATCGTCGCGGAGAGCGCCATAAGAAGGATTGCAACACCGGATTTAAGCGAACGATAGAATGTCATATTTCGACTCCCTGCATTATTGTCTTTCTACGACGGTGAGAACGGACGTGTTATTCAGCCCCTCCACGCACCACCCATATCCGATACCCGACGAATACACAGTAGGCAAACGACATCGGAATACCCAGAGCAAGGAAGATGAAGAGAGGAATCTCCAGACGATACTTGATCGCTTGTATCGTCGAGAAGGTGGCTAAGGAGAAAACGGCTGTACCGCTCACTGTCGCGATCAGCACAAGAAGAGAACGACGATAGTAGAGGTATGCCAATGTTATTAGCGCCGCCAACCCCACCGTCACCTGCCCCATGAGAGGAATAACGAAAAAGGTAACGAAGAAAAACGGGGTCATGACCAGAGCCGTAAGCAGGGTGAAGGCGAGCTCCTTGAACGACGGCACCGTAGGAGACGGGCTTTGACGACGGGAGTGAAATTTTTCGAAATCCCGCAAACTAGCTTTGCTCACAGAGAGTACCTGCTCCATAGAATCATGACTCCTCGATTTAGTAGCAAGAGGGTAGCGCAATACGATGCCACGCTCAACTTTTCGTGTGTCTATGACCTAGCGGCGGAGCAATATTCCTGCCGAAGTGCCGCTAAGGTCCCCAGCTAAGCCTGTGAGCTCTGAGGGGTATGAGGCTTTCCATTTACAAGAGGGGTCAACTGCACCGAGTCGACGCTTCCTTGGGAGCGTTTGAGAACTTTGTACTCGTAGTGCTCGTCTCTGACCCTTTGACCTACGTCGGGTATTCCACTGAAGAGCACATTCAGGAGCCCGGCTACTGTCGCGTACTCAGGCGCTTCTTCAAGATGAACGGGTAGATAGCTATTCACATCCAGAATAGATGCATGAGCGTTGACTATATACGACCCTTCCGCCGTTTTCTCGACAACTGGCCGCTCGTCGTCGTACTCGTCTTGAATCTCTCCAACTAGCTCCTCGACGATATCCTCCAACGTGACCAGTCCACATGTGACTCCGAACTCATCCACAACGACCGACATGTGATTCTTGGTACTCTGCAACTCACGCAGGAGTGCACCTATCTTCTTCGTTTCGGGCACGAAGTAAGGACCGCGCATAATCTCTGATATCGGGGCGTCACTCTTCTCCATGAAGCGGCGCAAGAGCTCTTTTGAGTGAACGACTCCCACGATGGAATCGCGCGATCCGGCATACACCGGCATACGCGTGTACCCCTCTCGCGCGATGATATCGAAGGCCTCCTGTGCGGTCGAGTCGACGTTAATCGCGACCATCTTCGTTCGAGGGACCATGATTTGCCGAACGACCCGTTCGTCGAAGCGAAAGACCTTCTCTATCAGTTCGTGCTCAGTCTTTTGAATAGAACCGAGATCTCCACTTCGAGCACTTTCGGCTAGAAGCAATCGCAACTCTTCTTCGGTATGGCTCTCGTGATCAGATTGAACGCGTATGCCAAAGGGTGCCAGTACGAGCCACGTACCACTGTTGATGATCCATACGAGGGGGGCTGTAACGGCCGCAAAGAAGCGCAGAGGTAGCGCGCAAAAGTAGGTAAGCTCCTGCGGATAATAAATCGCCGCATATTTAGGCACCGCTTCCCCGAATATCAGATGCAACACGGTGATAGCGATGAACCCGACCGGTATGGCGATCTTGTGTGCGAGCTCTGTGGAAACCGGCACGCCGAGAAACGCCATTCCATTCACGATCAGCTCGGCGAAGACCGGCTCTCCGATCCATCCGAGCCCGAGGCTGGCAAGGGTAATTCCGATCTGGGCTGCCGAGAGGTAAGCGTCCAGTCGGTCCAGCATTCCACGGGTGATGTGAGCGATCCTTCGGCCCGTTGCCGCATCTGCCTCGATTGCGGCATAGCGAACTTTGACGATAGCGAACTCCGCTGCCACGAAGAACGCATTAATCAAGATTAGAAGTAGTACAAGTAGGACACCTACGGCCATACGGTGGAACGACTATAGCGGATAACGGGATTTTTTACACGACTATTATGCTACTCCTAGCGCCTCGCCAACCTCCTGCAACGCTATGAGCTGCTCACGCCAGTAACGCTCCGAGCCGTAATCTACGAACGTTCTCTTGAACGCAGGATCTTCAAAACGGCGGGCGATCCACGTCGTGAAGTGAACCATCCTGAGGGCTCGTAGCGGCTCGATTAATCTAAGCGTGCTGCGATCGAACGAATTCATCATTTCGTAACCTTCGAGCAGCAGCTCGCGGTAGCGCTCTGCCTGCGCGTCACGCCCCGGGGTCAGGAGCCAGATATCTTGAACGCACGGCCCCTCCAACGCATCGTCAAAATCAACGATAGAGCAACCTTGCCCATCCCAGAGAAGATTACCTATGTGGCAATCACCGTGCAGACGCTGCATAGCAACCGGCTGCAGCCACTCACTAGTGAGCTTAAAGATGCGCTCAGCTAGGTTCATGTAGTGTGACTCGACCGAGGATGGGATCAGTTTATGCTCTCGAAGATAGCTCAGATTCGAGAACCCGTAAGTCTCTGCTGTAAGCTTCAAACGGTGCTGAAACCGTGTGCGGCGACCCACACCATGCATTCTACCGATGAGGCGTCCAATTTGACGCAGCTGCGCGTCGCTCATCTCGTCGAGAATCCTGCCCCCTACCTTGGGAAATACGGAATAAAAAATTCCGGTCCCCGGAACCTCAGATAGGGTACTACCATCCGGGAAACAGAAGGGCGTGACGACGGGGATCTCAGCATCTCTACAATCGAGGAGGAATGCATGCTCCTCTCCGATCTGTTCCTTGGTCCAGCGACCGGGTCGATAGAACTTGACCACGCGGAAGGTATCCCAGCGACCACCCCCCTGAGGCGGGTCCATATCAAGCTCTACTTCATAGACACGATTCTCCATGCTGTTGAGCGCCATGACTCTCCCGGTACATCGCACCCCGAGCTGCTCCACTGCATCGAGCACTCGCTCTGGTGTGAGCTCAAAGAAGAATTGGGTCGATTGGGAGGAGGCATCCATACAGGACATGCTACAGCAGCCCACTTCAAAAGGCTAATGTGCCGAGCGGCGAGGTGTATTCGGTATTATCTGGCTCTCCGTCCCGTTAGCAGCAGTGCCATGAACACAGGGCCTCCAACAACTGCCGTGAAGACCCCCACCGGCACCTCGAACGGCGGTGTGATGATTCGACCCAACAGGTCACAGGACACAACGAGGAGCGCCCCAAGAAGGAACGACAGTGGCACTACGTGTCGATGCCGTAGTCCAACCAGCAACCTCACACCTGCAGGCACGATGATTCCCACGAAGCCTACGACTCCACACTGAGCAACGATCCAACCGACTACCACGGATGTGACCAGGAATGCAGATCGGTACACTCTTTCGACATCCACTCCTTTGAGGGTGGCGACATCGTCCCCGAACCACATAAGATCGAGCGTATCTCGATTACACACAACCCACGCACAGAGTAAGGCTACGAGGACGACACCAAGCACAAGCTCCGACGTCTCGGGAATCGGAATACCCCCCATCATCCACCTACTCATTCGAAACAGCTGCGAGTAGTCGCTCAGGTATTGAACGAGGGTGAGAACGCTGGAGCAGAAAAAGCTGAATATAATCCCAACCAGCAATATCGTGTCACCCGTTCGAGCGACACCCCTGCGGCTGAACGCCAAAATGAGGCCAATGCTGGCTAGCGCGGAGAGAATAGCGGAGGTAGTCACGGAGATACCGACGAACATTGCCATCGAGGCACCAAGCGCTGCGCCCGAGGACACTCCGAGCGAAAAGGGGCTAGCCAGCGCATTTCGGAAGAGCGCTTGGTAGGTAGTCCCAACCACAGCAAGAGCTCCACCTACTAGAACCGCCATGACGATGCGTGGCAAACGAAGGGCGAGTACGATCGTGGCAGCATCTGCACTGCCGAAGAGCTCGCCAGGCGTATAAAACACCGCGCCACCGAGCAGAGCAATGCCCGAAACAGCCAGTAGCATTACTACCGCCCATACTACCCATCGCCGAAAGGTTTTCGTTTCGACGCTCGCCACTCTCGACTCAACGTGCATCATTCAAAATCAGCCTTCTGATCATCGCGCTACGAGTATCGCACTCTGCAAATCTTCGTGCTCGACACGCACGAAGCGACACTGATAGGCCTTCTCGAGTTCCGGGACTACTGCATCATCATCACCCTTGCCACTCCACGACACAGCACCTTGCGACATGATCATCAGTCGCTCGCTGCTACGTAAGGCAAGAGATATATCGTGGGTTACCAACATGAGCGTTACATCTTCCGACCTGAGATCCTCGAGCAATATTTCGACCTCTGCTCGACCAGTAGGATCGAGATTGGATGTCGGCTCGTCCAAGAGCAGGAGCCTTACCCCTTGCGCCAGCGCTCCTGCCAAAAGCACTCGCTGTAACTCCCCACCACTCAATTCGGGAAGATATCTGCTTCTCAGATGATCTGTCAGGCGAGCTACCGCCTCCTTGCGAGCATCTCCGCTCAGTTCGAGAAATTCACCTACCGTGAAGCAGGGCAAATGTTCGAGTCGCTGAGGAACGAACCCGACAGTGCGGGACAGCCACTCGGAACGCTCTCTGCGCACCTCACGTTGGTCGACGAGAACTGAGCCTGAATAGTGTTTGCTAAGACCTGCGATCACCTTCAAGAGGGTTGTCTTGCCCGCTCCGTTCGGGCCCACCACACTCAGAGGCTCTCCCGTCTGCAGCTCGAGCGAAACCGACCTGAGAAGCGTGTGGTCTCCCACCGAGAGATCGAGATTGTTGATAACAAGAAGTTGGGAAGTCACGGAGCAAAAGGTAGCACGGATGATCGAGGCTGTCGAAAAAAAGGGGGATGGTGTTCACCATCCCCCTTCGAACTAATCCGTGAAGCGGTTACGTCACTTCCACCGACGCACCCGTCCATAGCTCGTAGTAACAACTGCTGAAACTCGTGCGAAGTTTCGTTCAAGGTACGATCCGCCTATTACCGTGAACAGTCCGATCGCACCGAGGGCGAACCAAGGGCTTATAGTTACCGTCCCCAAGGCGCGGTACACTACTGTCCCCAAGCTCACGAGCACTATCAACATCGATCCGCCGAGCATCAACTTACGCTCGTTGATGCACGCCCACGCAACACCACAGATGCCCAATACGAGAGCAATAATACTGGGCACTGCTCCATACTCAGAGAAGCCGAGTGCCTCTATACACCCGATAGTCATGAGCACAAGGGTCGTCGTCAGGCGATAGGCCGGCGCAGTGTGTGTGACATACCGCTCCATGACCGACAGGATCCCAACCAGCAACATGCCGAAGAGCGGCACGCTCAATACCTCGGGAACCGCGAAAGACAAGGCGAGGTCGGACGACACGAGTATCCAGGATACAAGGGCGGTCGGCATTGCAATTGATTCAAAGAGCGGACTCAGCAGTGCGCTCTTCAGGCGGGATGCGGTAGCGAGCAATCCTATGGTAGTGAATGCCAGGAACATCCCAAGTAGGAAGTTAGGAGTTTGATAGAGCATAGCCTGACGACCAGCAAGAATAGCCACGGCTAGGTAAGGAAGCGCACGAGCAATAGTTCCCTCCACCGTGCGCATCTCCGGAAATCTCCCGAGTTTGCAATCACTGACAAACGCAGCACCCGCGGTCAGAACAAGGAACGCACTCATGACGATAGGATCGCGCGACGGGACCAGCAGGGCGGCTCCGACCATGACTGTCGCTTTGAAGATGTGCGTCGCACGTTGGCGAACCAGGACCGCACACGCCGCATACAGCATGGGTAGGAGCACTACGAGGCCTCCTACTACCGTCAGCAACGCAGTCCCAAGGCTTGGGACGTCCCAATACAGATAGTAGGGATACGAACTCCCAATCTGCTCGCCACCAAAGCGCGAAAATAGGATCGCCCCCAACTGAGCGAAGTGGATCGGCGCCAAAAGCGCTACCGCCCCCAACAACGTTCGAGCGCCTTTGTCTTCTCTTATCTTGAGCCCAGTCAGAAGGCCACCAGCACACAGCATCGCCGTGAAGCCGAGGAAAGAGACATAGCGTGTGACGTGATCCATTCCATCCCATCGCTGCAGGAGGAATGTCGCGGCTGAGGCGACGAGCACCGCGATACCGACATGACGCAGTATGCGCCCTATGCGTGAGAACCGTTGATTCTCCCGCTCCACGCGTCGTTGTCGCTCCTCACGCCGTGCTAAATGTATCGACACGTCCTCCGCGAGGGCCGCCTCTACCTCTTCTTCAATAAGATTTGTTGTCGTAGCCATAATCAATCCTCCAACTTCTCGCTAATTAATTGGTCAGTTACCTAGTCTCCCTCATCTCCGGCTTCTCCTCTTCAACCAGACTGCTGAGCACCTTGCGTAGCTCGGCCTCTTCCTCCGTGGATGAGAAATCTGCATCCAGGTCATCCTCAAGCTGAGACGAGGCGAGATCGGAAAATAATTCGAGACCGGAGATCTTGCTTTCCCATCGGTCGAAGATGTCGTCGATCTCTCCCATCGCCACCGAATCGACGCTCTGCAAAAGCCTCAACGCTTCGGCACGGCTCTGGCGAGTTCTCAGGAGATTCCTCTGCTGTCGTAGCGCGACCAACTTCTCTTGAACGCAATTGAGATCCGCTGCGAGCTGTTTCTCCAGGGTAGCGTGTCGAACGATCTGCTCTTCTAGCGCGGACGCTTGTGTCATGAGCCGCTGACGACGGCGGACGCACTCGATAGCTTTCTCTTCGTCTACAGAAGCACAGCGGACCGCGCGACTTTGCCAAACCTCTATACGCTCTCTCAGCTCCTGATGGCGTCGCCTCATAGCATGCCCGTCGCGCTGGACTCGGCTCAGTTGCCCCTTCGCGCGCCCGGTGGCTTCCTCTGCTTCACGAATAGCAACACCTACCAGGGCCTCGTGATTCTCGAGTTGCCCGACGACCGATTCGAAACTGGACAAGATGCTGGCTGTAAACCGTTTCAAGCTCTTCATACGTCTATCCTCCATACGGGTTAGTGTTCTCTTTCACTCTATCCAGAAGTACGCCCATATGCGGAAGGCTCTGAGGATACATTGTATAGGCAAGCCGCTTTCAATCCTGTGGCTGCCTATTTACGGGTATAAATTGGGCTTTAAGAGGGATTTAGAGTTTGTTACAATGTATAGATGAAATACGACTCGGCTATCAGCCGCTTGGAGATTTTCGTCGGAAGCGGTGTTCTCGCAGCTCATGCCAGCCATTACGAAAAGGGATTTCGGCAGCGAGATGCTCGATTCTTCATCGAGCTCTTCATGAACTGGGCGGAGGATCTGGGACCTTCGGGTCGCACGATTCAAAACACACAATTGTTACGGTACATCGAGGAGCTCGTGCGAGAAGGGTATGCTCGACGGCTGAGCGCCCGGGCAGCCCCTACGTATAAATTGAGTCGCATAGGGCTCCTCGAGATCCTGACGCGTATCGTATCCCCCAGCCCCTCCATCTCTCCGTCACATTTTCTCTTTCTCGTGTGCTTTATTCGATCTTACAAGCATCGCATCGAGGCGTTGATCGCGGCAGAGGGGCATCAATTTCCAGTTGCCTTAAAGATCGAGCTTACAGCTCTCCTTGATGTGGATGAGTTGATAAGGTCGGAGAGAAAGCGGGTAAAGCACGCTATCATGCGCATCGAGAAACGTATTGACGACGCGCTCGGGACAAGTGAGCTCGCCAGGCATCGACTGGCTTCCCGGGTACCGTTCGAGGATGTGGTGCGGGAAGCCGAGGCGAAGTACCCCTACGAACTCAACTCGATGAAACCCCTTAGTGAATTGATCTTGAGCCTGGTACCTGACCAACGACGATGGGAACTCGAAGAGGGTAATACGGTCCGGGCCAAGACTATCTGGAAACCCCAACGGGCGATGCTCGAGGAATACTTGAGGCAACTTCAGGGGTTATGAGTTGCCGCATAGTTGTCCGATTTATCCTGTAGGAATCTGTCAAAATGGTGCCCTTGTAAATAGGGCTGGGTTAGTGAGCGAACTCGATTTACAATACCCCAAGGATATGTGTTTTCTCTGTAGTTAGAGGTTACTATTTTACCGAAGCCCCATTCTGAGCCCTCTAGTAGCTTTGAGGCTCAAGCACCACTCTCGGAACAGCACGATGATTCTGTGAGGAATCTGCTGGATCACTACGGTGAGGGTGCTGCACTATGATCTTTGATCCCAACCACGGCGTCCCAAAGGTAGAGAAAAAAACTGTGGCGGCAGGGGCGATCGAAGAATTCTCACAGGGCAAAAAGATCTCCAATAAGGCGAACGAACTGTACGCTTCCGAGAATGAGGAACTGCACCTCGAAGCTAAAGACACCCTTCAATCCATGGGGCGAGAACTTCTAGGCTACGCTAGGGAGCTACAGGGCCAGAGTCTCCTGCTGAGTGCTCTCGTAGCAGCGATAGAAGTTGGTGCTTACAAGCGGGTCGCGAAGGATCTGAGAACGGAGTCCTCGAACGGAGAGACGAAAGAGATGGAGACAATCACTTTTCCGCTGACCATACCTCTCGCTGATGTTTCCGACGTACTCTCTAAACTGCTCACAGAATGCGACAGCCTGACAAGCTATGCTCAGACCTATGCGGAGCGACACCTAGAACTCTCCAAGAGCGACACGGAATGTGGTCCGGGCTTGGCGAATAATGGGATTGATGAATACATCAAGCAAAACCTTAGCCGCCCAATTGAGGAGGTCGAGTCGGATACCCGTTGGCTTGTCGATAATTTTGAGCGGATTATGGGAGATCTCGGTTCACAGCTCGATGCCCTTGTGGGCTTCCTGGATAAGATCAAGGCCAATGAGAACAACTTCATACTCCAGCTCCTACGGTGCGAGCCGAGTCGGGAGTGGACGGACACCTCTAAACTTATCGCTGCCGACCAGAATGCTCGCGACCAGCTACTCCAAAGATCGCTAGCTCTACAGTCTACGATTCAAGATGAGAGCCCGACTTCCCTGATTGCTCCCATTATGAAGCTCCGGGAAGCTCTCTTGGCAAACACGCCCGAATAGCTGCTCGCCGCGCTATCCCTTTGTAGCTCAGAAGCTGTCATGTTACACTCCGGTACGTCATGGCCACGGATTCATCACACGCCGATGTCATAATCATGGGGGGAGGCCTCGCCGGCCTTACCGCTGCCCTGCACCTGAAGCGAGATATTCCTTCTCTTTCGATATGTGTGCTCGAGCGAAGAGCCCTACCGTACCCCGAAGCCACTCACAAGGTGGGCGAATCCACAGTTGAATTGGCAGCACACTACTTTTCAGAGGTACTAAACCTCAAAGACCACCTGCGCAACGATCATTTACGTAAGCTTGGCATCCGGCTTTTTTTCTCTGCCGATGGAAACGAACGGATTGAAGGTCGGTCTGAGATGGGATCGGATCGGCACTTTCACGTGCCTACCTACCAAATCGATCGCGGTCGTTTCGAGAATTTCCTAGCTCACCGCGCGCAAGAGCTTGAGGTAACCGTTATCCCCTGCGCCAAGGTGATTGAAGCACACATATCCGAGGATGGGGCGCTGCATTCCATCCGCTACGATCACGCGGGCTGCCAAAAGGCTCTGACGGCTCGCTGGGTAGTCGACGCCACGGGACGGGCATCCTTCCTCAAGCGGTCACTTGGTCTCAAACAGGTAAGCGAGCACGACTCGAACGCGGTCTGGTTTCGCATGCCGGGAAAAATCGACGTCGACACCTGGTGCGCGGATCCTGCGTGGCGCGTAGGCCACGATGGAATGTATGCACGCTGGTACAGTACCAACCACCTGACGGGCCCTGGATACTGGGTGTGGCTCATTCCTCTGGCCTCGAACTACACGAGCATCGGGATCGTTAGCGATCCGAAGATGCATCCGCTTTCTCAGTTTCGCTCGTATGCCGACACGCTAACCTGGTTAGATAAACACGAACCTCAATGTGCTCAGATGCTCAAACAGTCCGGACAAGAGCCTGCTGATTACCTTGCCATCAAGCACTATGCCCACAAGTGCACTCGGGTCATCTCACCCAATCGCTGGGCTGTCACCGGCGATGCAGGTGTCTTCATCGATCCTCTCTACAGCCCTGGAAGCGATTTCATAGCGATTCAAAATTTCCTGATCGCAGACACTATCGCTCGCGACCTCTCCGGAGAGCGCTTCATCGGTCGGTGCGAGGTGTATAACGACGTATACCTTCAGATCACGAATGCGGTGCTCGCGACATTCCGGGGGCAATACGGCTTGCTCGGAAATCCGCGGGTTATGCCGCTCAAGGTCATTTGGGATTACACGGTGTACTGGGGTTTCTTAGCTTTCCTTGTGGTGCAGCAGAGACTGTGTGAGGTCACGACTTTGAAGGTGATCGAGGAAGCCGTTTCTCGCGTCTACGCTCTCAATGAACAGATGCAGGAGCGCTTCAGATTGCAAAACGAGCTAGATCAGGCGCCGGTAGCTGCGGGCATGCTCGACATAGCTCACATACCTTTCCTCCTCGAGCTCAATCGTGCGCTTCTCGACCCGCACTCCACCGACTCGTTTGTCGCCAAGCTGAGGGCAAATATCGATCTGACGGCGTGTGTGTACGATCGGCTCGTGTCGATCATGACCGAACACCGATCAAAGTGGGATACAAACGCGGAGCTCATTGCGCTATTGGAAGATCTTCCCGTTACAACGCCACTGGCTGCGTGACGCATGCTTGATAGCTGGTAATGTTCGTCGGGAGACGGTCATCCACTTAAATACCGCGAGAGAGCTCGTCAGCGATAAATTGGCGAAGCGGGCCTAGAAAGCTCACCCTCCTGCAGCACCTGCTAATTTCTCAATTACCAATCCGAGCGCCCACACTACCTCTGCCATGGCGTCGTAATCGAGATTTTGCGGTACATCGTTGAGCTCATGGTAGTCATCGTGTCGCAGAAATGCCGTGTCCGTTACTGTGAAAGCTGGGAAGCCGTGTTGCCAGAAAGACCAATCATCCGACCAAGCGACCTTGTTCGATAGTTCAGGCAACGCAAGCGTGCGCGCCTCTATCCTCGAGAGCCCCGAAAAGGGCTCGAAAACCTGATTGATCCACCCCTGAGACCCCAGATTCCCGAGAAAGGCAGCGTAATTCGGATAGTCCGGCAATCCAAACAGGGACACGATGCCGTAACGCTTCTCTCGTAATCTGACGGAATAACACCCCAACGTTTCTGGAGTTATCATCCGCACATTCCGCACTCCCTTGTCGCGCAGCATCTTGGCATACACCAGGCTCCCCATGGCCTGGGTCTGATAGAACGGCGGCTCCTCATTTACGAAGGCTACGAAGCGAACTGTTTCCGCGAGACGCTTATCCTTCAACTGCGCTGCCATGCTGAGCACCGCAGCAACTCCACTCGCGTTGTCATTTGCTCCGGGCGTTCCGAGTCGATACGCTAAGGGCGGTCTGTGATCATGCCATCCAGGCGTTGCCACCTTACTATCGTAGTGGGCACCGATCACGATTGTTCCTCGGTCTGGATCGCTCCCTGGAAGGATCGCCTCTATATTCCACGCCGTGACATCGCCCGGCAATCCGAAGGTATCACCTTTGACTGGCACTGGGAGTCGGCGCACATTCACATAACCGATCCGCTTAAACTCCTCTTCTATCCACTCCTGAGAAAGCTTGAGATTTTCCGGCCTGTAGAGGTTGCGCTCCTTGATCTCGCCCGCAAGCTTCTCGACCACACGATGCAGCTCGTGTGCCACCTGCGGTGGAGCACCAACATTCTCTGGATTTGGAGTGATGCTGCTTTTCCTTGATATGCACCCTCCAAGCAGTAGTACTAAGAAAGCAAAGAACCCCCAGATCCCTATAATCCGACCCTGCGAACGATAAATCAATCGACAGCTCATCTTATTCAAGCCCCGAAAAGTCACTCACTACTTCATGTAATTCACCGGATTCGTGATCCCACAAGCAGATGACCGGAGCCAGCTCAGCTTCACCCTCAGCTTTCGGAAGCATTACGAGATAATCACCTGCTCCGTTGGAGGCGATAGCGACCCCTTCCACAGGGAACCCACTACAACTCCGAGCACTGTGGGTTTCCCGGGTGATATCGTTACACGTTCGAGCTAATCTCTTTTTATCAGAGGTATCGAGAAATGGGTAAAGCTCCCAAACATCTTCTCCAACTTGGACCTCTCCGCCATTTTCCCGCATCATGCGATCTCTGAAACTTGCCGGGAAGCGCACTCTGAGCTTGGTCTCTGTAGCGATAATCGCGGATTCATCAACTGGGAACGGCATATCTCTCCCCCTCTCTAGAACACATCAAACGTCCCGGCACTTAATTCGCTAAGACGCCTTGAAAATCAACGATGTATTCACCCCACCAAAAGCGAAATTGTTGGACATCACAAACTCACAACTCTTAACGCGCGGCTCCCCCTTTATGATATCGAGAGACTCGCACTCTGGAGCGACCTGCTCCAAGTTTCGCACCGGCAGAAACTTCTCCTCTCGCATCATACGAATCGACAGGGCAGCCTCCAGCGCTCCACATGCACCGAGGGTGTGCCCGAAATAACTCTTGAGGGCACCGAGAGGAGGACCACCTCCAAAGAGGGGTAGCATTGCTTGAGCCTCCGTGAGGTCTCCTAGAACCGTGCCGGTCGCATGTGCATGTACGAATCCGATATCGCTGGGCGAGAGACCAGCATCGCGTAAACTGAGAGACACAACATCACGCATCGTCTCCGCGGTCGGTGCTGTGATGTGAACGCCATCGCTGTTTGTGCCAAATCCAACGAGCTCAGCGTAGATCCTTGCCCCTCGCGCTTGGGCATACGACAGCTCCTCCAACACAAGAGTGCAGGCAGCTTCCGCCACCACGAGTCCATCGCGTTTCACATCAAAGGGACGGGGACTCACTCCTATCCCCTCCTTCGTAGTTGCGGTCGCGTACATAGAGTCGAAGAGCAACACGAGCGGTATCGATAGCTCCTCGGCACCACCGGCAACCATAATTTTTTGCGCGCCGCTCCGAATAGCTTCCGCTGCGTATCCGAGCCCCTGGCTAGCGGAGGTGCATGCACTCGATGTAGGAATCAACCGTCCTCGAAGACCGAAGAAAATCGAAATGCTAGCCGCACAGCTGTGGCTCATCGCTTGCGTGAAGGCGCTCGCCTGCATACCTCGCGCATCCTTGGCGAGACAATGCCGTGCGATGTCGAGAAGCATGTCTGTTCCGGAGAGGCAGGCACCATACCCCACCCCCACCTCTCCCGAGCTCAAGATCGGATCTCCAAGTAGTCCCGCATCTGTCAGCGCCATTTCAGTAGCTCTGACCCCCATAACGGCGGCTCGTCCCATACTTCTGAGTCGCTTCCGGGTGTAGTGCTCAGGTAAATCATACGGAGCTATCGGTGCAGCGAGACACGAGCGCAGCCCGGCTATCTCGCGCCACTCGTCGATCTCGCGCACACCACTCCTCCCTTCGAGTAGTGCGCTCCACGTTGTATCGAAGGTATTTCCGAGTGGAGTAAGAGCACCTATGCCGGTGACGACCACTCGCTTCATATGAGCCCACCGTTCGGCGAAATCACCTGTCCAGTGAGGTATCCGGCTGCATCCGAGAAGAGGAATCCCACAACCCCAGCCACTTCAGCCGGTGTACCTGCCCGCCGCAAAGGTACAACACGTTGGATCTCCTCTTTGGGGATATTTTCTATCATCTCGCTCTCGATAAAGCCGGGCGCGACGCAATTCACCAAGATGTTTCTCTTCGCCATCTCCTGCGCCAAGGACTTCGTAAGCGCTATCACGCCTGCCTTGGCGGCGCTGTAATTGGTTTGCCCGCGATTTCCGGTGATCCCAGCCACCGAAGAGATCGTCACGATACGTCCACCCTGATGAGCTTGAACCATCGGCATGAGGATCGGGTGAAGGACGTTGTACACTCCAGTGAGGTTTGTGCCTATTACATCGTCCCACTCTTCACCACTCATTGCGACCAACGGAGCATCACGGTGGCGCCCGACATTGTAAACCATGCCATAAAAGGGTCCACGTTCCTCGACGCTGCGCTGTAGTGCTTCACGTGTACCATCTCTGTCGATTACGTCGAATGCGAGCGCATCGACCTCTCCACCGCTTTCCTCGATCTCTGCGGCAAGGGCTTTGATGGCAGCGACACCCGATCTGTAGTGCAGCGTCAAAGCGAATCCTCGCGAAGCTAAATCTCGCGCCACTGCCGAACCGATCGCACCTGAGGCTCCTGTTACGAGTACTCTCTTCATACCGTCCACCTACCCCTCTCTAAGTACCAGGGTTATCCTAGCTCGCTGCCGCGGAGCGTCTTCGCCGCTCACGTATAGCTCCGTTTCACACACTACCAGCGACTCTTCACACATCTCGGGTCGAACCCGAGCACGAATCTCCTGCCCGACGACGAATGGTTCGAGACGATATTCATACCCGCGCACCGCCGCCACAAATCCGATCCGCTTAAGCGCGGGAGAGCCCTCGGCTGGTCGGGCCAGTGTAACGCCGCAGGCTTGCGCCATCATCTCGAGGCCCACCTCAGCGGCGACCCTCCCGTCACTCTCCACGACACAGGACGTGGACTCCAACTCCACATCGAATTCGAACCAGTCCTCGATCTTTCGTCCACCATCCCGTAAGAGCTGTAAGGTAGGCCCATGAGGAAGTACATCACGTGGAGAGATCTCCTCACGCTCCATGGTCTTTCCTCCCTAAGACGACTGCGCAGTTACTTCCTCCAAATCCGAACGAGTTACTGAGAACAAAACGAGGCGCTGCAGACAATCGCTCCCCAGATCTAACTAAGCGCACTGCTGGAAGAGCCGGATCGATCACACCATCAAAGCGGTGTGGCGGAAGACGAAACTGCGGGTCCGTGAGAACCATCCAACAAAAAGCAAGCTCTGTGGCGCCACTCGCTCCCAACATGTGCCCCACCAGCGGCTTGGTAGAGCTACACGGTACGTTCTCAGAAAATACTGCCCGGATCGCTTGCGCTTCCATGGCATCGTTGTGCAGCGTACCCGTGCCGTGCAGATTCACGTAATCGATCTCCTCGGGCTGCACTCCTGCGTTCTGGAGTGCAAACTTGATAGCCGCTATCGCCCCAGCACCCGTCGGGTCTGGCGATGATATGTGATATGCGTCCGAGGACTCACCCACCCCACTTACCGTAACACAGGGGAGATCGGTGGCGAACGCCTCGGCTCGCTCCAGGAGAAAGAGCGCCCCACCCTCACCAATGGAAATCCCTTGGCGATTTTTGCTGAAAGGATTGGTGATCTCGTCCGACACAAGCTCAAGGGCCGAAAACCCGTTGAGCGTCAGTTTGCAGAGCGAATCTATTCCACCAGTAACAACGCAATCACACATCCCACTGTGAATCAGGTTGAGCGCCGCTCGAAACACCTTGGCACTTGAGGAGCAGGCTGTCGACACAGTGTAGCTTGGTCCAGATACTCCCAAGATTTGTGACAACACCGACGAGACACTTCCCATCTGCTGTTTTACGTAGTCGTAACCAGTGGGCAACTCCCCGGTACGCATGCGCTCGACAACAGCTCGCTCACCCTCATCGATCCCCGAGGTGCTCGTACCTACGACCACCGCTACGCGGTTACGGCCGTATCGTGCGATCGCTTGCTGCACACCATCCTGAATCTGCTCGAGCGCTGCAACGGAGAGAGCAGCGTTACGCGACCACACCGCTTCTAATCCGGGTGGGCACGCTGGCAGGGGCGTTGTCACGGCCCCGGCGAAGCACCGGCGCCCAGGAACAAGTCCCGCCTGAGGCGAGATCCCGGTCTGATCTCCGGCGAACAGGCGGCTAGAGACCTCAGGGACCGAGCCACCGAGAGCATTGACTACACCTAGCGCTGTGATAACAACGTCTGAATCCATGCCACACCGAAAAATCAGCCCCTTTTAGTAGCATATCCACCGCACACTCTCCACCCTGAACCGATTGACCCCACCTCAAATAGGATTTAATTTCGAACGAATTTCGCTGAATTGCGCGTGGTAGCCCGTATGAATTCCCTCTCCGCAGACAACTTGCGAGCCGAGATCTGCAGCTTTATATCCTCGATGCTTGGCACAGAGGTCGCCTCTCATGACAACTTGAAGGCCAAAGGGCTAGACTCTATCGCTTTCTTGGAGCTGGTGATCTTCATCGAGAAGCGGCTGAAGATCCCCCTACCTCTCGATCTATTGACCGCTGCTCCTCTCACTACGGTGGATGCGCTCATCGCTCATCTGCGCTCGATAGAGCCTACTCTACAAAGAATGTGACGATGAGCTCGCCACCGAAAGGATTTTTTCTCAACGGATGCGATACCTTCATGCTGGCGATGGACGCAGATATGCGTCGACGCGGTTCACCCGGAAACATCTGTCACCTACTGCTCACCCTACAGGGCGGGGCAGACTTAGACGCGCTCGCGTCGAAAGCACGAAGCCTGCCTCTCTTTGCGTTCTTATCGTCGCTAAGGCTACACACTCCCCTATTTCGCATTCCCCGCTGGCGAGTTCATCGAAAGACAGCGGCTACGAATACTCTTACCTCACTTCCGATATCGACCGAAGAGGAGCTGCAATCCTTCGTCCTCGAACATTCGGTTAACGCACATCGTGAGGCGCCCTTTGGCGTGATACTACTACCCGATCTCCATACAGGACCTTCGTTGCTGTTTTATTGGCACCATTCGTTGTGTGACGCGCGCGGTGGTGAAGCCCTTGTACGTTCCCTCGCCGATAACGACCCAGCTCCTGCAGTAGTGCCGCACGGTTCGTCTGTACCTACCGGCGTTAGAGCACTTAAGCTTGCACAAGCCACGAAGCAATCCATTTTCGCCAAGACCTCCGAGTCGATCGCTCGGTGCGGCAACCCTGGAGAGAGCACGACCAGCCGAAAATACTTTCGGCTACGCTTCTCCCAGGAAGAAACGAAACAGATCGATGAACTCTCGCGCACTTTAACCAATGGCATTTTTCCGATGGCTCTCTTGCTCGCAGCCTCCGCGCGAGCAACATCTTCTCTCCCTTACCACAGCGGAACAGCGCGACACCCCCTCTTCGTCCCCGTTCCTCACGATATGCGGCGTTTCATGCGTTCAGGGTCGCTGCTTTCGAATCACATCTCATTTCTCTTCTTCAAACTGACTCCTTGGCTCGACTCGGACCTACGGCAGACGACCAATCGAGTAGTAGAACAGCTCCACGACTCGGTCTACGCAGAGCTACATTGGGGGATGTTGTCCTTTCTTCGCTATATCGGTCGCTTACCGCCTAGGCTGCTGTGGAAGGTGATCGAGATGCCAACCAAAGGACACCCTGCATCCCTTTATTTCTCGGATGTTGGGTCAGGTCTTTCGCAGATCGTATCGTTTCAGGGATCGCCTGTTGTCTCTGCACTGCACTATCCACCACACCTCTCGCCACCAGGGCTAACCACGGTGTGGTGTCGATATCGCGAACAACTCGAGGTCACCGTATGCTATGATGCCGCTGTTGTAGGCCCAGAAGGCATCACACGTTTCGAATCACAGCTCCGAAAGGAGCTCTTGCAAGCAGCCTGAATACCATGAGCAGAGCAACCGTTGGCATAATCGGAGCAGGCCCCGCCGGTATCGGAGCGGCTCTCGCCGTTGCGCGCCACGGAGCGCGAGCTGTTATTATCGAACGCCATTCACTCATCGGGGGTGCGGCCACCAACGCCATGGTCGGTACGGTGTGCGGGCTCTCTCGCTGCGGTAAAGACCTCGCCCCTGGAATCAGGTTCGACAATCCGGGATGTGCGCGGGAATTCGGAGAACTCCTGGCTCTGCGCTCGGGAACATCTCTCATTCGCAACGAAGCTGGACTCACGTATCTTCCGTACCACCCGAACGACTTCGAACACATTGCGCGCGAGCTGCTGTCGCAAGCATCGACGTCGGCAATCGTTGTTAACCTCAATTCACCTCTGGTAGGCGCACAGCACCACCCTAGTTCGAACATGTTTTCTCTACGCTGCGCCAATGAAGAGTTCGCCTGCGATTCGCTCGTGGACTGCTCTGGCGATGCAGTAGCTCTGACACATCTTGGATTGTCGACGGAAGAACCGACAAAGCTGCAGGCGGCAGCTCTCGTATTCGAGGTATGCGAGCTTCCATCACTCTCTGAATCACTCGTCTCGTTCCTGATTCGGAAGGTGTTACGGGAAGGTGTCCTCGCCAACGAGATACCGGAGCCGCTCAGCTACGTCTCGATCGTGCCGGGCTCCCTCGGGAACAATCGTGCACTCTTCAAACTGGCGACGGAAGCACCCAACGAAACGACTCCTGCGAGGGCCGTCCAATTCATCGAGCAACGAGCCCGCGAGGATATCTCGGCACTGGTGGCGTTTCTGAATAGAGCGGAGCCCTCCTTATCCGCTTCTCGCATCGGGGTGATAGCTCCTGGTCTTGGGGTGCGCTCAGGGCGCCGAGGGAGGGGCATAGAGAGCCTTTCAGAACGGTCAGTTAGACTCTCTGAGCGCTCCCCGAGCGGTGTCGCTCTCGGATTATGGCCAGTGGAATTGTGGAGCTCACCGCTCCGGCCAGAAGTAGCCTTTCCCGAACAGGGATGTTCCTACGAAATACCGCTCGGCTCTCTGTGCTCGGCGGAACTTCCTGGAGTATACTTCGCAGGCCGCTGCATCTCGGCCTGCGATTATGCAATCGCGTCAGCACGGGTGATGGGGACCTGCCTGTCGACCGGTTATGCAGCGGGTAGAGCAGCTATAGGCTTCGCACGGGGGGAGAGCAGTGACGAGATCGTTCGCGATCTACGAGAGCTGCAGGT
>JBILEW010000043.1:0-28964 GCA_044351885.1 Bdellovibrionota bacterium
ATGTTGTTGTATAGTCTTAAGTTTTTTGACCCAAAAGCCCCCCCCCTTGAGGCTTCCCGCTATCTGGATGATGTGGTTGGAGGGGGCTTTATAGCCCCTGTCAAGAGTTCGTTGACCCCAGCTCCGTCTGCCTGGTATTCTCGTAGGGAGTATCTGGTTACCGCTCCGGGACCCTACCGGTAGATATTGATGGCTTGAGATCGTTCAAGCATCGGTGTGCGCTTCCGACACTGAGTTCCTGCGGCCTATCAGAATGGTAATTGCCGTGGAGGAATGAAATGTCGAATAGAAAACTGTATGTAGGTAACCTGCCCTTCTCCCTAGAAGATGGAGACCTCGCACAACTCTTTGGTCAAGCTGGGTCCGTTGCTTCGGCGCGAGTAGTACTCGATCCCGCAACTGGCCGTAAGCGTGGCTTTGGTTTCGTCGAGATGTCGAGCGACGAAGAGGCAGAGGCGGCCAAGAACATGCTCAACGGCACCGAGGTTCAGGGCCGTTCGATAGTCGTTGATATCGCTCAAGAGCGTCCTCGTCGCGAAGGTGGCGGAGGAGGCGGTGGTGGCTTCCGTGGAGGAGATCGTCCTCGACGCCACGGCGGTGGTGGCGGTGGCTACGGCGGTGGTGGCGGTCGTCGCTAAAGTCGTAATCAACGGCGGGCGTCGCCCCATGTGCGGCGCCCGCTAGCCTCTCCTGACCTGTTTTCCTCTAAATCCCTTCCAATCTGTCAGTCAACCATCAGCGCATCACAGAGCGCCTGGCGCAGTGCCTTGAATGTTTTCACTGTCGAGCTATCGGACATTCCGACCTGATCCTCGGGAGCCTCTAGGTATAGCACCCCTATCCGGCGCTTAGTTCCCAAGGAGCTGTAGATTCCCGCGGTGGATTCGACGACCTCTGTTCCCTCACGCTCTATCAGCGGTTGAGCGCAATTGAATGCCACGAGGGCTGGGTCCCCTTGAGTATGCTGTGCGGTGGTAATGTTGTCCGCAACGAGCCCCGCCATAGCGCTGCCGGGAGAGGTTTTGAGATTTATCTTCCCCAAGCGCCTGAGCCTGACATGGCCGATTACCGAGAGTGGTAAGAGGCTCATCTGAGAAGGATCCACCAGGAAGACGCAGCCTCCGGTGAATCCAGCATCGGGAATAATCTTCTTTACGAGCTGCTCGATGACCTCTTTGCTCACGCCGCTGCTGGGCATCTCTGTGTACAGGGAGCGTAGTGCTGCTTGAACTGCTGGAGGACAGTGGCGGATGTACTGGTTATCCAGAGCCCGAGAGCCAAGCTTGTGCCGCTCGATCGCCTTAGGTGGGTCGAACGAGGACAAGGTAGCAAAGGTTCCTGGCAAAGTAGATCTGTAATGCTCGCTGTGTTCGACGGCTCGGGTGCGGATGAGGTGAACGCCGTCCTCTCCGAGAAACTTAGTAATATAGTCATTAGCTCTTCGCCAATCGTTCTCTGCTGATGGATAGGTTTCCGGGCTACCCGCTCGTGCGAGAGCCTCACCTATCTCGCAGAGACTGTCGTATGTCTCCCATGCATCTTCCTCTTGTCGAGGGCTTTTCTTGGAAGGTTCCTCGGTCCTGGGACGGAGTATTCGCATCGCCAAGACCGTCGGACTAAATCCAAGTTCTTTGGCCAACTCCTCGTCCACGGTGGTTCTGGACGTGAGGGACTTGATGACGCGCGCATACAGAGATGGATAATTCCAAGCTATCAAATTGAGTCCGATCTCTCGAATAACTCCGTGAGAGAATGCCATATCAGGATCGAGGTTCTGATTTTTGCTGAGTACTTCGGCAGTCGAGGCGATGATAGCCGTCTCCTTCAAGCGATTTGACTGAAACGACTCACTGAATTCCAGTTGATGAGTTGACGGGGGCTCGTTCTGAGTTCCGAGAATCGTGGTCAGCTTCGCTAGCCCAGCCCATCGCATCAGTTGTATAGGATTAGAGCAGGTTGATGCGGGAACATTCTCCTTCGCAGCTACGGGGATAAGTTCCTTGACCACATACGTGAAGAGGGCGAAGTCTTTTTTCAGCTCGTCGATGAGTGGTGAGAGATCCGCGCTGTAACTCCCATTCTCCAGGCCTTCGCGAATCGTTTTCAATACCGACGGATTGATGGGAAACCACAGGGCGCTAACGTGATGGACTGCCCGGTCGAGGCGTTTGTCAGAAGAGGCATGACCTTGAAAACCCGGCATCTCTCGGGGTGCTCCCATTACGTAACTACGATCCTGCTGTTGTGCTGATCTCTTTACTTCGACTGCTGTGGGTCTGGCCCACTTCGCACAAACGGGAGAGTGAGCGCCCCACTAGTCCGGGTCGAAACCGGGTTTCAAGCACAGTGCATCGCACGTTAGGAGGGGTCGACTGCGTTGCGATATACCTTGAGCTTTGGAGGCGAAAAAGACCTTAAGTCTCCTGACATCAAGAACTTAGGGGTTCGAGTGGGGGTATGCCGAGCAAAACAGTACGCAACCGGCTCTGATATTTTTCAGTGTACCGGTTTTCCGGCAGCGCGTAGGAGCCGTCGCCACGAGAGCGCAAGGCGGATCGCCTCGAGGATCTCCTCCTTTGATAATTCGGGAAACTCCGTCGAAAGTTCCGGCAGTATGCGCAGTGGATTTCGGAGCTCTTTGATAGAGAACATCTCGAAGCACGCATCGGCAACGATGAAAAGCCTCTCGCGGAGAGAAGCTTTGTTCGGGTCTTCCCCTAAAATGAGCGGAGAATTAGTCATGTTTGCCCCGGGATCTCTCATAACGGATGTAGGACACTAGTAGATTGAGTGAGCTGTGTACAGGATTTTTCTGGCCACAAAATCAGTGAAGGATCCATGGAACTGCCGATAGCCTCGATCGGATGTTGGCGAGGGAGGAGAGGACCTGAAATACCAATCCAAGTGAAACAGCGGATGACAGAAACAACCTCCTCGAAACATAGTTGCGTCGTCTCCGCGAGGTCTCTAGTGTCGCTAGGAGCGGGCGTCGTGTCGCTTTCGAGCGCGATCAGATGGTTTGCGACTAATTTGATGTTTCGGTATCTGGTCGTATCGTAACGGAGTGGGAAGAAAAATATGAGCACATGGTATTTGAGCTACAATGGAAAGCAGTTTGGGCCCTTCGAAGACGCCGTTGCTATCGCGAAAGCTCATGAGAATCCCCAGGGGTTCGCCTGGAAAGAGGGAATGGCGAACTGGCTCCCGATTTCACAGGTTCCCGAGTTGAAGGGAGCTGGCGGAGGCTCGGCTTCTGCACCTCCTCCGATCTCTCGTTTGGTCGCGGATGTCATCGATTTCAAGATCTGTGGTTCGGAGATGCAGTTCGTCGAGGTAGAGCTCGACCCAGGCGAATCTGTGATCGCAGAAGCCGGGGCCATGATGTACAAGTCTCCCTCGATCACGATGCAGAGCATCTTTGGAGACGGTAGTGGACAGAGTTCCTCTGTCGTAGACAAACTCATCGGCGCGGGTAAGAGGCTCCTCACGGGAGAGGGGCTCTTCATGACCGCCTTTACCCATTCAGGACAAGGAAAAGCTCATGTGGCATTCGCCTCTCCGTTTGCGGGAAATATCATCCCAGTTTCGCTCTCGCACATTGGCGGAGCACTGGTGTGTCAGAAGGACAGTTTCCTGTGTGCGGCAAAGGGTGTTTCGGTGGGTATCTTCTTTCAACGCCGGATACTCACCGGTCTCTTCGGCGGTGAGGGGTTTATCATGCAGAAGCTCGAAGGTGATGGGCTCGTCTTCATGCATGCGGGGGGCACGGTAGTGGAGCGCTTCCTCGAAGCGAATGAGACGCTGCATGTCGATACAGGGTGTATCGTCGGCTTTCAGCCCACCGTAGACTTCAAACTCGAACAAGCGGGGGGCATCAAAACGGCGCTCTTTGGTGGTGAAGGGCTCTTCTTTGCGTCGCTCCGTGGTCCTGGAGCTTTGTGGTTGCAATCGCTCCCCTTCTCGCGTCTTGCGGGAAGGATGTTGATGGCATCTAAAGGAGGCCAAGAAGAGGGGTCTGCCCTCGGGGCGCTCGGATCGATATTCAAGACTAGTTAGACAGCGATGGTAACCTCTTCAGTCCTTTTTGGTTGACCGGGCGAGGTCTTCGCGTAGCCGAGAAGCATCTGCGCCACGCGTGAATTCGTCCAATGCCTCTCCCAGGCGCACAGCGAGTTGGTTTTCGATGTGGTCCACACCGTGAAGTCGCCCGACCGTTTCTTCGGCGCGGTACTTGCTGTTTATGGTATCGACGTTGCCTGTGAGCAGCACCTTGCGGCCACGCACTTCTACGGTGATATCTGAAGCGCTCAGCTCGGCTTCGGAGGATAGTGCCAAAACGATGTGCTTTAATAATCTTCGGTTCGGAGAGAGAGTTTCGTCCGAGTGGATCTCTCGATACGCACCGTGCTGAACCCGTTCGAGTTCGCCCGGCATGGAGTCGGGTTCCTCCTTGAAGAGGACTCCTGCTGGTCGAGGTCGAATACGTTCTGCTTCACTGCGGAAATCCTGCGGTGTATTTCCTTTTCTCGCCATCTCTCGTAACTCTCCCATCGACTTATGGCACCGTTGTTTGTGCCACTCCTCCTCGGTCGGACAGATTTCATACGGGACTCTGGCACGTAACGAAGAGTGGGATTGAAGGAGATACTACAGGGCGATGGACGTGGGTCTGACCCAGCTTACGCTCCGAGATATGCTTCGCGCACTCGGGGATCGGAGACCAAGAGGGAGGAATCGCCGCTAAGAGTAATTGTACCGGTTTCCAGCACATAACCGCGACCTGCGAGTTTCAGAGCCAGATGAGCGTTCTGCTCGATGAGCAGGATAGTCATCCCTTCCTGATTCAATCGCGCCAGAGTTTCGAATATCTTGCGCACCAAGAGAGGGGCGATGCCCATTGAAGGCTCATCGAGGAGTAACATTCGCGGTTTACTCATCAGCGCGCGACCGATAGCGAGCATCTGTTGCTCACCGCCAGAGAGGGTTCCGCCGAGCTGGTTTGCGCGTTGCTGGAGGATCGGAAACAGAGAGTATACGTACTCCTCCGAAGCCCGAATTTCGGCTTCGTCGCTCCGTGAATACGCGCCAAGCCTTAGGTTGTCGTTGACTGTGAGTCTGGGAAAGATCCGACGGCCTTCGGGCACCTGAGCCAATCCGAGCTTCAAACGCTCGTGGGCCGGCATCGTCGTTATATTTGAACCGTCGAACCAGATCTCGCCACTGGAGAGGGGTTGAATGCCCGAGATGCACATAAGAGTGGTCGTTTTCCCGGCACCGTTCGAACCGAGTAATGTCACTGCTTCACCAGGCAAGACATCGAAGCTTATGTCGTGAAGTGCTTCGATGGGTCCGTAGGACGAACGGATGTTCTTGATCGATAGTAGCGGAATTTTAGTGGTCATTGTGCGTATCTCCAAGATATGCGGCTATGACCTTCGGATCCTGCTTTACGATATCGGGAGATCCCTCTGCTATCTTCTCTCCGTACTCGAGCACCGTTATGTGGTCAGAGATCCCCATCACCAACTTCATGTGGTGCTCTATCAGAAGTACGGTTGTTCCTCGCTCTCGAATTTTAGCGATCAGTGTGGTTAATGCCCCCATCTCCGAAGGATTCATGCCGGCTGCTGGCTCATCCAACAGGATTAGCTCCGGCTTCGAGGCCAGAGCACGCGCGATCTCTAGCCGCCGCTGGCTTCCGTAGGGAAGCGAGCTGGCTGGAGTATCTGCCGCATCGGAGAGCCCTACGAAATCGAGAATTTCCTGGGCCTCTTCATGCTGTATCTGCTCTTGTCGTTTGAAGCGCTTGGTTCTGAGGAGTGCAGAGAAAGGGTGAGGCTTATGGATACTCTGCATACCCATGAGCACGTTCTCGAGAGCGCTCATGCTTCGGAAGAGGCGTATGTTCTGGAAGGTGCGCGAAATCTTTCTTTGAACCGCAGTGTACGGAGTATGCCTCGTTCTTTGCCACATCGTGAACGAGCCGGCTGCTGCAAGCAGGGAACCGAAGAGGAATATCCCCCAGGTGAGAGAAGGATCTTGCGAGCGTAGAGTCGATACGAAAGCGGCACCCGCAGCGGTCCAGTCGAACGGTTGTTCGTACACATACAGCTGATTGATCGACGCGTCCCACAAACTCTGGGCGTTAACGCCTAGCATCAATGCCATCCCGAAGATTACCCCGATACCGAGGCTCTTCCCGAGAACACTCCAGGTGAGCGGTTCTCGGATATCGTTACCGCGCACCTCGATCGTACCTGAGCTTGGAGCGTATATCCCGGTGACGCAATTGAAGACGGTCGTTTTGCCGGCGCCATTTGGTCCGATAACTGCTGCTATCTGCTTGTCTGTCACGTCGAGGGTAACGTCGTGGGCGGCGGTAACTCCACCGAACCGCACGGTAACGTTGCGGAGTGCGAGGAGGGGGGCGGCGTTACTTGTCATGGTCATCTCCCCCCTGATTCACGCGGAGGCATGAGCCCCTGGTTCTTAAAGCGCATCATGAGCACCAATGCTAACCCGAAGATCATGTACTTCCAGTTTGAAGGAGAGAGCAGCACGTTCGAACTTCCAGCGCTCACATTTGAGAGCCAATCGGCGAGCTTCGCCAAAACGATCGAGTTGATACCCACCATGATGATAGCTCCGAGGATAGCGCCCGGGATGCTTCCCAGGCCTCCTACGATGACCATCGAGAGCGCCATGATTGAAACCTGAAAATCGTAGTTGCTCGGCTCTCCGCTTGAACCGAGGAAGCTCGCCAGGAGGGCGCCTGCAATGGCACACAGCCCGGCAGAGATGGCGAAGGTCGTGAGTTTTGTACGCGCCGGATTGACTCCCATGCACGAAGCTGCGAGCTCGTCGTCCCTGAGTGCGAGCCATGAGCGACCAGTCGGCGAATGCAACAAGCGCTGCATGAGGAAAGCTACAAGAGCCAGTATACACAGGATAAGGTAGTACCATCCCGAGGGAGTAGTACTGGATACTTGAAGCGACCCAATTGAGGGGCCTTTGAGCGGATTGATGCCTTGAGTCCCTTTGGTGATCGCATCGAGGTTGCGGAGAACGTCTTGGACGATCTCACCGAACCCAAGCGTTACTATCGCAAGGTAGTCGCCACGCAATCGCATAGTAGGGAGAGCCAGGAGTGCGCCTGTGGCCATACCCACAATTCCTGCCAGGATTACGGCGCACGTCCATGGGGTTTGGAATGGATAGATAGAGCAGGTAGCGATAGCGAAGGTGTATGCCCCGATGGCGACGAATGCGGCAACTCCGAGGTGCAGGAGCCCAGTAAAGCCCGTCGCCACGGAGAGACCGAGCCCTACCAAGGAAAAGATCAGCACGGGTGGCATCAGTGGGGTGATCTGTAGGGCTGTAGGCAAGAAGGAGTCGACGAGTGGGACAACGGCTAGTATACCGAGGAGCCACACCAGTCGCATGTCGATCTGTGATCTCTTCATAGCAAACTAACCGCTTACACCTTCTCCTTGGCTGCCTTTCCGAGGAGTCCCGCAGGACGGAAAACCAAGACACCGATCAGGATCATGAATACGATCGTGTTAGTCCACTCGGTAGAGATGTATTGATCGCTCATGGCTCGGATAAGTCCGATTAAGATTCCGCCGATGACCGAACCGACGAGGTTGCCGATGCCGCCGAGAACAGCAGCCGTAAATGCATCGATCCCTACCCGATATCCCATCTGGAAGAATACCGTGTTGTTGTAGAGGGCATAAATAATGCTGGCAACTCCAGCCAGCGCTCCACCGAGTACGAACGTAAGGCTAATGATGCGATCGACATCGATACCGACGAGCTTCGCTGCAACCGGATTTTGAGCCACAGCGCGCATGGCCCGACCGAATTGGGTGCGGGTCACCACGAAAACGAGCACAAGGAGTATTGGGAGGGTCACCGAGATAACCAAGAGATCCTTAGGCGAAAAGAGTATGAACGAGGATTCTCCTAGGAGGTTCGTATTGGAGACGAGCTGTGGGAAGTCTTTGGGAGATGCTGCCGAGGCACCCATGTCGAACGCCGACATCGGGAGCCCTCCCCAGAATAATCCCACGTTGAGGAGGATAAATGAGACTCCGAGCGCAGAAACCAACGGTACGAGTCGAGGGGCGTTTCTCAATGGTCGGTATGCAAGCCGATCGATGAGCCAATTAAGCGCGCCGCAGAAAAGCGGTACGAGGGTAAAGATGAGTACAAAGGACGCCCACCACGTCACGCTTCCTATCTCTGCCGCTGCGGGGAGGGGAGCGAGCCCTAGGCCTCCGAGTATAGTGAGGGCGCAGAATCCGCCCAACATAAAGAGGTCCCCGTGCGCGAAGTTGATAAGCTCTACCAACCCGTACACCATCGTGTAGCCCAGGGCGATGAGAGCGATGATCATCCCATTGGAGAGCCCGATGATGAGCTGTTGAGCGAGGACCTCAGCCGTATCCATACTTGGCTATTCGAGTACCTTTGAGAGAACGAACGCGCCGTTCTCGACCATGTTACCGCTCATCGTGCGTAGAGTCGTGTCACCATTTGCGTCGAACGACCAGGTTCCCAACGCACCCTGGAAATCCTTGGTGCCGGAGATGGCAGCAAGGATCCCGGCCCGATCCTTCGTGGAGGCTTTGCCGATAGCGTCGATGACGACCTTCGCTGACTCGTATCCGTATGCTGCATATCCTTCCGGCTCTGCATTGTAGGTGGCCTTGTAAGTCTCGTAGAATTTCTGCCCCATCCCTTTGAGTTGCTTGGCGGGAACACCACCGAACGTAATGTAGGTATTCCCCTGCACTGCGTCGGCGCCTGCAGATTCGATGAAGGCTGTTTCGTAGCAGCCGTCAGGGACCATGAATTTGCTGGTGATGCCGGTAGCTCGCAGATCCTTGATGAGCTGGCCTGCATTTGTTTGTGTCGTGCCGCCGAAGTATACGAGATCCGGCCGCGTTTGTTTGATCTTCACCGCTAGAGAGCGGTAGTTCGACGCCTTGGGATCGATCTTGTCGAATCCGAGAACCGAGAAGTTACGTGTAGTGGCTGCCTTCTTGAACATCGTGGCAACTCCCTTACCGTACAGCTCTCCATCGTGAAGTATGTACACAGACTTGACGCCGAGCTCCTGCGCCCATTGGGCACCCACATCGCCTTGGAGATCATCGGCAGGGACGACGCGGAAGAAGGTTACCTTGTTGGTGGGGCGATAGATGGTGGGTTCATTCGGCTCTCCGAGACCTGGCTTTGTGAGACCAGGCCACGATGCAGCGGGCGAAACCATGAGGAGCCCCGCTTGATTAAGCTTCGGCATACTGATCTTCGCCGCCCCGGAGTTGTAGGGTCCGAGATACGCTACGATTGAGGGGTCTTGAATCGCCTTGTCGGCGTTGGCCGCTTCGACCGCTGGGTCCCAGCTTCCCCGAGCAGGAGAGGAATCGTCCCAGTCCTCGTACTGGAGAGTAACGTCTCCGACTCGGTTGTTGACCTCCTTGAGGGCTAATCTGATGCCGTTCGCGATACTGGTTGCTTGTGCATTCGCACTTCCGGTCTTTGGAAGGCTCGAGACGATCTTCAGGGTCGTGTCGGCGTAGCACGGGGCAACGCACAGGAAGAGAGTAGCGATCGTAGAGAGAAGTGGCCTGGTGAGATCGAATAGCTTCATAGGGCGTACCTCCATAATGTGAGGAAGCGGGGTAAAATCTGCGTTCCGTCGCGCTTCTTCGGGCGAGTATTGCACGGGAAGCAGTGACGCCGGAAGTGGCATGAAGTTGGTGGGTGAGGAGAGGCTTGGAGAGCAGGGGAGTGTAAAACCTTGTGTACAAAACCCCTGCTCGGAAAAGGTTACTGAAGAGGGAAAAAATGTCGCAGAACTTAACGAGATTATCGTAACAGCTCTACAACCACGGACCGAAGTTTTTCTGGTAGGTGCTGAGCCACGAAATTGGCGGCAGCATCGCTTGTTTTACTTCGGGCTAATCGACGGAAGGACTCAAACGATGACTCGTCGAAGTTGACACTCCGTGCGATCTCGAGCGTAGAGGCGCTCATGCCTTCGACTCCATAAAAGCTGGAGCCAAAGAGCTTGAACGCTCGCGCACCATGAGCCTCCAGGCGTTCGATGTGGCGCCGCTCGAGAGCAGCCTCGACCGGCCTAATAGTCTGATCGATCCACGTCGACCGCGCATCCTGGGGCTCCTGCTGCCAGTGGAACTGGAGGTATGCCACGACCCCTACAAGGGCCGTGTGGGCCTCCAAGTTCCAAGCGAGTTCATCCGTGAGGATCTCCGCCCACTCTAGCTCTTGCGTTTGGAGGGAGGTGAGGTTTGCGACCTCCTCCCTTTGGCGCGCGAGCTCCTGCTCGAGCCGGGTTATCTCATTTCGCAACGTCTCCGCTGCTCGTGAGTTCCGGCTGATCTCGGTTGACGCGGTCGTGAGTCTTTCGGAGAACCCAGAGATCTCTCTCTGATGTTTCGCCTGAAGCTCATCAAGTTCGCGCCGCAGAGATTCGACGGTTGAGTTGGCCTCTGCGAGGTCGGCTTGCAGACGATCACACTCGAGCTCCAAACGAGGCACCTCCTTCTGTGCCTTCTCGATCATCGAACGCCACGAAGTCGCCAGCTCGCGGATTTTTTTCCGCGTGGTGGGCTTCTGAGCGCCTCGATCGAGAAGTTGAGAGAAAATCTCCGCCAGAAGGTCGCGACTGAGAAGCACATCACCCGTCTCTCGCGCAAGGCTCACGATGGGGCGAATGCCCTGGATCGTTTGCAATCCCTGCTTCACGTTGGTCGGGGGCTCTCCCCGCTCCGATATCGAACCGAGTGCATCCAGAAGGGCGCGTTGGTCCTGCAGGATTGAGCCTGCCTTGCGAAGGGCTGCGCTCAGATCATTCATCGGCGTGAAACTCGCTTGCTGGAATACCTGCTGCGCTGTTTCCTTGGCTTGAGCGAGCTGTTGCTTGTGCTGCGCCTCGCTCGAGACAAGCTGCTTGATGCTCGCCTCGATCTCATGCTGCTCCGACCTCGCAAGGCCGAGTAACTCCGCGATTTCGTCGAGAGCATTCTCGCTCTGAGCTCGACTCATGCTGCGGCTCAGCTCCTTGGCCTCTTTTTCCTCCGCCCTTGGGAAGAGGAATAGCAGTCCAATTTGACACAGTAAAAAGATCGAGCATGCTACAGCGGCGTCTATGCCGCTGCCAGGCAAAGACACCTGCATCAATACAGCGATCGCGACGATCATTGCGATCGACAGGCCGATCAACTGAAGGTCGATATTTCGAACCCAGGGGGTGGCACCGCTCGTGTGCTTGTTCCCCCGGCTTCCCTTCTTACCAGTCCGTTTTTTAGAAGTTCCCATCGGGGACCCCTTTCTTCAAATAACCGAGTAAAGAGAACCGGTTTGGACACATGTCCAAAAAAACACCACTCTCCCTACTGAGCTCCGTGTGCGGACCTCAGTAGGAAGTACTCGGGAACATGCTGAGAGAATGGTAAAGAGCGGGTGAGCCCAGCAGTGTACCCCAGGGGGTAGGGGTACTCAAATCCCGGTCATTCGTGAAAGTCTAGGGCGTGGTTCTGAACGTATTCGAGGCAAAAATATCAATGTTTCGGGTACGTTCACGTTTACGTGCACGAGCACGTTCACGTGGTAGGTTCGAAAATCAGACTAAGAGAAGGGGCCCGCCACTGTGACTCCTCTCATGTCGACATGCGGCCGTTGTTGATATCTCGATGCTCCATGCCCGGCATTCATGCGACGGATGATGAGGGCGATCGTTTCAACAATTAGTGCTCTGGAGATTTCATTATGACCATGATCGAACGTTTCATGAGGGGTAATCGCAGCTTTCGCGGGGGGTATCTCCGAGAGCGAATCAAGGAGAATGTGGGGAGTAGAGAGCGAGGCGCGTCGATGATCGCGGGAGGATTCATGGTGATCGATGGACTTCGTCGTCGTGGAGTAGGTGGTTTAATCGAGAGCTTGGTAGGAGCGAATCTGATCTACCGGGGGAGTACCGGGTTCAGTTGGCTTTACGATATGCTGAATATAGATACGGCCGAAGAACGTGAAGGCCGCCCGAGTATCCGCGTTCAACGAACCGTCACCATCGATAAGGATCCACAGACTGTGTATTCAGTGTGGAGAAGGTTCGAAAATCTTCCGCGGTTTCTTAACCACGTGGAGTCTATCTCTCCCTTGGACGGAAAGCGGTTCCATTGTGTAGTTCGAGGTCCCCTTGGCCGCAGGATCGAGTGGAATGCTGAGATCGTCGAGGACGTACCGGGACACCACATCGCGTGGCGTTCAGAGGAGGGATCGCCGCTACGGCACTCAGGTGCGGTAGGTTTCCTTCCACTCGAAGGTGGACGTGCCACCGAAGTAAAGGTTTCTCTTCAATACGAACCAATTCGTGGGGCTTTACGTGATGTCGTGAAGAAACTGCTGGGAGACGACCCTCGGCGTCAGATACGCGAGGACCTCGAACGATTCAGGCGGGTGGTCGAAGAGGAGACCGGCTTCGAATCCCAGAGGTGGCAGCAGGAGTCGCCTCGGGTGGTCTAGGAAAACTAAGGCGAAACCTACGAGCGGTTTGATCAGAGCTTCTCACGTGAACGTGCTCGTAAACGTGAACGTACCCGAAAAATTGACATCTTTGTTTCGGATTCGTTCACGAGCACGCTCACCTATGGGAACAAGAGGCTTCGCCGCGCGTCTTTGTAAGGGGCGACTTGACCGGTTGGATATGTCATACTCATATCCATGGGTTCGAAGGCTAAAGAGAAGCGCGCGCTGGTAGAGCGACTGGTACGAGATGGGTTGTGCTCGGATCGGGACTCGGCCGAAAAACAGATTCGTGCTGGGCTCGTGCGTGTCGCAGGTGAAGTCGTCGACAAGCCTGGATCGGTAATTGAAGACAAGGCCTCGGTCTCCCTCACGCCGCGCCGCGAGTTCGTGGGGCGCGGCGCGCTCAAACTCGAAGCCGCAATGAAAGATTTTGCGCTCTCGGCGCAAGGGAAGGTGTGTGCTGACGTTGGAGCATGCACCGGTGGCTTCACGGATGTCTTACTTCGCTCTGGTGCAGAACGGGTCTATGCGATCGACGTTGGGTATGGCGATCTCGACTGGCGCATTCGTACCGATCTGCGAGTTGTAGTGATGGAGCGCACCAATGCGCGCTATCTGGAGAAACTCCCCGAGGCTATTTCGTTCGTATCTATCGATGTCTCCTTCATCTCATTGACGCAGATCCTGCCGGCCGTGTGTAAATGGCTGGGAGAACACGCAACGATAGTGGCTCTCGTGAAACCGCAATTCGAGGCTGCACGTGAACAGGTGGGAGAGGGCGGAATCGTGACCGACCCTGCGGTTCACGAAGAGGTCGTCAAAAAAATCGTAGAGTTCTTGCCCTCTATTGGGCTTACGTTCCGTGGCATTGAGCCCTCTCCGATCCTAGGCACAGAGGGGAACAAAGAGTTTCTCTTGTGGTGTGAGGGATTGTCCGAAGCTCGAGGCTGAGAAAGGCGAGGAGAGATCCTGTCCGTTGTCACCGCACACATTGACGGACGGCGGGGACGCCGTCCCTCCTGGGATTTGTGCACGGGTGTCATAATTTTTGTCTGGGTCCAATTTTCGCGCGGACGGCGGGGGCGCCGTCCCTCCTGGATTTGGGCGCGGGTGTCATAATATCTCTCTGCGTCCAATGTTAGGAGGGACGGCGTCCTCGCCGTCCGTTGAGCGAATCGTTCGTTCTTTCGATCTCGACATGACCGCTCTCATTCCGCTTTGTCTGCGTCGGCGTTACACCACATCCCATTCTCCCGTCTTTTCGGAGCACTAAGAGGAACGATGTCTATGAAAACCTACCGATCCGCATGTTCACGTCATGTGACACCCCTAGCATTTGCAGCGTTAGCTGCTCTACTCGGAGGGAGCACTAGCGCCTTCGCCGAGCCACCAATTGTTTATAAAGAGACGTTCGGCTTCTGCACAGGTAGTATTGGCCCATTTGCGGCCGATGAAGCTGGATGGTACGGACTCAAAAGTGGTCTCCCGAAGGCCAAGTTCAGCAATTTGAAGGTTTTCTCCTATGGTGCTCCGCGTATCGGAGGCTCAGTGAACAGTGATCCTACTGGGCTTGCCCAGGGATACAGTTTCTGGTTCCGCCCCACCTACGGACTCACGATACTCACGCGTGAGTTCACTTTCGATGCTGCCCTGCTCTCCGATCCCACTACGGAGGTGGCATACGAGCAGCGGCTCAGTGGAATCAATCAATCTGAGACACCAAATCGATCACAACTTGCATTCCAAATTGATGGTGTGTGGTACATATCCCAGGAGGCAACTGCACAGACCAATGGTGGAATAGCCTGGGAACAAGTGAGTGTATTCCCAGCGGGATTGAAATACGGTGCTGTGGCAGTAGTAGGAGACGTCGGTCCGGAGATTCCATTGTCGTACAATACGAGCCTACCGACGACGGGAACGGTTGAGGCGTTCGGCATCTTCGTTGCTGAAGTCAACGGGCGCGTGCGGATCGAGAATTTCACCATCCGAGCCACTCCGCCCTCCGGGAGCCCGATCTCAGCGGCTGTGCAACAGCCCATAGTGGCGGCGTGCCCGGTCACGAGTCCTGACCGACAGGGGATTATTGGTCCTACACCGACACCGGGTCCCGACGACAATGGCACTGGAGGAGACGATACGGATGGTCCTCCCGATAAAGAGGTACCCAAAGAGACACCTCCTCCTCAACTGACACCTGGAGCAGTAAACTTCATATTCTGTCCCGCTGTAGAACAGGGGAAGGGAAAGGGAGTAAAATTTTCGCCCAAAGTCCGTAAGGCGCTTTTGAAGGGTTCGCGTAATCCGACTGCGCTGGATTTACGAGACCGTGCGATCCTAGCGGTGTTGTCGCAGCGGGTAATGCCGTTGGGCGCGCTGGTGAACGTCAAAGTTGTCGACTTCAATCCGAGCAGTGGAACTCTTGCAGTCGTCGCCAAGAAGGGGGCGGCTCCGATCAAGATCAAGCTCAAGGCCAGTGCCAAGAACGCCATCATCAAGTACATGGCACTGGCTGGTCTCGGACGGGATGCTACTGCGCCGCTCTTCGTGAGGGCCGACAAGAAGACGAAGCTGCTGGATCCATCGCATGCGGCATGTTCGAGGGATCTACGAGGTGTCGTTACTCAGAGAGCGCGCCGAGCCAAGATCCCTGCGGCTGGTCTCTTCGTTCGGGCCAAGTAGTACGAGTGAAGGTAGACGTCGAGTAACTCGGAGGGAGTATTCTCCGAGTTACTCGACGAGATAAAATCTCGAACGAGGCTAAACATCTCTGTTTAGCCTCTTCCCCCTCATAAACGCTCAGAGAGCAGTCGGCACGCATCGGTTACGGTAAATATCCCCACGACCTTTTCCTGCTCGTTCACTACAACCGCCGAGCCCACCCCCGTTTCTGCCATGTGAGCAGCTACGTTCTTGACCGGCTCGTTCAGCGCCACCGTATACACATCAGAGCTACACACATCATTCACCATCAACGATTCGCCGCGGTGGCTCTCGATGTCGTTGACCAGTTTGAGATCTCTGTCGCTCACGAGCCCCACGCACGTACCGCCACGGAGTACAGGGATGTGGCGAATGCCTCGCACGACCATCTCGTGCTTAGCTCGAGATACGGGCTGATCGTCGCCAATAGTGAAGGGGGTGGGGGTCATTACATCCTTGATCAATGTATTCATAATCCATCCTTTGTACTTAAGCTTCAGAACTCCTATACTTCCAAAGCGAAGCAAATGAAACATCTGAATGCCATCATAGCGCTGGCCGCACTCAACGGTATCTTCGGCACCCTCCTTTTCCGTTA
The DNA here is from genome assembly GCA_044351885.1 of Bdellovibrionota bacterium. Classification (GTDB taxonomy): domain Bacteria; phylum Bdellovibrionota_C; class UBA2361; order UBA2361; family OMII01; genus OMII01. The sequence goes on from JBILEW010000043.1 coordinate 15,863, forward strand.
CGTACTCGACGTTTCTGGCCCAGTGTCCGAGTACCCCGTTCTCACCGTGATAATTTTCGGTGGGAGTATACTGGTCGCCCGGCTCATTCACGGCATGTGGAAAGGGAACTTCGGGTCGGACCTCTTAGCGGGATTGTCCATCGTTACTGCGCTTCTGTTGGGTGAGTATCTCGCGGGTGCAATCGTCGTGCTGATGCTCTCAGGGGGAACGGCGCTAGAGGATTTTGCCATGCGACGGGCTTCATCGGTGCTGGATGCCCTCGCGAAGCGCATGCCGCAGATCGCCCATCGGCGTACGGCGCAACAACTTCAGGAGATTCCGGCTGGAGAGGTCGAGATCGGCGATGAGGTTGTGGTGTTGCCGCACGAATTGTGTCCTGTTGACGGTGTGGTGATTGAGGGACGGTCGTCGATGGACGAGTCGTATCTGACGGGAGAGCCTTACAAGCTCTCGAAGACACCTGGATGCGAGGTGATCTCAGGTGCAATCAATGGTGAGGGGGTAGTCGTAATCAGAGCAAGTCGCAAGGCTATCGATTCTCGTTACATCAAGATCATGAAGGTGATGGACGTGACGCGACAACGTAGGCCGCGGATGCGGCGGCTCGCGGACAGATTGGGTGCTTTGTACACGCCTCTCGCGGTGCTGATCGCCATAGCAGCGTGGTACGGCTCTCAGGATCCGACCCGCTTTCTCGCTGTTTTAGTTGTGGCGACGCCGTGTCCGCTCATCATTGCTATCCCTGTGGCGATCATCGGAGCGATCTCGTGGTGCGCGCGGCGCGGTATCATTATCAAGGATCCGATCGTTCTCGAGCGCGGATACTCCTGCGATGTCCTCATTACAGACAAGACTGGTACGCTCACTGTGGGGGAGCCCGAGCTCGTTTCGATTGAGGGGTGCGGGGTGACGGAGGAGGAGGTGTTGCGACTGGCAGCGGGCCTTGAGCAGTACTCGAAGCATCCCCTCGCACAGCCGGTTCTCGATGCAGCTAAGGCGCGTGGACTGGTCGTTCCGGAAGCATTCGAAGTGAGTGAACAGCCCGGTCGTGGACTCTCTGGCCGAGTAGGTACACATCTTGTAGCTATAACAGGACGAAAGGAGATGGCAGCGGAGGTTGTCGGTCGTTTCGGTACGAGTACGAGTGGACTGGAATGCATCGTGGTTATCGACGGTGAGGCTCGCGGGCTGCTGCGCTTTCGAGACGAGCCGAGACCAGAGAGTAGGAGTTTCGTGGCGCATTTGGCGCCGCAGCACGGTTTTCGTGAGGTGATCCTACTTTCGGGCGACCGTGATACAGAGGTTCAGTATCTAGCCAGTCAGATCGGGATCGCCCGAGTTTTCAGCGGTAAATCTCCGGAAGAGAAGGTAGAGATAGTTAGGGAGGAATCTTCCAAGTCGCGGACGCTCTACCTTGGAGACGGAATAAATGATGCGCCAGCGCTCACTGCCGCTAGTGTAGGCATTGCTTTCGGCCCCAGAAGCGAAATTACCTCTGAGGCGGCGGGTGCCGTCATACTCGAACCCTCGCTTCGCAAGGTTGATCAGTTCCTGCACATCAGTCGGCACATGCGTCGAGTAGCACTTGAAAGTGCGGTTGGTGGAATGACGCTCAGCGTGGTCGGAATGATCTTCGCCAGCTTCGGTCTTCTCTCTCCAGTAGCAGGTGCTGTGGTTCAGGAGGGAATAGATCTCTTCGCAGTGGTGAATGCCTTGCGTGCGGCGCGGTTGGGAGATCATAACAGCGAGGATATGGGGTGAAAGCTGCCACGTTGTTTTACTAGTCTGGCATGAAGCTTGAACTTATCGCCAAAGAGATAGCTGTGTTAAGATTTCTCGAAGTACGGTACCGGTCGATTCCACGTTTTTCTCGGTAAATGAATTACAGGTGAGCTATGCGCAGATCCCTCGTCCTTTCAATTGTTTCTCTCCTGTGGTCGCTTCCTGCTTTTGCGGGAGTACCCTCCGATTTCGACGGCGACTCACAATCCGATCGAGTGCAGGTGGAGATAGGAGGTGACAAATCTTTGACATGGAAGGCAGTTTTGTCTGGCACTGACGAGACTAAGACCCTCGGAGCAATCGGGAAGGAGGGCGATCACCTGATCATGGCTCAGTGGTTGGGCGAAAGCACCCAGATCGGGGTGGTGTCGCTGAAGACTGGGTCAGGGGAGATCGTGTGGTCGATCTTGGATAACGACGGCGAAAAGCGTGAGCGCACATTCGGAATGAAGGGTGATCTCGTTGTGTCGGGTGGCGATTTCAACGGTAATGGTACCGCGGATGCGGCTGTCGTTCGGCTAACGAAAGGGAAGGCCGAATGGCAGATTCGCTACGATATGTTCACCAGTGAGTCCGTCAATGAGACTACCGTTGTCTTTGGGAAGGCAGGAGACCGAGCCTTCTACGCCAGCCTCGATGGAACGGTCGATTCGCTCGGTATGATTCGCAAAGGAAAGGGGAATCGCTCAGTGGCTCAGATGAAGAATCTGGTGACCGGAGATATGCGTAAATTCTTGAGGCTCCCGAAATTTGCTGGGGTTGGTACTCGTCCGCGAGCCTTTCCGGTGCGACAGGCGAGCGGTGAAGATCTGCTCGGCTTTCACGTTCAGAAGGGCCAGGGGACCGAAATCCGGGTCTATACGTTTGCAGGTGCAGAGGTAGCTAATGCACCTTTCGAGGGTAAGGGTGAGTCGGTGGTTGGCCAATTCTCCACTGGTGGAGACTACGAGGTCTTGTTCGAGGGTGAGAGCGAATCGGGGATCTTAGATCCAGAGAAAGGAGAGGTCGTCGAGACCGCTGATCTCGCCGGCATTCCTGTTGACGAAGTAAACATAAATACCCTTGGAGCGCCAACAAACTCCAACCCCGGTGACGGTGGGGGCGATAACTCTGGAGGTGGCGGAGGGGGACCGATATCGCAGTGTTCGCAGAGCATGGGTTGGCCTAGTGGGCACATTTACAAGACTATAGGGTCAACCCACTTCACGGACATTCGACGTAACACTATCGGAGTTGTTCTCCGCATGGGAGCGCGTGGACCCTTCCCCAACTGTGTCGAGGCACTCGATACTTCGGGTCGCGTAGTTGCAAAATTGGGTCTTTACGCGCGCGGAGCGGGATGGGCTGCTCGATACTACGCAGGCATTGGATGTGGGTCCGGCACCCCGTTTAATGGCAGTAGGGTGGCCTCTATCGCTCGCGCAAATACGGGCAGCTCGCGCATCTACATGAATTTTGGCGGCGTATGCTACGGCCCGATCGAGGCAACACAGTGCATCGGAAGTCAGCAGTGCTGACCACTCGGTGCGGTCGTCTAAACGTCAAAGGCGCTCACAAGGGCTTCTAGTCTACCGGCTCTGAAAGGAGCCGAGTAGAACGTAGCCACCTCCACTACCAACGCTTGGCGTTGCTCCGGTGTCATCTGAGCCGCGGCGTGAGATTGGAACACGCTTACGTACTTCTCTGCTAGCTCGTAGATACGAGTAGCGCCCAGGTGCTGGCTATTCGTCGTTTGTGGAGCGGCCTCGGGCTGCGAGTACGAAAACTCGGGAGCAGGCGGTTGCGGATCCGAATCGGGAATCGGCTCCGTGAAGGTTCGAATCTTCTGCGAAGCAGCATAGGCATTCGTTTGTATCGGCTTCGCTGGGATTGGACCTGACTGAAGATACGCCGACGAGCTAGAAGAACCGGCTGACTCTAAAGACGGTGTTGGCGTGGACGAGTTTGACGGCATCCCACTCGATGCTTTCAAGCCGCCGACTGAGATTCTCTTGGTCTGATAGCGTGCGTCTCCGTACGACATACTTCCCCTTCATATCCTTATAAAGGCACAGATTCAGGAGAGAGTGATGCTCATGGCGATCAATCTTTCTCCTTACTCCTTGTTGTCGGACATGGGGGACGTTCCTGCACGTTTCGGAGCTTTTTTGTGTCTGACCACTGTGAATACTTGAGTTCTCTGGGATGTATAGAAGGTATTCTATTTCGATAAGCACTTGAAAATTGGGCGGTTTTGCTCATCCAACAAGAAAGAATGTACTGCGCGGCCCCTTTATTTTTTTCTCGACCAACCCACGACCTGGGTGTAGCGTCAAAAGAGAGAGGGTGCGAACGCACGAAGATTAACCATCCTCGTGTTCGCGCACACTTAAGCCCCAATCCGATAGTTCCGAATGTGGTATCTAGAGGGCAAAGGTATGAGTGGATGCTACCAATGTGGTCTAGCTGATGGAAGCGAGACCAAGCTGTGTGAGACGTGTCACCGCACTCGGTTTCACCAGGAGCTGTACGTCACCTACGAGGCACCGGAGGAGCCGGTCGAAGGCATGGAGTGGTCTCCTAGGGCCCAACGCTTTATTCTCGGGGGTAGTGCGCTTCTTTATCTTTCGCTGATAGCCCTATTTGGATTCATGACGTTCAAAGCTAGTGAGCTTCCCCTTTCGATAAGTGCCGACGGGAAGTACGAGTTTTACGTTGGCGGAGATTCCGTAACTCCAGCCCTGGCTCAGCAAAAGTTTGAGCACGTGGAGTTCAGGAGCTCGATTCGACGGTAGGCGAGCATTCTTTCGGCTATACAATCTTCCATGACGACACTAGTACACACGCAGATCTTCACGGGTCACGAGATGATTCGTCACGCGGAGGCTCGCATACGACACTATGTGCGCGAGACGGCGCTCGAACACGCGCCTGATCTCGAGACCGGAGAGGGAACTGTGTGGCTCAAGTGTGAGCACCAGCAGGTGACTGGGTCCTTCAAGGTGCGTGGTGCATTGAACTGCGTCGCGCAGTTAAGCGACGAAGATCGCGCCCGAGGAATTATCGCCTGCTCAGCCGGTAATCATGGTCTCGGGGTCGCATACGCAGCGCAAGTATACGGGGCGGAAACCACCATATTTCTGCCGGAAGATGTGGATCCTTCGCGCAAGCGCGACCTGGAGCGCTTTCCGGTCGAGCTCCGAATCGTTGGTAAGGAATACGGTGAAGCCGAACGCGCAGCCCTCGCGTGTGCAGCGGAGAGTGGGCGCCCTTTCGTTTCTCCATACAACAATCCGCACGTCGTAGCTGGACAGGGGACCGTAGCCATAGAGCTACTCAGGCAGCTCCCGGAGGTCGAGCAGCTCTTTATTGCAGTAGGTGGCGGTGGATTACTGTCTGGCGTGGCGTCGTATGCGAAGGCTCTCAAGCCCGATATCAAAATTGTAGCGGTTTCTCCCTCGAATTCTGCGGCGATGTTCGATGAAATCTCAGGAACCCCTGAGGACTATAGAGCTTTTCTTCCAACGCTCTCCGATAGCACCGCAGGGTCGATAGAGAGCGGGGCGATTACCATCGATCTCTGTCGCGCGTTGATTGATCAGTGGGTGCTCGTCGAGGAGGAGGAGATCGTGGCTGCGATGCGATACCTCTTCTTTGAGCATCGCTTAGTAGTCGAGGGAGCTGGAGCTCTTGCGGTTGCTGCGTATCTCAAGGAGCAGGAGCGCTTTAGGGATCTCCACACGGCTCTGGTGATCTGTGGCGGTACTATAGACATGCAGCGCTTTCATACTTTGGTAAAAGCCGGATAACGACTCTCGTCGCATGGATATACCCTTGTCCCACAACGAGGTTCAGCCACATCCAATCTACGACCCGCTCTATGTAGCAGCACTCTTTAGCGAGATGTCTGCTACATACGGCTTCACGAATCTGACGGCATCTTTCGGTTTTGCCGCTATTTGGCGAAGGTTTTGTGTAGCAAGCCTGCCGGACCATCAGCTTGAAACGTGTTGCGATCTCATGTCGGGGATGGGTGAGTTGCTTACGAGTGTCATTCGAAAGCATCCAGAGCTCAAAGAGATAACCGCTGTCGATTTCTGTCCCGAGATGTGTCGAGCGATTGAGCAGACAAGTTTGCGGCAGGCAGTTCCCGTGAGGATACTTCAGGAAGATGTTTTGCGGTCCACTCTACCTAGCAACTCCTTTGATTGCGTGCTTTGTTCGTTTGGACTGAAGACGTTCTCTCCATCCCAACAAAGATCCCTCGCCCAGCTCGTACAGAGATTGCTTAAGCCTGGTGGAGTGTTCTCGTTTGTCGAGATTTCGGTGCCACATAATCGCCTCATTCGCTATCCATTTCTGTCTTATATCCGTACCGTAGTGCCGAAGATCGGACGAATGTGTCTGGGAAATCCTCTCAACTACAGAATGTTAGGTGAGTATACGGAGAGATTCGGGAATGCTGAGGTATTTTCTTCGTATCTCAGGGAAGAGGGGCTGTATACCGAACCGCTATCGCATTTCTTCGGATGTTGCACCGGGGTTGCCGGAAGGAAGCCGCACTAGGGTTTCTCTCGGGAAGCGAGACAAAAACCTACCCTTTCATGATGATCTCATTATCAGTCGTTGATTGCTATGCTTTTGTTATATCTCTGATACTAGGGTGTGACCTGGTCAGCGCATACCTTTCCAAAGAAACAACGGTGACTTGATGTCGCCGTGACGTTCCGAGATGCACGTTCAGAACGAATCGCGCGCTGGTCGTGCTTTGGCATCGTAAAAAGCACATTGGGAGAATACGTTATGACAATCAAGAGATTGCCCGCTTTTGCTGCACTAATCGTGGGTATGCTAGGGCCGATACAGGCTCAGGCTGATGAGGCTCATCTCATCACGTCGCTAGGAAAGCCTTCGCCGGAGTACGCCGCGGCTGTGGAGGAGTTGAACGCAAAGTTCGACGAGTTCGCGGCTAGGTGTGATGAGGATGCCTCGGCTTGCGATTACTCGACCTCTCTGGACCCATATTTCGAGAGACTAGACACAATCCTCGAGGAACATCCCAACAGGGCCAAGGTGACTGTGAGGGGTCTCGAAGAACCAACCACACTTGTTCTGTCTTCACCCATGCCGATCGTGTGGCGTGTCAAGGGCGCAGGTATCAAGAAAATTATTTTAGTTGGAAATGGAAGGTCGCGAGTGAAGCTGTCCGAAGCGCTGCAAGATGTTGAAGTACAGGACCTCTCGGAGCAACTGACCATAGGCGCTTTCGAAGATGATCGACGCCAAGTCGTTGCTTATAGCGAATTCAACTTCGAGAGTGGAAAGCAGTATTGCCCAACAGAGGTTGATGAATCAGTTGTCGAGATGTTCCCCTCAGAGCTCAACCGAAGCATCGATGGCCTAGAGCAGTTGGGTCTCGAGCTGGCAAGTGCTCAAGCCGACTTGGGAGAAGATGAACCAAGCTACCGGTTTCGAGTGAACCGGAAGACTAAGGGAGTCTTTTTGTCGGACAGCCTAAGGGGCTATCTCTGTTACCAGGAGCCTGATGGCTCGCTAGTCGATGGGGAAACGTTGCTCGCAAGGCAGTCCCAGTAACATTAATTGAACCCACGGAGGTAGGAACGTCTTGGCGATCCCACCTCCGTTCAAAGAAGCTCGCGAGCAACAATCATCCGTTGAACTTGGTTCGCCCCTTCGACGATCTGCAGCATCTTCGCCTCACGCATTAGCCGTTCGACCGTGTACTCTTTGATGTATCCAGCGCCACCCAAAAGCTGCACTGCGTCGGTCGTAATTGACATCGCTGCGTCGGTTGCAAAACACTTCGCCAGTGAAGACGAGAGTTTCGTATTCAACCCCGCTTTCCCCAACCGTTGAGCATCGAGCTGATGTGCCGCGTCCATCGTCAAGAGCTGTGCTGCGCGGAGTTTGGAATACATCTCGGCTACCATGAACTGAAGCCCCTGAAACTCCGCTAGAGCGTGTCCGAACTGACGCCTATCCTTAAGGTGTTTTACGGCGAGATCTATCGCCGTTGCCGCGATTCCATTTGCACACGCCGCTATGTTGACGCGACCGCCGGCAAGCCCCGATAGGGCGACCTTGAATCCCTCGTGAAGGGGCCCAAGTAACGCCGATGCCGGAACACGAACGTCTTCGAGGAAGAGCGAAGCGATCGGCGAAAGCTCACACCCCATTTTTTTCTCGGGCTTACCTATCGAAAGGCCTGGAGTATCGGCTGGGACCAGGAATGCAGAGATCTCGGTCCCCGTATCCGTAGGAGTTCGAGCGAAGACGAGGTACAGGTCTGCAAACCCGGCGCTGGTGATGTAGCATTTGTTTCCCCGGAGCACGAATTCGTTCCCGTCGGGCTTGGCTTCGGTCGAGAGCGCCGCAGCATCAGAGCCGGCGTGAGGCTCGGTCAGCGCGAATGCAGCGAGGTATTCCCCGGAGACGAGCTTAGGCAGGATCGAGCTCTTCTGGGCATCGCTTCCGAACCGCGAGATTAGTCCTGCGACCATCGTGTGAACCGATACGAATATGGCGGGTCCGAGATCGTAATTCGACATCGCTTCGAAGACGGCTGCACAGGTCGTTGTCGATGCGGCTATGCCGCCGTACTGCTCTGGAATGGCAAGTCCGCCGAGGCCTGCCTCACACAGCGAACTGAAGAGCTTTCTGGGAACAGTGTTGTAGTGCGACTCGTCTTGGTAGTGGGGGATAACGGCGGCACTGACACGTTGCACCGTTTCAACGACAAGGGGGTCAGCTTCGAACTCGTTCATGTGTTTTTCCGTAGGCAGTGTGTGTTTCTAGGGAAGCGAGGCAAAACCTGCTCCTCTCCCACGTGAACGTGCTCGTGCACCTGAACGTAAACGTACCCGCAACAAAAACATCAAGATGTTCGGGTACGTGCACGTTTACGAGCACGAGCACGTTCACGTGCTACGTCCAAAGGTAAGACCACAGATAGGTTCGCCTCACTTGTTTAAGAATACTCCACTTCTCGGTCGATAAAAACCGGATTAAATGGGGTGAAGGATGAGGGTAAGGTAAAGTAGTAGAGGGCCGTAGCGCGCGCTTACGCTTATCATCAAGCAGTAAGCGGACTAGAAAGTCCGCGGTCCAGTAGCTTTCGGCTCCCCAGGGAGCACTACCGGAGTACGAGTATCCGTTCCGCCGGAGAGCTCGATACGCACCGTTTCGCTGGCGTGGCTCAGGGCTTCGGCATGGCGCAGGATCGTGGCGGAGAGATCCTCGAATGTGTCGAGGTATTCCATCTCCTCGTCTACGGAGCGCTCGCTCATGGGATGCGACCCTCCTAAGGGGTTGATGAAGGGGTTGAATCCGTGAGGTTTCCCCAGCTGCTCGCGTCTTTTGGCGATTAGAGCGGGAACGTCTATCCAGAATGTATAGTCCCGGTGGTCGTCGAGGCTCTTGCCGTTGCGCCACAAAAAGATGTTACGCTCGGTCTCGGCCAAGAACCACAAAGGGATCGAGTTGTGTCCTTGAAGGCCCAGGAGATCGCGGGAGGTCAGTTCACTCTCCACCGATTTCAACACACCGAGAAGGACGGATCCTTCCGGTAGTACTCGTACATCGCTATGCAACTCCTGCGTAGCGTTCCGGGAATGATCCAGTGCTGAAATATACAAGACCATTGATCTCCTTGCACAAATTACCACTACTTGGTTCTCAAGGTGCTCGAGGGATGTCCCCGTGCAAGAGCCTTGCCAGATGTACGGATTGACGAGCTGTTGAGGCTGCGCTTGATTGAACTTGCCGTCGGTATCGACTACATTCGTGGGCAGAAGTGGCGCAAGAGCAGCTTCACCTGAGTGCCACTACCGGAGTGGCTGTACGACGTTCTCCTATGATAGCACGCCCTGACCCCGAAAAAAAACGATCTCTTCGTATCTGCCACATGGCGGACGTGCATCTGGGCTACCGGCGTTACAATAAGCTCACCAAGGCTGGAATCAACCAACGTGAAGCGGATGTAAATCTGGCTTTTCATGAGGCTATTGGCCGAATCATCTCGTTGAAGCCGGATGTAACTATCATAGCGGGAGACCTGTTCCATGCAGTGCGGCCTTCAAACGCCAATGTGACCTTCTGCTTTCGGCAGTTGCGGCGGTTGGCCCGGGAAACCGGAGCACCGGTGGTGGTCATCGCTGGTAATCACGAAACTCCCAAGCGTACCGATACCGGTTCGGTACTCCAGCTCTTTTCCGAGATTGAGGGTGTGTATGTCGCTGAGTCGGGCTTGGAGGTTTTCCCCTTCAAGGATCGAGACTTGGCCATAACGTGCCTTCCGCACGCGGCACTCTTGGAGCGCGAGAAATTATCGCTACGAGCGGATGATCGATTCACGTACAACGTCTTGGTTGTGCATGCACAGGTCAATGAGCGTTGGATCAGTGATTTCGGAGGGGTTGAACTGGAGCTGAAAGCACTAGCCCCTCACGAGTGGGATTATATCGCCTTAGGACACGTGCATCTGCAGCGGGTAGTCGGATTGAATGCGGCATACTCGGGTGCGATCGAGCACACATCCGCAAATATTTGGAGCGAGTCATCCGAGTTGAAGGGCTTTCTCGAGGTGGCGCTCCCATCGGGGAAGCGGATCTTTCATCCACTTACATCCCCGCGCGAAATAGTTGTCCTAGAGCCGATAGACGCCTCACCGCTCGAACCACAGGAGCTCACTAAGCTCATTACCGAGAGAACAGAGGGTATCGCCGGCGGAATAGAAGGAAAGATAGTGAGACTCGAGATCAAGGGTATCTCGCGCGAATGTTACCGCAACCTCGATCACCGCGAGCTTCGGGCACTTCGAGCAAAGGCGCTCAATTTGACCCTCGATATCTCGTTTGCGGCTACCTCAGTGAGCTCTGCCGCGCTTGGTGCGCCGGGGCGCGGATTGCTCAGAGACGAGCTTCTCGAATTCAGCAAGGGAGGGGAGGTGCCCGGGATCTCGCATGACGAGATCGCTCGAACTCTCGGAACGTATCTCTCGAAGGTAGAGGCAAAGTATGAAGCTTCGTAGCCTTTCGATGCAGCTCTTCCGTCAGCACGTGTCGAGCGAGGTCGTGTTCCCCGATGGATTGGTAGGTGTCGTCGGTACGAACGGATCGGGTAAAACGACGATCGTCGAGGCTATCGGGTTTGCTCTCTTCGGCTCGCGCGCGCTGCGTGGCAAGGTGGAGGACGTACGTACGAGAACAGCTCCGGCGCGAACCGGACGGGGGAAGCGAGACCAGGATCTCAAGGTCTCTCTCTCGCTCGAACATGACGGTGTCATCTTCCGTATCGAGCGCACCTTGTCCGAGGCTGCACTCTTCGTAGGTGGTGAATCTACTCCGGTTGCCGCCGGTAATCGCGATGTGTCTACCCGCATCAGCTCGATAGTAGGTATGTCGTACGAAGAGTTTGTGTCGACGTACTGCACCGAGCAGAAAGGGCTCGAATTCCTGAGCGGAAAGAAGGGCGCGACCGAGCGTGAAAAGTTCATCGTTCGGATGATGGGTTATGATCGACTTGAGGAGGTTCAAGATCTCCTCAGGACCGATCGCAAGGAGAAGCGGGCCGTCTTGCAAGGTTTTGAGGCCAGTCTCGGTACCCGTGAAGAGCTCGAGCAGCGCTTGCAGGGAGAAGAAACCGAGCTCGCTGAAGTTAGAGAGAAGCATGCAGAGGTAGCGCGCTCCCTTCAAAAAGCAGAGGACGACTTTCGAGCCTTACGCGAGAAGATGGTGAAATTAGAGGATCTTCGCGCGCGCTTTACGAAGGAAAAAGAGGGCGCTCAAACTTACAAGGTCCGTCATGAAGAGCGTGTCAAACGCATCGCAACGATCTCTGACACATATGCGCTGACGAAGGAAGATCTCGCCCGAGCGCTCAAGCCGCTCGCAGGAGGACAGGATCTGAACGAGGCGCTCAACGGATTGCGCAAGCGACTCTCCACCGAGAAGAACGCGCGAGAGATATTGATTGGTAAGATACGCGACGCCGAACTCGCGTGGAGAGAGGAGTTGTCTAAAGTTACCGCGCAACGCGATGCTTTGAAACAACAGCTCACGCAGCTACAGGGCAAGGCGACCAAGTTCGAGAAGCTATCGACGGGCGGGGAGTGTCCAACCTGTGGACAGGAGCTCGGAGACTCGTTCGAGCAGGTGTTAAAGCACTTCTCGGACGAGAAGAAAAAGCTCAACACCAAGATACGCGAGGTAGAAACTGCTATTGCGGAGGCTGAAAAGCTGCCGACGGAGATCTCGGCTCTGCAAGCAGAGCGTACGAGTGTGGAGGATCGCCTCGCGCACCTCGAATCGAAGATGATTGAGCTCAGCACGTGCGAGCAGCTGCAGTCCAAGATGCTCTCGCTCGAGGAGGAGCGAAAAACCCTGGAGGTCGATATCAAAGTAGCAGAGGACAATATGCTTCGAGCTCAGGAGCGTATGGCGGAGCTACGTTTCTCCGAGGACGAGTATCTGCGCGAGAAAGGGGCTCACGATGCAGCGCAACGGGTACTCGAAGTAGTTCGACTTCAACGTGTTCGCCTCGAAGGAGAGGTCAATACGAAGGGGGCTCTGGTCGAGCGCAGCAAGAGCGATCTCCTCAAGTTCGACGAGCGGAGGGCAGAGGTCGACAAGCTGAGGCATGAGGTGCGGGTCTTCGACGAATGCGACCGGGTTCTCACCGATTTCCGTAAGTTTGTGAACACGACGATCCGTCCGCGTATGGCGGAGTTGGCCAGTGAGTACCTCGCTGATTTGACCGATGGCCGATATTCAGCAGTGGAGCTCGATGACGATTTCACCCCAACAGTTGTAGAGGACGGCGAGCCAAAGCGCGTAATAAGCGGCGGCGAAGAGGATATCTTGAACCTGTGTATGCGCATCTCCTTGTCGCACATGTTGGCCGAGCGAGCAGGGCAGCATTTCTCCCTCCTGATGTTGGACGAAGTCTTCGGTTCGCTCGACGAGGGGAGAAGGGGGAACGTGCTCTCGCTCCTCGAAAAGTTGCGTAACCGCTTCGAGCAGATCTTGATCATTACGCACCTCGATGACGTCAAAGATGGTGTTCAGCACCTGATTCAGGTGGATTACGACGAGCGAACGGGGAGTGCCGTGGTGCGCTCCTCTGACGAGGAATTAGCAGTGGAGGCGTTGGCATACAACGTTTAGGGAAGCGAGGCAAAACCGACCTGTGGTATCACTTTTGAACTTATCACGTGAACGTGCTCGTGCTCGTAAACGTTGCGTAGCGCGCCAGGGGTTTACAGATCTCTGCCACTACATGGTTTACACTTTACTTCATAACACGGGCCCTGAGATTTTTAAC